>DASPUU010000312.1:0-3898 GCA_035622755.1 Myxococcaceae bacterium
CACCGCCGTCCTCGCGCTCTCCGGTCCGGCCGCGGCCGCCGACCCGGCCGAGGACCGTTCCGTCCCTCGACCGGCGCCGGTGGGTGCCCTGGCCGCGCCCGTGCCGGGCATGCCGGAGATTCCCCCCGTCGGCCCGCGCGGAACGCTCGGACCGGACGTCTACCGGCGCCGGCGCCAGGCGGTGATGGAAAAGTTCAAGACCGGCGCGGCGCTGGTGGTCAACGAGATGAAGTTCGAAGGGGCCCGGGAGGGGATGGACTTCTACTACCTCACCGGCATCGACGAGCCGGAGGCCGGCCTGCTGCTCCAGCCCACCGCCAAGCCGCCTCCCTTCTACACCATGGCCCGGGAGATCCTCTTCCTCTCCCCCCTCGACTCCGAGGGTGAGCGGGTCCACGGCGCGCGGGCGATGCTCCCCTCGAATGCGCTCGAGGTCTCCACCGGCATCGCCACCATCTTCCGCCTCCGCGCCCTGCCCACCGCGCTGGTCGACGCCTGCGTCCACCGGGGAGGGCTGGTCTACCTCGGCCGCTTCGTCGCCGACCCCCGTCCCAAGCCCCGGGTGATGGAGCTCTACGGGAAGACCCTGGAACGCACCTACGGGTGCAAGGTGAGCGACCTGAACGGCACCCTGGCCCGGATGCGCGAGGTCAAGGAGCCGGCCGAGCTGCAGCTCATGCGCCAGGCCATCGCCTACACCGGCGCCGGGCACGCCGCCGCGCTGAAGGCCATCCGTCCCGGCGCCACCGAGTTCCAGGTCAAGGACGCGGTGGAATCCGCCTTCCGGAAGGCCGGCTCGCGGCACGTGGCCTACGACTCCATCGTCGGGTCGGGGACCAACTCCACCTTCCTCCACTACCCCAAGGACGACCGGACGATGAAGGCCGGCGAGCTGATCCTCATCGACGCCGCCGGCGAGGCCGAGTACTACGCCGCCGACATCACCCGGACCTATCCGGTGAACGGCAAGTACACCGCCGAGCAGCGCGTCCTCTACGACATCGTCCTCAAGGCACAGAACGCCGGGATCGCCGCCGCCCGGGCCGGTGTGCGGGTGGCGGACGTCGACGCCGCCGTGCGCAAGGTCATCGAGGACGCCGGGTACGGCGACTACGCCATCCACGGCTGCTGCCACTTCGTCGGGCTCGAGGTGCACGACGCCGGCGACTACGACGCGCCGCTCCCCGCCGGAGCGGTGATCACCGTCGAGCCGGGCATCTACATCCCCCAGCGCGGGACGGGGGTGCGCATCGAGGACGAGATCCTCATCACCGCCGGCGGGTCGGAGCTCCTCAGCGGCGCCATCCCCCGGGACCCGGGGGAGATCGAGCGGCTGATGGCCGCCGGACGCTGAGCCCGGGGGCGGCGGGGCGGCGGTTGACACCGGAGGGCGCGCTGGGCAGCGTGCCGGAGCGCGATGAGCACCCGAACGCCCTTCACCGTCGGCCTGGTGCAGATGCGTTGCTCGACGGACCCGGCCGAGAACCTGGACCGGGCGGCGGCGCGCATCCGCGAGGCGGCCAGGCGCGGCGCCGAGGTGGTCTGCCTTCCCGAGCTCTTCCGGAGCCAGTACTTCTGCCAGCGCGAGGACGCGGCGCTCTTCGACCTGGCCGAGCCCATCCCCGGACCGACCACCGAGCGGCTCGGACCGCTGGCCCGCGAGCTCCGGGTGGTGATCGTGGCCAGCGTCTTCGAGAAGCGGGCGCCGGGCCTCTACCACAACACCGCGGTCGTCCTCGACGCCGACGGGAGCACCCTGGGCCTCTACCGGAAGATGCACATCCCGGACGACCCGCTCTACTACGAGAAGTTCTACTTCACCCCCGGGGACCTGGGCTTCAAGAGCTTCCCCACGGCCCACGGGCGCCTGGGGACGCTGGTCTGCTGGGACCAGTGGTACCCGGAGGGGGCCCGGCTCACCGCGCTCACCGGGGCGGACATCCTCTTCTACCCCACCGCCATCGGCTGGCACCCGCGGGAGAAGGCGGAGCACGGCGCGGCCCAGGCCTCCGCCTGGCAGACCATCCAGCGCTCGCACGCCATCGCCAACGGCGTCTACGTCGCCGCGGTGAACCGGGTGGGCCACGAGGGGCCTCCGGACGGAGGCCTGGAGTTCTGGGGTGGGAGCTTCCTCTCCGATCCGTTCGGGGTGGTGCTGGCCGAGGCCAGCCGCACGGAGGAGGAGATCCTCGTCGGGCGGTGTGACCCGGCCCGGGTTGAGGAGGTCCGGCGCAGCTGGCCCTTCCTCCGCGACCGGCGCATCGACGCCTACGGCCCCATCACCCGGCGGATGATCGACGAATGAGGCGCACCCCGGCGGCCCTCGGCTTCCGCATGCCGGCGGAGTGGGAGCCGCACGCCGCCACCTGGATCGCCTGGCCGCACGAGCGAAGCGACTGGCCGGGGAAGTTTCCGGCCATCCCGCTGGTCTACGCGGAGATCGTCCGCTGGCTCTCGCGCTCCGAGCGGGTGCGCATCGAGGTCAACGGGCCCGGCCACGAGCGCATCGCGCGGCGGGTGCTGCGGCGGGCCGGCGTTGATCTGGAGATGGTCGACTTCTTCCACATCCGCACCGACCGGGTGTGGACGCGCGACCACGGGCCGCTCTTCGTCGTCCACCCGGAGGGCGAGGTGGCCCTCACCCACTGGCGCTTCGACGGCTGGGCCAAGTACCCCAACCACCGGAGGGACGACGCCGTCCCGGACCTCATCGCCCGCGCCCAGGGCCGCCGGCAGTGGAAGCCCACCGCCCGCTTCGGCGGCAAGGTGCAGGAGGTGGTGCTCGAAGGGGGGAGCATCGACGTCAACGGCGCGGGGACGCTGCTCACCACCGAGGAGTGCCTGCTCTCGCCGGTCCAGGCGCGAAACCCGGGTCTGACCCGCTCCGAGCTGGAGCGCGTCCTCTCCGAGCAGCTCGGCGTGCGCAAGGTGCTCTGGCTCGGGGAGGGCATCGTCGGCGACGACACCCACGGGCACGTGGACGACCTGGCGCGCTTCGTCGACGAGACCACCGTCGTCCTGGCCACCGAGGGCGACCGGACGGACGCCAACCACGCCCGTCTCGAGGAGAACCGGCGGCGGCTCGCCACGATGACCGACGCCGACGGCCGCCCGCTCCGCGTCGTCGCGCTGCCCATGCCCCGGCCGGTGGTCTGGGAGGGGCAGCGGCTCCCGGCGAGCTACGCCAACTTCTACATCGCCAACCGGGTCGTCCTGGTCCCGACCTTCAATGACCCGGCGGACCGGGTGGCCCTGGGCACGCTCGCCCGGCTGTTCCCCGCGCGGGAGGTGGTGGGCATCCACGCCGTGGACCTGGTCTGGGGCCTGGGAACCCTGCACTGCCTGACGCAGCAGGAGCCGGCCTGACGACGAGCCCCTTGCTCCCGGGGCGGCCGAGGGCATAAGGCATCCGCCCCCCGAGCCCGTCCGGCCGCCGCCTCTGGAGACGCCCCGTGCTTGTTCCGCTCGTCGCTTCGCTCGCCCTCGCCGCGGCTCCGCCCGCCGCGACGCTCGTCCCGTTCGAGAAGTACACCCTGCCCAACGGCCTCCGGGTCATCCTCTCCGAGGACCATCGCACGCCGGTGGTGGCGGTGATGGTCTGGTACCACGTGGGCGCGGCCAACGAGGCCCCGGGCAAGAGCGGGTTCGCCCACCTCTTCGAGCACATGATGTTCCAGGGCAGCAAGCACCGGCCGGGGAACGAGGTGGACTTCTTCGGCCGGCTCCAGGCGGCCGGCGCCACCGGGGTGAACGGCACCACCAACCTCGACCGGACGAACTACTTCGAGGTGCTTCCCAGCAACCAGCTCGAGCTCGGGCTGTGGCTGGAGAGCGACCGGATGGGCTTCCTGCTCGACGCCCTCGACCAGAAGAAGCTCGACGTGCAGCGGGACGTGGT
>DASPUU010000313.1:0-11738 GCA_035622755.1 Myxococcaceae bacterium
GACCGGCTCGATGCCGGTGCCGTCGCCCCCCCCGCCCTCCGACCGCGCCCTGGACTTCGACGCCTTCGCCGGAGCTCCGGCCGCTCCCACGCGCACGCCGACCTCTCCGGGCCATCGGCGTGAGCCCGCCGAGCGCAGCGACCCGGGCCTGGAGCGCACTCCTCGGCCGGCCCCGCTCGTGCCGCCCTCCGGACGGACGCCGACCGGGGAGCTGTTCGGCAAGAGCGCCACGCCACTCGACGAGGAGCCCTTCCCGGTCGGTCCGGGGGCGCAGGACAGCACCGCGGAACGGGCCGCGCTCTTCGAGATGCCCGAGCCGCCGCCGGCCCCGGCGCCGGCCGCGCCCGCCTCGCTTCTCGCCGACGTTCCGGATGCCGTGCCCGACGTGCCCGAGGCCCCCGCGCCGACGCCGGCCGGGCTGGCGCCGGTGGTGTCCGTTCCGATCGGCCGGGTGACGCGCCCTCCCACCGCGGCCGGCGTCCTCGGCCTGGAGGAACGCCGCGAGCTCGGCCGGGCGCGCCGGGTGAGCGCGGCGGTGGTGAACGTGGGCATCGCCGCACTGCTCCTTCTCGTCCTCGCCGCCGTGGGCAACGTCTACGTCAACGAGGGGCGCCTCGACTGGGGCGCGCTGTCCCCCAGGCGCTGGGCGTCCCTCTTCGTCCCCCCGCGCGGCATCGTCACCCTCGATGTCAGCAACGGGCTCTACGAGACGCGCGGGGGAAGACCGCTGGCCTACGTCCGGGGCCGGGTGGAGAACCGGGGCGACCGTCCGGGGCAGGTCCGCGTCCGTGCCGAGCTCTGGGACGGCAGCCAGCTCCTGGGGTCGGCCGAGGGGCTGGCCGGAATCCTTCCCACCCCCGAGGAGATGGTGGAGGCCGGCACCCGGCGGGATGTCGAGGCGCTGCGCGCCCGGCTCCAGCAGGGAGCGCCGCTCCTGGCCCCCGGGCTGGGCACCGATTTCGTGGTGCTCTTCGACGAACCCCCGGCCGAGCTCACCGGGCTGCGGCTCAAGGTCAGCGCGGCCGCGGTGGACGGCCGCTGACCGCCATGACCGTCGGGAGGTCCCACCCATCGGAGGACGCGGTACGATTCGTCCAGCGCATGCACGCGGTGGCCGGGGGCGCGGCCCTCCGCCGGCACGCGGTGGCCCGCGCGCTCCGTGCCCTGGCCCCGCCCGACGCCGCCCGGATGCTGACCAACCTCCTGGCCCTGTCACGCTCCGGGGACGAAGCCGCGCTGTGCGTGCTCGGCGCCGTCCTCTCCGCCCTCGAGGATCCGCGCCTGGCGCGAGAGGTGGGGGGCACCCTGGCCCTCCTTCCGCCCGAGGCGCTCGGTGAGGAGGTGGCCGGCCTCCTCGCTTCCGGGCCGGCGTGGCGAAGCCTGGACGAGGACGCCGGAGCGCGCACCGACGCACGCACCTTCCCGGAGACGCTGGGCTTCCTCAAGACCCGGGCCCGCTGCGCGCGTGACCCGGATGCCCTCTCTCGGCTGGCCCGGGCCAGTCACCCGACGGTGGTCCGAAACCTGCTCCTCAACCCACGGCTTACCGAGGAGCGCGTCGTGCGGCTGGCCGCGCGCCGGCCCGCCGCCGCCGCTCCGCTGGTGGAGATCTGGCGGTCTCGCTGGGGTCAGCGACGGGCCGTCCGCCGGGCGCTCGTCTTGAATCCCTACCTGCCGCCCGAGGTGGGGGTGAAGCTGTTGCCCTTGCTCGTCCGCTCGGACTGGGAGGAGGTGGCGGGCGACGGGGGGCTGCACCCCAGCGTCCGCGCCGAGGCGCGCCACCTGCTCCGGTCCGGTTCGCCCGAGCGCCTGGCTGCGCCCGAGCCGGCGGCGGTCACCCTCGACGACGACGCCTGACCTCCGCGCGGGGCCCTTCAGGAACGCGTGGGGCCGGCCGGCGGGTGCTCGGCGGGCGTGGCCTCGGCCTCCTCGGCGGGAGACGCGCGGGGCAGGGGGCGGGCGTCGACGAAGCCCTCGCCGCGCGCCGCCTTGCGGAAGGAGTAGACGAACTTGCCGAGGGCATTTCCCAGCGCCGCCATGCGCGAGGCGGAGAGCACCACCAGCAGCACGAAGCCGATGACCAGCAGCTCTCCGAGTCCGACGCGCGGCATCGCCGGGCACCCTCGCATCGGCGGGGTCCCGGGCGCAAGGGGCCCGGGACACGCCCCCCGGGCTTGACCGGCATGGCACCGGCGCCGTAGCCGTTCTCCAACGGAGGTGCACCCCGCCCGAGATGCGCATCCTCGGCCACCGCGGCGCGAGCGCCGATGCGCCGGAAAACACGCTCCAGGCGTTCCAGCTCGCGCTGGCCCAGGGCGCGGAGGGCGTGGAGCTCGACGCTCGGCTGTGCGGGAGCGGCGAGGTGGTCGTCTTTCACGACGATGCCCTGGACCGTCTCGCCGGGCGGCCGGGTCGGGTGGCGGAGACACCCTGGTCGACGCTGCGGACGCTCGACGTGGGCACCCCCGGCGGGCGGGCGCCGGCGCGGATCCCGCTCCTGTCCGAGGTGCTCGAGGCTCTCCCGGGGACGGCTTGCATCAACGTCGAGCTCAAGGCCGATGGCGCGGGCCTCGGGCTGGCGGCGAGCGTGGCCCGGCTGCTGCTTGCGCACCGAGAGGAGCGGCGGGTGGTGGTGTCGTCCTTCCAGCCGCTCTGCCTGCTCGCCCTGGCGGCGCGGGCTCCCTCCCTGAGACGCGGGTACCTGATCGACCCCGCTCGGCCCTTCTGGCTCGAGGCCGGCGTCCTCGCCCGCCTCGCCGGGCGAGACGCCGTTCATCCTGGCGACGTCCTGGTCAGCGAGGTGCGCGCCCAGGCCTGGCACCTTCAGGGGAAGGAGATCTGCGTCTGGACGGTGGATGACCCGGTCCGGGCGCGCCAGCTCCGCCGCTGGGGCATCGACGCGCTGATCACCAACCGTCCGGGGGCGATGCGTGCCGCGCTGACCGACCCTGGGACTGCGGGAGGAGCCTAGGGCTTGCCCGCGGCGCGCGCGTCGGGAGGCGGAGGGGGAGGCGTGCCCTCGGGGCGGGTCCACCCGCCGACGGCTCCATCGGCATGCGAGAGCGCCTGGGCGACCGCCGCCGGGCGGCGCCGGATGACCAGCGCCCGCCGGGCGCCGTAGTCCGGCGTCTGCCGAGCGACCACCAGGACGTAGTTCGCGCCCTCCTTGAGGGGGAAGTCGGTGCTGAACTTCACCCGGGTGGTGTCCGGGGCCTTGGGCTCCACGGTGCGGAAGAAGACCTTCTGGTCGTTGACCAGCACGTACATGTCCAGGATGCCGAGCGGATCGCTCACCGTGCCGGTGAGCGTGAACCGATCCCCCGAGGCCACCACCCCGCCCTTCTCCGGCTCGACGTTGACGGAGATCTGCGGCGGCTCGCGGAACGGAACGGACAGGAAGTCCTTCGGTGCAGCCGGCTTGGCGGTCTTCACCTCGCGGGCGTCCTGCCCGCGCACGAAGGCGAACCGGCCCTTCTCCAGCTCCACCTTCACCATCCCGTCCACGCGGGCCAGCTCGGGCACCACCGTGCCGCCCTTGGCCACGCGGAAGAGGGCTGCCGCCTGGGAATCGGGCCGGCCGTAGACGGCCGCACCGCCGTCGATGCGGACCAATCCCTTCCTCGCCTCCACCGCCAGCGGGCGGTCCGAGACCGGGAGCAGGAGCTTCTCGGCGGCGAATTCCTCGAGCTGCACGTCTCCCACCGCGAACTTGAGGGGGTAGGTCTCGCCCACGTACCCCTTCTTCACCTCCAGCTGGAACCGGGCGGTCTTCGTCTCCCCGGGGGCGATGTCCCCCAGGCGGTAGCGGCCCTTGTCGATGAACACGTTCTGGTCGGCGGCGTTCTTGATCTGCGCGAAGGCGTCGAGGGCCTTGCCCGAGCCGACGTTGGTCACGTCGACCAGGATCTGCACCGACTCGCCGCGCTGGGTGACGCCGTCACCGTTGCAGACCGGGCAGTCGTCGATCACCTGCCAGCCGAAGGCGAAAGCCGGCCGCGGAAGCTCGGCGAAGTTCAGCTCGGCGACCAGCGTCTCGGGGAGCGGACCGGCGTCGTCGAGGAACTTCACCGTCACGTCGTCCCGCCGGCTGGTGACGTCCTTGGGAATCTGGACGGGGACCTTCCAGCTGCGCTTCTCGCCCGGCTTGAGCGCCCCGAGCAGGAACTCGCGGCGATCGAGGAGGGGGTTCTCGCTCTCCGTCCAGGCGCGCAGGCGCTTGATCGCCTCCGGCCCGCGGTTCTCCACGGTGAGCTCGAGCTCGAACCGCTCCCCGGCCTGGAGGCGGCGCTCCGGGCCGGGCCTGAGGACGGCCTGGATCTGCGGCGCCTTCGGGCTCGGTCCAGGGCTCCAGTCCACGCCCAGGGCGGCGATGGCCGCGCTGATCCGCTCCTGCTCCTTCTCCTGGCGCTCCTCGATGAACGGCTTGCCGAGCGCGAGCATCCGGTCTCGCTGGTTGGCCGGGGCCTTGAGCACGAAATCCCGGGCGAAGAGGACCTCGAAGTCCTCCTTCACCTCGTCCTGGCTCTCGGCATCGAGCTGGTCGTAGAGGTCCTCGTCGATGTGCCCCGGCTCGGCCTCCGGGAGCTGATCCGGCTCGCCCGGCTTCTTCTTGCCCAGGCTCTTGTCCGTCCGCGACAGCTTGGGGTCCTTGCCTTCCTCCGCCTTCTGCTGGCGGGCCGAGGCGTCCTTCTGCTTGGGGTCTTCCTTCAGGTAGCGCACCGTGGCCACCGGCTTCTCGCGCCCGAGCACGTCGTCGCGCTTGGTGGCCGTCGCCTGGCTGCCCGGATTTCCGAAGTGGTGGTCCAGGTCCGCCTCGCCGATGGTCTTGCGCGGGGCGAAGACGTTGACCCGGTCGGCGGTGACGCGGGTCGGGACGAGCTCGATGTCCGGTTCGATCCCCACCTCCTGGATGGAGACGTCGCCCGGGGTGAGGTACTTGGCGATGGTGAGCTTGAGGGCGCTCTCGTCGTTGGGGTTGCCGGAGGTGGAGCCGAACTCGTAGAGCACCTGCACCGATCCCTTGCCGAAGGTCTGCTGGCCGATGATCGTCGCCCGGTTGAGGTTCTTCAGGGCGCCGGCGACGATCTCCGAGGCCGAGGCGCTCCCGGGATTGACCAGCACCGCCAGCGGGACGGTGACGTCGCCCTCGTCGGAGTGGGCGCGCTTCTCCTCGCGCACCCGCTCCATCTGGGCCACGGTGGTGACGATGGTGCCCTGGCTGACGAACAGGTCGGTCACCTGGATCGCCTGCTCGAGCAGACCCCCCGGGTCGCCGCGCAGGTCGAGGACCAGGCCCTTCAGCCCGCCGGTGGCCTTGGCCTCCTGCCCCAGCCTGGCCAGCGCCGCCTGGACGTCCCGGGTGGTGTTGCCCTGGAAGTTCTTCAGGCGCACGTAGCCCACGTTCCCGGCGAGGAGCTTGGACTGGACCGACTCGATGGAGATCATGTCGCGGGCCAGGGTGAGCACCATCGGCTTGTCCAGGCCCTTGCGATCGACGGTGATCGTCACCCGGCTCCCCACCGGGCCGCGCAGCTTGGACACCGCCTCGTTGAGGTCCATGTTGACCGTGGATTCCTCGCCGATCTTGCGGATCACGTCGTCGCGCTTGATGCCGGCGCGGAAAGCAGGCGTCTGGGGAAGGACCTTGATCACCGTCAGGTTCCCCTCCCGCATCTGGATGACGAAGCCCAGCCCGCCGAACTCCCCTTTCGTCTGGAGCCGCATCTCCCGGTACTGCTCCGGCTTGAGCAGGATGGAGTGCGGGTCGAGCGTGGAGAGCATCCCGTTGATGGCCGCGTACTCCACCTCACGCGTGTCCTCCACCGGGCGCATGTTGGAGGCGATGAAGTCGAAGATGTCCTTCATGGTGAACGACATCTTCCACAGCGAATCGACGTGACTGATGTCGAAGTCGCGCACCTTGCCGTTCACGTTCAGCTTGACGTGCCCCTGGTCCTTGTCCGCCTCGACGAGGACGTCGGGCACGGTGCGCTCCACGCTCTCCAGCGCCTGGATGAGCATCTCCTTGGGCCGGATGCGCTTCGGGTCGACGTAGTTGTCCTTCACGTGGAGGACGACCTTGTTGAAGATGCGCAGCGCGGTGAGGTCGTGGCTGGACTTGTCCGCCGGACGCAGCCCGTCGGGGGCCCCTTCCAGATGCGACGGCCCGGCGGCCGGACCGGCGACGGCCTCGTTGAAGGTGACGGGGAGCGGGGCGCGGTCGCGGCCGACGAAGGCCCAGGCGCCGAGCAGGGCGACGACGAGGAGGAATCGGCGGAGGAGGCGCATAGGGTGGAGGGCCTACTCTACAGAGGCGCCTCACGGTTTGTTCCCGTCGACTCTAATCGCCGGGCCAGAGGCCCTTCAAGGCAACCGTGCCGCCTCGCGCCCCTGTCCCGTCCGATTGAAGCAGCGGCCGACTGCGCGGGGGGTTAGACAGGCGCTCGCTCGATGTCGCTCGACCGTGCTCCCACCGACCTCCGGACGCTGACCAGCCCCGAGGCGCTGGTGGAGACCTTTCGCCAGGCGGAGCGGACCCCCGGCCAGGAGCAGGTGGGGCTGGAGCACGAACGCTTCGTGTACCCGCGGGCGTCGAACCGGCCGGTGCCCTACCCGGGGCCGGACGGCATCGGTGCCCTGCTCGCCTCGCTGGAGGCGGCCGGCTACCGGGCCTTCCGCGACGTCCCGGGGGGGCCGACCATCGCCCTGACCCGCGATCGCCTCGCCGTCTCGCTCGAGCCGGGCGGCCAGGTGGAGCTGTCCGGCGCCCCGTTCCGGACCGCGCGCGAGGCGCACGCCGAGAGCGTCGCGCACGCGGCGCATCTCCGGGCCGCGGCCGCCGCGCTCGGGCTCGTCCCGGTGTGCATCGGGTACCGACCGTGGGGAGTGCCGGCGGAGATGCCCTGGATGCCGAAGGAGCGCTACTCGGCGATGCGCGGCACGCTCGGCGGCCGGGGCCGCCTGGCGCTGGACATGATGCTCATGACCTGCACCACCCAGGTCTCGCTGGACTGGACGGACGAGGCCGACTGCGCCCGGAAAGTGACCCTCGCCGCCCGCCTCGCCCCGGTGCTGGTGGCGCTCTACGCCAACAGCCCCCTGGTCCAGGGCCGCCCCTCCGGCTGGCAGTCCTACCGGAGCCGCGTGTGGAACGAGGTGGACCCCACGCGCTGCGGGTATTTCCCGGCGCTCGTGGACGGCTCGTTCAGCTACCGCGCCTACTGCGAGTGGGCTCTGGATGCGCCGCTCCTCTTCCTGCGGCGCGAGGGCCGCTACCTCACCCCGCGGCTCACCTTCCGCCAGCTCCTCTCCGGGGGCTGGGAAGGGGCGCCGGCGCTCTCCGCGGACTGGACGGACCACCTCTCCACCCTCTTCCCCGAGGTGCGCATCAAGTCGGTCCTCGAGGTGCGCTCGGCGGACTCGGGCTCGCTGGCCACCGCCGGGGCGCTGGCCGCCCTGTGGCGCGGTCTGCTCTACGACCGGCGGGCGCTCGAGGAAGCGGGCCGGCTCCTGCCCGCGCTTCCCTTTGCCGAGCACCTCGCCTTCCATGCCGAGGCCCAGAAGAATGGTCTCCACGGGGCGGTCCGCGGCGTCCCGCTCGGCGAGCTGGCGCGGGGGATGGTGGCGGTGGCCCGCGAGGGACTCGCGCGCCTGGATCCGCTCGATGTTCCCCTGCTCGAGCCCCTCGAGGAGATCGCCCGCACCGGGCGCTCCCCGGCCGACGCGCTCCTGGCGACGTTCGCCGAGGACCCGAGCCCGGCCAGCGTCCTCGCCGCCACCGCGCTCTGAAGCGCCGGGCCGCCTCAGCGCCGCCCGAAGAGCCGCTTCAACCCGCCGATGAGTCGCGCTCCGGGATCCGGCTCCTCGGTGCCCGTCTCCTCCGACGCCTCCGCATCCTCCGGCGGAGGGGCGGCCTGCAGCACGAGCGGCCTCCGCTTTCCCCCGGGGGGAGTGACCGCTCCCTGGAAGAGACCGTCCGCACCGAGCGACAGGTGCAGCGCCCACTCCCCGGAGCGCTCCACGCCGGCCGCGTGGAGGAGCCCGAGGAAGCTGCGCGGGTCCGGCGCGCGCGCCATCCCCTGGAAGAGCTGGACCTCGAGCGGCTGACCGGGAGGCAGCGTGAGGGCGAGGGTCTTCTCCGCCGGAAGACGGGTGTTCCGGTCGAGCGCGCGCTGGTGGCCGAACTCCGGAGCGACGGCCTCGAGCGGGACGGCGAGCACCTCGACCACGCTGGGCCGGGCCTTGCCGCTGGCCGGCGCGCTCAGGGCGGCGCCGAGCAGCGCCGCGCCGACCGCGGGAGCGGCCACCGGATCGACGTCCACCGCCGGCTTGCCGAAGGCCGCCTCCACCGCCCGCCGCACGTGCGGCACGCGGGCCATGCCGCCGGCCAGCACCAGGGCGTCGATGTTCTCCGCGCTCAGGGAGGCCGCCCGCAGGACCTCCTGGGCCAGCAGCACGCTGCGCTCGACCAGGGCGGCGGTGCGCACCTCGAGGTCACCGCGCGAGACGCTGATCACCGGCTCGCCCTCCAGCGCCGGCGGGACGAGCGCGCGCTCGGCGGAGGTCAGCGCGTACCGGCAGCGCTCCGCCTGCGCAACGCGGGTCCGGAGCCGGGCCGGGTCGGTGCGCGCCGTCTTGTCCAGGGCCAGGGCGAGCACCTCGTCGAAGTTGGCTCCGCCCAGGGCGCCGTCCCCTCCCGAGGACACCACGTCCAGGTCGTTTCCGCTGATGGCCACCACCGCCGCGTCGCTGGTGGCCGCGCCCATGCGCCAGACGAGCACCCGCCGGCGGGCCATCCCCCGGTCGTGGGCATAGGCCAGAGCGGCGGCGGTGGGCGCGTTGAGGAGGCGGAGCACGGTGAGGCCGGCCCGCTCGGCGGCCTCGCGCAGCCGGGCGCGCTGGAGGAGGGTGAAGGCGGCCGGCACGACGAGCACCGCCTGGGTGCAGGCGGCTCCGGTGCGGCGCTCGGCCGCCGTCCGGAGCGAGCGCACGAGCACCGCCACCAGCTCCACCGGGGTGACGGTGACGCCGGCCCAGTCGAAGGCCACCTCGCCGCGCTCGTCGGCGACCATGGCCACCGGCCACCGGCGGAGCAGGGTCCGGATGGCCGGGGAGTCGGCGTGGGCGCCGAGCAAGGTCACCGGGCTGCCCACCCAGAGCGGTTCGTCGGGCTCGCCGGGCTGCTGCACGCGCAGGACACCGTGTCCGTCCCGGACCAGCCGGCAGGGGACCGTCTCCGGGCCCTCGGCGTCGGCTCCCAGGACCTCCGTCCGGCCGTCGCGCGCCCAGGCCACGCGCGCAGACGTGGTCCCGATGTCGAGGCCGAGCACGACCACGCTCGCCGGCGATTCGGTCCGCGCCGCCGCGGGCGTCTCGCCCGCAGCCGGACCGGAGGAGGGTGCCTGGACGCCGCGCGCCTCGACCGTGGCGGTCAGGAGGCTCGGGCCGGCCGGGGCGAGGAGCGTCTCGGGCTCCGTCGCCGCCCGGGACAGGTCGGCGGCGGGGACCTCCGACGCGGGGGGCCGGACCGGCGGAGTGGTCAGGGCCGCGGCCTCGGCGCCAGGCCGAGCGCCGCCCTGTGCTGGGGGAGCCGGCGGCGCAGGGGCACGCTTCGCGGGCTGCGCGGTCGACGGGGCGGGAAGGGGGATGGCCTCGGGGGCGCGTGCCCGGAAGCCCGACCCGAGCCCGGGGGACGGCACGCCGTCGCGCGGCACGGTGGGCGGGGAGCCGACCGGTGCCGGGGCCGCCGGTCCGGCCTCGAGCGGTGAGGGCGAGAGCTCGCCGGCGGGCGGCCCGCCCGGCACGTCCGTCGTCGGGAGGGGCCGGACGCCCGGGCCCGTCGGCTGCTCGCCCTCCGCCTCCGGCTCGCCGCCGGAGAGAAGGGCGACCACCTCGGGTCCCAGGACCGGAACGCCGCGGACCGGCGTGATGGCCGTGTGCACGTGGGCCTCGCCCTTCGGCGCGGGCGCGCGCGGCACGCCCACCGCCGGAGTGGGCCGCAGATGGAGCGGGACGTCCGCCTCCGGCGGCGGTGGGGAGGCGTCCCGTCCCGTGGGCTCCGGCGCCGCGGGCCCGAGCGGCCGGGGAGCGCGCGGGGGAGGCTCCGGTGCACGGGGCGGCGGCGGCGGGAACGAGGCCACGCGGGCGGCCGTCTCCACCGGTGGAGCGGCAGGCGCCTTCGGCTCGGCCGGCCGGGGGACGACATCCACCGGCGGCGCCCCAGCTGCGCCGGCGGCGGCGATGCGGGCCAGGTCGCGCGTCGGGTCGCCGGGCCAGGTCGGAGCTTCCTCCGGCGGCGGGGCGAGGTCGTCGACCGGGGTCGGGCTCGAGGGCGGTTCCGGAGGCGGCGCGGGAGCGGCCGGGCCGGGAGGCCGGGGCCGCCCGCCGGCGGCGGTGATGCGGGCCACGTCGCGGACGGGGTCGCCGGGCCAGGTGGGGGCCTCCGAGGTCTCGGTGCGCGCCGGGGTCGGCGCCCGCGCGACGGGCCGGCCGGCGACGATGCGCTCCACCAGCGCCGTGCCCCGTGCGTCGAGGTGGAGAAAGCGGATGACCATCCCGGTGCGGTTGCCCGAGACCACCCGCGCCACCACGCCCTCTCCGGAGAGGACCGGGCTCCCGTCCTGAAGCACGAGGTCGAAGGCCAGCTGCGTCCCCGGCGCCTTCGGCGCCCGGGTGGCGAGGAAGAAGCCATCCCGGCCGACGTGGACGCCGTAGCGCGCGATGAACTCGTCCTCGCTTCCGAAGGGCAAGCGGATGCGGAGCGGCGTGAAATCCATCCGGGGTGGGCCGTCAGGTCCCGGGTCACGATGACCCGAGCTGTCCCGAATGCAAGAACTTACCCCGGGATCGGCCGGCGCTAGGAGCCGACCCGCGCCACCAGCCGCTCCACCGCTCGGGCCAGGAGCGCCGGATCGCCCCCTCCGGCCTGCGCCAGGTCGGCCTTGCCGCCGCCGGCGCCGCCCGCCTCGCGCGCCACCTCGCGCACCAGCTCTCCGGCGGAGAGCCCCTTCTCCACCAGGTCCTTGGTCGCCGCCACCAGCACCAGCCCCTTGCCGTCCTTCTCGCCCCACACCACCACCACCCCGGACCGGAGCCGATCGCGGTACTGGTCGGCGAGCCCGCGGAAGCGCTTGGCATCGGCCGGCTCGACCCGGGTGGCGAGCACCTTGATGCCGTTCACCTCCCGCACCTGGGCGAGGACGTCGCCCGACCCCGACGAGGCCCGGAGCGTCGCCTCCTCCACCTCGCGCTCCAGCTCCTTGACCCGCTTCTGGGTCGCCTCCACCCGCCTGACCAGCTCCTTGGGCGAGGTGCGAAGGAGCTCCGCCGCCCGGCGCACCTCGTGCTCCAGCTCCCGCACCCAGGACATCGCTCCGGCGCCGGTGAGCGCGAAGATGCGCCGCACCCCCGAGGCGATGGAGGACTCGGAGGTGATCTTGAACAGCCCGATGTCCCCGCTCCGGCGCACGTGGGTTCCACCGCACAGCTCGGTGGACTCGGGATGCACGCTGACCACGCGCACCCGGTCCCCGTACTTCTCGCCGAAGAGCGCCACCGCCCCGGCCGCCTTGGCCTCGTCGAGCGCCATCACCCGGGTCGTCGCGTCGGTGTTCTCGCGGATCCACCCGTTGACCAGGTCCTCCACCTCCTCCAGCTGCGCCGGCGTGGGAGCCTGGAAGTGCGAGTAGTCGAAGCGGAGGTCCTCCGGGCGAACCACCGAGCCCGCCTGCTTGACGTGG
>DASPUU010000314.1:0-3623 GCA_035622755.1 Myxococcaceae bacterium
CTCGGGGTTCAGGACGACGTACTCGGCCTCGGCATCGGCGATGGCCAGGCACACCTGGATGGCGTTGAGCTCGTTCTGGCCGATGCGCCGGGCCAGGAGCTCCTCCACGCCTGCCGTGGTGTCGAACGACCAGCCGTCCTTGCCCTTGACCAGGGGGATGGGGAACGGCCACTCGGTTGCGCCGATCTCCAAGACTTGCCGGGCGTCGCCCTCGGGCACCAGGGTGTGGGCCTCGTCGTAGAGGCCCACGAACCTCTCGTGGGCGTTGCGATCCGCCACCGCATCGCCCGACTCGACGAGCTTGGTGGCGCCGCTGCCCATCACCACGACGATGTTGCCGCTCTCTCCGCTCCGCGACGCGGCCACCAGAGCCTCGACCGCCGCCTCGGGCGTGGGAAAGACCTGGGGGTTTGCCGCCCACGCCGGCGCGGACACGGTGCACACGGCGATGACCGCCACTCCGGCCCTGAGAAATGGACGCATCACCGTCGCCTCCCGCCACCCCCGCCGCCGCCCATGCTGGCGTGGCCCCGCGTGCTGGCGGCCCGCGCCTGCCCACCGTTGCTCATTCCCTGGTAGGCGCTCCCGCCGGCGCGGCCCCCGCCTCCCCCGCCGGAGCCGCCGCCCGCCGCGGGACGCTGACTGACGCCCGGGGAGCCCGCTCCTGCTCCGCCTCCGCCGGCGGGGCGCTGGCTCGCCACGGGGCTGCCCGCGGCCGTTCCCCCGCCCGGGCGCTGGCTCGCCCCGGGGTTGCCCGCACCTGCTCCGCCGCCCGCGGGGCGCTGGCTCGCCCCGACATTGCCCGCCGTGCCCGCGCCGCCGGCTCCCGGCCGCTGCCCCCCGGACGGAGGCCGGAAGCTCTCCGCCCCGCCCTGGGCGATCTGCTGGCGACCCTGCTCGGCACGCCCGCGGAACTGCTCCCTGGACGCGGCGGCGCTGGCCGAGCTCGAGCCCCGTCCGTACCGCTGCTGGCTCGCCGAGTCCCGGTAGGGCACGCCCTGGCGGTGGGCGCTGCTGTGGTTCCAGTTCGCGGTGTTGCTGCGGTTGTTCACGTTGATGTTCGTGTGGTTGTAGCGGTTGTAGTTGTTGACGTTGATGTTCACCGAGCTGTAGCCGTGGTACCCCCAGCTGCAGCCGCCCCACATCGCCGCGCCCACGGCCATCCCGATGCCGAAGGAGATGGCCGCCGTGGCCGCCACGTAGCCAGGTGGGTAGACGGGGTAGGGCGGGTAGGCCGGGTAGGGCCAGGCGCCGTAGACCACCGTCGGGTTGTACTGGGGCACGTAGACCACCGTCGGGCTCGCCGGCTGGATGACGATGACCTGCTGCTGCGGGGCGGCGGCCTGGACGACCACGCCCGCGTCCGCGGGAGGCGGCTGTGGCTTCTCGCTGGTGACCGTCATCTCCTTGGTGGACTGGAGATTCCCCGCCTCCTGCGCCTTGTGGCGGAGGCGCTGGACGGCGTCCATCACCCCGTCCTGGTCGGCGAGGAAGGCATCACCCAGCTTCTGGGTCCAGTCCAGCTGCTCGTTCATCATCGCCAGCGTGTCCGGGAAGGAGCAGAGCGACTTGACGCTCGGGTCCCAGGACTGCTTGAGCATCGCGTCCTCGAGGTCCTTCCCGGTCACCTTGGGGTTGGCCTTGGACCAGCGCGCCGCCTCCACCACCTCGAGCGGGTAGGTGGAGGCCATCAGCACCTGGGCCAGGAGCGGATCCGGGTAGAGGGCGATGGGCGCCAGCAGCGCGTCGAGCTGCTCCGGCTTGAGCGGCGCGCTGCCCTGAGCGCCCGTGGAGCCCTGGGCGGCCGCCGCTCCCGAGAGTGCCAGGGCGACAGAGAGCGCCCCTGCCCGGAGACACCGAGACAGTCCGATCATGGCTCCCGCCTTTGCCGACCCCAGGAGGGCGCTCCTACACCGTCCAGCGAGCGGCCGTCCATGGGTGGAGCCGGGTGGCCGGGCGCCCGAGGGCCCGGTTCAGAACAGGCTCTCCGGCACGAAGACGATGTCCCCGGGGAGGAGCTTGAGGTTCTTCTCGCGGCCGGTCCCGATGTCCGCCACCCGCACGCGGATCCGGGTCTCCTTGCCGTCGATGATGCGCGTCACCGCCACGTCGTTCTTGCTCGCCAGCTTGCTGAAACCGCCGGCCACGGTGATCGCCTGGATGATGGACATCTCGTCCTCGTAGGGGAAGGTCCCGGGCTTCTGGACCTCGCCGAAGACGAACACCTTCTTGCTGTTGTACTCGCGGACGAGCACCGACACCTGGGGCCGCTTGAGGTACTTTTCGCCCAGGCACTTGGTGAGCACGTCGGCGGCGCTGCTCCCGTTCAACCCCTCCACCTTCACCTTGCCGCACAGGGGGAAGTCGATGGTCCCCCCGGCGCTGACCCGGTAGGGGCCGGAGAGGTCCGCCTCCTCGAAGACGCGCACCTCGAGCAGGTCGCCCGCCCCGAGCGTGCTCGAGGTCGCCGGGGAAGGCGCCGGGGCGGGCAGCTCGGACGACTGGGCGGTGGGGACGGAGGAGCCACGCGGCTGGACGCAGGCCAGGGCGACGAGGACGAGAAGAGCGCAGGAACCGGGGCGGGGCGTCACCAACGACGCACACTCTAGTACGTGAACGTCACCTGCACGTAGGGAACCCACTGGGTGTAGTTGTAGGAGTTAAAGTTCAGCGAGCTCGTGTGGTAGGTGAACAGGACGCCGCCCCCGACGATGAGCCAGCGAAGCGCCTGGTACTCGGCGGTGGCGTTGAAGGTGAGCTGGCTGTCGTTGCGGCCGCTGGGATTGACCGGGGAGGTGGCGTAGTCGAAGAAGTCGTAGGCGGCGGTGAGGCTCACCGAGAGCCTTCCGCCGATGAAGATCTTCCCCGACAGGTAGGGCCGGTCATCGATGTAGCTCCCGTAACCGGAGACCGGGTACACGTCGCGCAGGAAGCCGACGGTGAGATTGGCCAGCTCGGTGGCCAGCCAGGTGACCTCGGCCTGTCCGATGACGGTGGAGATCGATCCCGTCCCGAAGCCCTGCGCCCATCCGGCCTTGATCACCGCCGAGAGCTTGGTGGTGATCAGGCCGGCCAGGCCGATCTGCAGCTTCAGCTCGGAGGCGTTCGGATTCACCGCCGGATTGGTGTCGTTGTAGAAGCGGGCGTCGTAGGTGCTGGTGAAGATGGCCGCCGTCTCGGGCAGGAACTTGAGCCGGACGTCGATGCCCCCCTGCAGGTCCTGGTAGTTGTTCTGCGAGAGGGTGTTGGGATTGCAGGTCGGGCAGTTCCCCGGCGTCGCTCCCGAGTACTGGCTGAAGAGCTCCACCCCGTAGGCGACGTGGGGGAGGATCTCCAGCGCCTTGCCCCCCGGGCGGATGGGGACGCTCACCGCCAGCTGGTTGTAGAGCGAGATGACGCCCACGGCGATGGACGGGGTGTAGGTGTTGTTCGACCGGCTGAAGGTGTCGGCCACGTTGAAGCCCACCGCGCCGTCGCGGTTGAACTCGCCGTGCAGCGTGGCGGCGGCGTCGAAGCGGCTGGCATCGCTGGCGCCGGCGGTGATCCAGTTCGTGTAGTAGACGTAGTCGATGTAGCCGTTGAGCCCGAAGGTGTTGTTCCCCCCGTCGATCTCCAGATTGAGG
>DASPUU010000315.1:0-7587 GCA_035622755.1 Myxococcaceae bacterium
GAGCACGAAGACCGGGTGATGGAAGGGCGGGTTGAGCGCCAGGCGGCGAGCGGGAAGGCCCAGTCGTGCAGCCGCATCCCGCCCCGGCCCAGCGGCTGGTCCACGCTCTGGCCCGGCCCGGCGACGAAGCCGTCGAGCGACATCGAGATCCGGAAGCGCAGCCTGGGCAAGGGCTCGGGGACTAGTGACCGCCGCTGGCGGCGATGGTCTTGGCCACCTCGGCGGCCAGGTCTTCCTTCTTCCTGTCCATGCCCTCGCCGACGACGAAGCGGGCGAAGCGGCGGACGGAGATGTTCTCGCCGATCCTGGCGACGGCCTCGGTCACCATCTCCTGGACGCGCTTCTTCGCCTTCTCGTCCTTGACCCAGACCTGGTCGAGCAGACAGGCCTGCTCGTAGAACTTCTCCATCTTCCCGGTGAGGATCTTCTCGATCATCGCCTCGGGCTTCTTCTGCTCCCGGAGGCTGGCGCGCTCGATGTCCTTCTCGCGCTCCAGGACCTCGGCCGGGACGTCCTCCCGGCGCACGTACCGGGGCGCGGCGGCGGCCACCTGGAGCGCCAGCTCCCGGGCCAGCGCCTGGAAGTCATCGCTCCGGGCGACGAAGTCGGACTCGCAGTTCACCTCCACCAGCGCGCCCACCTTGCCGTTGTGCACGTAGGCCGCCACCAGGCCCTCGGCGGCGGTGCGGCCGGACTTGCTGGCCGCCCCGGTGATGCCCTTCCGGCGAAGCCACTCCTCGGCCCGGGCGAAGTCGCCGCCCGTCTCGGCCAGCGCCTTCTTGCAGTCCATCATCCCCGCGCCGGTCTTCTCGCGGAGCTCCTTCACCATCGCGGCGGAGACCTCGGCCATGGCAGGGAGCTCCTAGCCCTGCTCGGCCGGGGCGACCGGGGCCGTCTCGGGAGTCTCCTCGGCCGGGGCCTCGACCACCGCCGTCGAGGGCTGGCCCTTGATCTCCACCGTCGGGCCGCGCCGCTCGCCCGGCGGGGCCCCGGCGCGCCGGTCGCTCCGGCGGGCGGTGGCGTAGCGGCGATCCTCGCGCGGGCGCTCCTCCCGGATGTCCTGCTCGTCGCGCTCGCTCGCCCCGGAGGCCTTGTAGCGCGCGATCCCCTCCAGCGCCGCGTCGGCCACCTTGCCGGTGAAGAGCTTGATCGACCGGATGGCATCGTCGTTGCCCGGGATGACGAAGTCGATGCCCTCCGGGTCGCAGTTGGTGTCCACCACCGCGATGACCGGGATGCCGAGCCGGCTCGCCTCGTGGACGGCGATGTGCTCCTTCTTCGGGTCGATGACGAAGACGCACCCCGGCAGCTTGGTCATGTCCTTCACGCCGCCGAGGTTCTTCTCCAGCTTCTCCTGCTCGCGCTGGAGCGAGGCGACCTCCTTCTTGGGGAGCCGCTCGAAGGTCCCGTCCTCGGCCATCTTCTCCAGGGCCTTGAGCCGGTCGATGCCCGCCTTGATCGTCCGGAAGTTGGTCAGCGTCCCGCCCAGCCACCGGCTGGTGACGTGGAACTGGCTGCAGCGCTGCGCCTCCTCGCGGATCACGTCCTGGGCCTGCTTCTTGGTGCCCACGAAGAGCACCGAGGAGCCGCGGGCGGTGACGCTCTCCACGAAGCGGAAGGCGTTGCGGGCCAGCGTCACCGTCTTCTGGAGGTCGATGATGTAGATGCCGTTCCGCGCGCCGAAGATGTAGGGCTTCATCTTCGGGTTCCAGCGGCGGGTCTGGTGGCCGAAGTGAACTCCGGCATCCAGCAGCTGCTTCACGTTGATACCGCCGGGGGCGGTTCCGTCCGGGACGTGTGTTTCCATGAGGGCCTGTGGTTGCTCCGCCACGCCCGTCACCGGCGACTCCTCGACGTCCCGGGATGGCTCCTCCCGGAGCGCCACCGGAGGGGTCGCCTCGGGGCGTGTGTGAATTTGAGATGTGAAACGGCCCCGGCCGCGAAGGCCCGGGGGGAAGGGGGGCTCGTAACACCCCGGGGTGAGGGGACGCAAGTCGGCGTCCCGGCTGGGCTTACTTGAAGGGCTGGTCCCCTGCCCCGTGGCACTTCTTGAACTTCTTGCCGCTCCCGCACGGGCAGGGGTCGTTGCGGCCCACCTTGGGCCCCGCCCGGACGGTCTGCTGCGACCTCTCCGGAGGCGGCGCCTGGCCGTCGGCGTCGGCCTTGCTCTCGATCACCCGCCGCTGCCGGGAGGCCCGGGCCATCGCCTGCTCCATGCGCTGCCGCTCCTCGGCCGCTCCCTTCGGCTCGATGCGCATGAGCATGTTCATCACCTGGTGGTTGATGGCCGACAGCATCTGCACGAAGCCCTCGAAGCCCTCCTTCTTGTAGGCCTGCTTCGGGTCCTTCTGGCCGTAGGCCCGGAGCCCGATGCCCTGCCGGAGGTGATCCATGGCCAGGAGGTGGTCGCGCCACAGGCCGTCGATGGTGGCCAGGAACCGGTGCCGGGCGAACTGGCGGAAGTCCTCGCCGAACTCCTCCTCCCGCGCCTTGAGCACCTTCTCCGCCGCCTTGTAGATGTGCTCCTGAAGCTCTTCCCGGCTCCCGTCCTGCTGGAAGCTCATCGAGAGGTTGAGGTTCTCCTTCACCGAGCGGGTGAGGGCCTCCAGGTCCCAGGTGTCCGGGTTCTTCGCCGGCGCCCAGGCGTCGGTCTGGGCGATGACCACGTCCTCCAGCGCGTCGAGGAGCATCTCCCGGAACTGCTCCCAGCTCACCGTGGCCTCGGTGCGCTTCTTGACCTTGGTCTTCTTGTCCTCCTCGTACTCCACCAGGGCGATGCCCGCTCCGGCGGCCAGCACCCGGCGGCGCAGCTTGTAGATGGTGCGCCGCTGCTGGTTCATCACGTCGTCGTACTCGAGCAGGTTCTTGCGGATGTCGAAGTTCTGACCTTCCACCCGCTTCTGCGCGCTCTCGATGGCCTTGCTCAGCCAGGGATGCTCGATGACCTCCCCCTCCTCCATCCCCATCCGGTCCATCAGCCCGGAGATGCGCTCCGACCCGAAGTTCCGCATCAGGTCGTCCTGGAGCGAGAGGTAGAACTTGGAGACGCCCGGGTCGCCCTGGCGCCCGGAGCGGCCGCGCAGCTGGTTGTCGATGCGCCGCGACTCGTGCCGCTCTGTGCCGAGGATGAACAGGCCGCCCAGCCCGACCACCTCCTCGCGCTCGCGCGCGGTGACCCCCTTGTACTTGGCCAGCGCCTGCTCGAAGCGCTTCTCCCACTCCTCGACCAGGGCCCGGTGCGCCTCCATCGGCGCCGGGGTGCCGTCCGCCGCCGGCGGGGGCGGAGGCGGCAGCGGCCCGACCTCGGTCTTGGCCAGGACCTCCGGATTTCCTCCCAGGACGATGTCCGTCCCGCGGCCGGCCATGTTGGTGGAGATGGTCACCGCGCCCCGGCGCCCGGCCTGGGCGACGATGTCCGCCTCGCGGGCGTGCTGCTTGGCGTTGAGGACGTCGTGCTTGACGCCCCGGCGCTTGAGGAAGCTGGACACCACCTCGCTCTTGGCGATGGACACCGTGCCCACCAGCACCGGCTGGCCCCGCTGGTGCAGGTCGTCGATCTCCTTGACCACCGCCTCGAACTTCTCGCGCTCGGTCTTGTAGACCACGTCGTCGAGGTCCTTGCGGACCATCGGCCGGTTGGTGGGCACCACCCGCACGTCGAGGTTGTAGATCTTGGCGAACTCCTCCGCCTCGGTGTCCGCCGTGCCGGTCATGCCGGCCAGCTTGGAGTACATGCGGAAGTAGTTCTGGAAGGAGATGGTGGCCAGGGTCTGGTTCTCGTTCTCGATCTTCACCCCCTCCTTGGCCTCCACCGCCTGGTGCAGCCCGTCCGACCAGCGGCGTCCGGGCATCAGCCGGCCGGTGAACTCGTCGACGATGATCACCTCGCCGTCCTTGACCACGTAGTCCCGGTCCCGCTTGTAGAGGGTGTGGGCCCGGAGGGCCTGCTCCACGTGGTGGAGGGACTCCACCTCGCTCGGGTCGTAGAGGTTGGCCACCCCGAGCCGCTTCTGGACCCGCTCCACGCCCTCGTCGGTGAGGGTCACGCTGCGCGTCTTCTCGTCCAGCGAGTAGTCCTGGTCCGGGACCAGGCCGGGGATGACCCGGTCCACCTGGTAGTAGCGCTCGGTGGCGTCCTCGGTGGGGCCGGAGATGATCAGCGGGGTGCGCGCCTCGTCGATGAGGATGGAGTCCACCTCGTCGACGATGGCGTAGTTCAGCTCGCGCTGGACGTAGTCCTCGAGCCGGAACTTCATGTTGTCGCGCAGGTAGTCGAACCCGAACTCGTTGTTCTGCCCGTAGGTGATGTCCGCCCGGTAAGCCGACTGGCGCTCGGAATCCTCCAGGTCGTGAACGATGCAGCCCACGGTCAGGCCCAGGGCGTGGTGAATCCGGCCCATCCACTCCGCGTCGCGGCGGGCCAGGTAGTCGTTGACGGTGACGATGTGCACGCCGCGGCCGGCGAGCGCGTTCAGGTAGGAGGGCAGCGTGGCGGTGAGCGTCTTGCCCTCGCCGGTGCGCATCTCGGCGATGCATCCCTGGTGGAGGAACATCCCGCCGATGAGCTGCACGTCGAAGTGGCGCTGGCCGATGGTGCGGCGCGCCGCCTCCCGGACCAGGGCGAAGGCCTCGAACAGGACGTCGTCCAGCGGACGCCCCTTGGACACCTCCTCCTTGAGCCGGGCGGTGTAGGCCGGGAGGTCGGCCGTCCCCAGCGCCTGCATCTTCGGCTCGAGCTCGTTGATGCGGGCGACCTTGGGCCAGGCCTTCCGGAGCTCACGCTCGTTCTTGGTGCCGATGAGCTTCTTCAGCGTCCATTCGATCATTGGTGGCTACACTTACAGCGGCAGGGATGGCGCGCAAGGCACGCCGCCCCGGGGAGAACTACCCTAGCCCACCCATGCCCCTCACCCTCGACGCGGCCAGCGAAGCCACCCTCCTCCGCCTCCACCCGCACGTCCGGAGCCGCCCGCCCGAGCAGCAGGCGGGGCTCGCCCTGGCCGCGCTCCTCGAGGCGGAGGGGTGCCGCCGGGGCGCCCCGGATCCGGTCACCGGAGCGCTGCACGTCTTCTTCCTCACCCAGGGCGAGCTCCTCAGGTCCGAGTACGACCTCTCCGTCCACGGCCACACGGCCTGGGAGGTCGGCCTGCTCACCGCCGACGTGGCGGGGATGATCCACGTCAACCAGGCGGCCGGCTTTCCCGCCGGCGACCGCCTCCTCCGCGCCGTGGCCACCGCCCTGGCCGCCGCCCTGCCCCGGGCCCCGGTGGTCCGCATCCACGGCGACTGCTTCGCCTGCCTCTGCCCCCCCTCCTCGGACACGTCGCTCGTCGAGGAGCACCGGACGCTCGTCGGGAGCCGGCTCTCCGAGGCGGCGGAGGCGTTCCGCGCCGCCGAGCCGAAGCTCTCCTTCGCCGTCGAATTCACCCTCGGGCTCGCCCGCCTCCGGGTGGTCGACCCGTCCCACTGGCAGGTGCTCGGACCCCTGGTCTGGGCGGAGGCGGAGCGGACGCACGTCCTGGCCCGGGCCGGGAAGGCGGGGCCGGTCCTCGTCCGCACCCTGGACCTGGCCGGCCGGGTGGACGTCCAGCCCTCCGAGCGGGGAGCTACTCCTCGTCGAGGATGAACTTCCGGGGATTGGTGGGGAGCCCGTTGATGCGCACCTCGTAGTGGAGGTGCGGGCCGGTGCTCCGCCCGGTGTTGCCCACTGCGCCGATCGGGTCGCCGCGGTGGACGTGGTCTCCGGGCCGGACCTGAACCTTGCTCAGGTGACCGAAGCGAGTCTTCACGCCGTAGCCGTGGTCGATGACCAGCACGTTGCCGTAGCTGCCCTCCAGCCCGGCGAAGATGACCGTGCCGTCGGCCGGCGCGCTCACCTCCTTGCCGAAGGGAGCGGCGATGTCCAGGCCCTCGTGCATCACCTTCTCGGCCGTGTACGGGTCCGTCCTCTGCCCGAAGTCGCTGGTGATCCACCCGCGCGCCGGCCAGACCGAGGGGGTCGAGGCGAGCAGGCTCTTCTGCTCGACGAAGAAGCTCTGCAGCTCCTGCAGGCTCTGCTCGGACCGCGAGGCCTCGGCGGCCAGCGTGTCCAGCTTGGCCGAGAGCGCCCTCGGTGTCTCCGAGGACGCCGCCGGGGCGGCGGTGAACTCCGACTCGGTGGTGCTCGGCGGAGCGCCCTTGATCTCCATCGCCGTGGGCCCGAGGGCCAGGTTCCGCTGCGGGTCGGAGAGCAGGGTCACCGCGCGGAGCTTCTGGTCGAAGCGCTCCACGCGCTCCAGGGTGGAGGCGATGTGCTCGATGCGCTCGCGGAAGGCGTTCAGCTGGATGCGCAGGACGACGTTCTCGTCGCGCAGGGCCCGGTTCTCGGACGCCCGGTAGAGGAGGTGGGTGTAGTGAACCGCTGCCACCGCCAGGAGCGCCACCGCCGCCACCGCCCCCACCAGGACGCGCCGGACCAGCGCCCGGTCCACCTGGAAACGGCGGACCGCCTGGTCATGGTCGGGGACGACGATGAGGGTGAAGCTCTTCTTGGCCAAGGCGACCGGCTCCCTGTGTGACCCCCGAGCGTCAACCACTGAGCATACCCCCGGCCGTGGATGGACGTCCGCACCCATTCTGGTCGTTCCGGGGAGGTGTGGCCGGGTAGCACCCGCGCGCGGACAGTGTCAAGGAGAACGGACGACCCGGGTGGAACGGGCGCCCGACCCCTCGGCCAGCTCTGTGCGCACGGCGACTACAGTGATGTTGTCGTCCCCGCCTCTCTCGTTGGCCAGGGCAACGAGGGTTGCCGGGACTTCCTCGAGACTCCGGGCTCGGACGATGTCGAGGATCTCCTGGTCCTCGAGCATGTTCGCCAGGCCGTCGGTGCAGAGGATGAAGACGTCCCCCGGCTCGGCCAGGAGCCCCATCACGTCCACCTGGACCTCCTCCTCGAAGCCCACCGACCGGGTGATGATGTTCCGGTAGCGGCTGTGGCGCGCCTCCTCCGGGGTGATCATCCCGGCCTTGATCTGCTCGTTGACCAGGCTGTGGTCCTCGCTGATCTGCTGGATGACGTCGCCGCGGATGAGGTAGGCGCGGCTGTCCCCGACGTGGGCGAAGAAGGCGTGCGCGTCGTCGAGGAGCAGCGAGATGACGGTGGTCCCCATCCCGGCCAGCTCCGGGTCCTCCTGGGCCCGGACGTAGATGGCCAGGCAGGCCTGCTCCACGGCGCTGCGGATGGTCTCCGGGAGGGGCGAGTCCTGGAGGTCCGGCGCCCGCGGGGACTCGGGCGTGGCCTTGGCCACCTCCCGCAGCTTCTCGTCGATGGTCTCCACGGCGATGCGCGAGGCCGTGCCACCGCCGGCGTGACCACCCATGCCGTCGGCGACCACGTACAGCTGCAGCTCGTCGTCGATGAGGAAGCTGTCCTCGTTGTGGTCGCGCTTCTTGCCGACGTCCGTCAGGCCTGCAGAAATGGCCCGAAGACGGACAGGGACTTGCTCAGCCGGCGCGCCCACGCGGTCCGGATGCTACGGCACCGCTGGAAGCAGGGGCAAGGTTCCTCGCCGGCCGCTTCGCCGTGCGTCCCCGCGCTCGCCCGTGCGC
>DASPUU010000316.1:0-3075 GCA_035622755.1 Myxococcaceae bacterium
GGGACATTCATCCACACGCTGCGCAGCCCGCCCCCCGGTCCGCGATGCTCCTCGCCCACGGCCATTCCGAGGACGTCGCGGTAGAAGGCGACCATCGGTCCGAGCGCGTTGACCTGCAGGGCCAGGTGGTGAAAGCCGGCCACCTTCATCCCGGGGTCTCCGGGGCCGACCCCACCGCGCGCGCCTCCAGGATGGGCTCTGGCTCGAGCACGAGCTCGGCGCGGGGGACGGCCGGCGGCCGGGGCGGCATGGGCGGGGGCACGAGCTCCTCGCTCCGGGAGAGCTCCAGGGCGGCGAACGCGCCGAGCCGGACCCGGAGGGCGACCGAGGTGGCCAGCCCGCCGATGGCCGCCTGCAGCGCGGCGACGCCGAGCTCGCGCCCGCTGGGCAGCGGAGGGCCCATGCTCGCCAGCGCCGCCGCGGTCCCGGCCACGGCCGCAGCGAGCAGCGCGGTCAGCGCCCACAGGCCGACCGGAAGACCGGGCCGGGCGAGGAGCGTCCGCCCCGCCTCCCATCCGGCGACCGACGGCGACTCGTCTCGGCAGAGCGACCGGACCAGCGCCATCTCCACCACGAGCTGGAGGAAGAGCGCGACCAGCGGCCCGACGCTCCCGGCCAGGGCCAGCCCCAGCGCCCCGGCCAGCCCGCCCTGCCGGGCGACCAGACCCCGGAGAAAGAGGAGGGCCCCGGCACCGCCCACGCCGAGCTGCCAGGCGCTCCAGACGAGCAGGGTGAGCCCGGCCAGGACACCCCAGGGCAGCGAGCGGCGTGCCGCCTCGACCATCGCCTCGCCGAGCGAGGGGACCGGGCGCCCGCGAAGCTCCGCGGCGTCCTGGAGCGTGGCGCCGCCCAGCACCGCCGACTGGAGCACCCAGGCGAGGATGACGCAGACGAGGAGCCCGGGGGCGAACGCCCCGGCCCGCGCGCCGGCGAGCGCGCCGAGGCTCGCCGCCCAGAGCAGCGTGGTGGCGAGCGCGCCGCCCGTCGCCGCCAGGGCGACGAGCAGCGGCGGCCCGGGCCGTCCGAGGCCGGCCCGGGCTCCACGTGCCAGCGCCTGTCCGAAGCTCAGCGGGATCACGGCGGCACCGTGGGCGGAGGAGGCGGAGCCCCGGCCGGCTTTCCCGATTTCGCCTCACCCCCGTCCGGCAGCGTCATCCGCACCAGCTCGCGCAGCGCCCGGTTGCGCTTCAGGTTCCCGAGGATGGTGCGCAGGTCGTCGTAGACGGAAGGGTCGTTGACCAGTGCGCCGAGCGTCCCCTCGCCGCTCCGGATGGTGCCGGTGATGGCCTTCAGGTCCGCCGCCACGCCGCCCAGGTTGGCGAAGAGGTTCTTTGCGTCTCCGTAGACCAGCTGGTGCACGGCGCCATCCGGGCTCGTCCGGGCGTCGTGGATGAGCTGGGCGAGCTCGGTGGATGCCTCGCCCAGGGCGCCCACCGCCTTGCCGGCCTGGGGGTCGTAGAAGAGCGCGTGCAGGGCTCCCGGCCCCGTCCGGGCGGCCTCGAGCAGCGCGTCGACGTCGTTCACCGCCCGGTCCACGCGCGCCGCCACCGACGACAGGCGCGCCAGGAGTGCGGGGACCTCCTCGCCCGCCTGCCGGTCGTAGAGGAGCGCGTGCACCGCCCCCGGGCCCTTTTCCACCCGCCCGAGGATGCCCCTCAGCGAGGCCACCGTGGCCGCGACGTCGTCCTTGAGCGACGGGTCGGAGTAGGCGGCCACCGCGCGGCGCAGGTCCCGGGTGATGACCACGGCGTTGTCCAGGAGCTCTCCCCCCTTCTTGAGGAGGGTGGTCAGCTCGCCGGAGGAGCCGCTGGAGATGAGCCCCCCCGGCGGTACCGGCTCCGCCTTGGCCGAGCCGATGGAGATGTCGATGGCCTTGTCGCCCAGCACCCCCCGGCCGCTGATGCGGGCCACCGAGTCGGTCCGGATGCGGTTCGCGAACCGGCGGGCGACCTCCACCTTCACGTCGATGCGCTGGTCCTCGATGTCGCCCACGAAGGCGATGGCCGTCACCCGCCCCACCTCCAGACCTCCCAGCCACACCGGGGAGTCGGTCTTCAGGCCCTCCACGTTCTCGAAGTACATGTGGTAGGCGACCTGCCGCTCGAAGACCTGGTTCGCCTTGCCGATGAGCAGCACCACCACCGCCAGCAGCGTCAGGCCGAGGCCCACGAAGAGCCCCGCGCGGACGACGATGCGGCGCTCCTTCTGCTCTGCCGTCTCCTGGGTCATCCGGCTGCCCCCTGGGCGGCCGGACGGGGGAGGCGGGCGTCGAGGAACGCCCTCACCTCCTTGACCCGGCTCTCCTGGATCTCCTTCACCGTTCCCACCTGGACGATCTTCCGGCTGGCGAGCATGGCGATCCGATCGGACACGTAGAAGGCCGAGGGCATGTCGTGGGTGACGACGATGGAGGTACAGCCCAGCTCGGTCTTCATGCGCAGGATGAGGTCCTCGATGAGGCGGGTGCTGATCGGATCCAGGCCGGTGGTCGGTTCGTCCCAGAGGATGACCTCCGGCTCGGTGGCGATGGCCCGGGCCAGCCCGACCCGCTTCTTCATCCCCCCCGAGAGGTCGGCCGGCCGCATCCCCTCGATGCCGGGGAGGTTCACCAGTCGCAGCGTCCGCGCCACCCGGTCGTTGAGCTCGGCGCGTGGCATCTTCGGGAAGTGCTCGCGCAGCGGATAGGCGATGTTGTCCCCCACCGAGAGCGAGTCGAAGAGCGCCGACCCCTGGAAGACGTAGGCCACCTGGCGCCGGACGCCGAGGAACTCCTGCTCGCTGAAGAAGGTGATGTCCTCACCCTTGAACTGGATGCGCCCGGACTCGGGGTGGATGAGCCCGATGAGGGATTTGAGGAGCACGCTCTTCCCGGTGCCGGAGCCGCCGATGACGGTGAGCGTCTCGCGGAGACGGACGGCGAGGTTCAGCCCGTCGAAGACCACCTTCGGACCGAAGGCCTTGTGCAGGTCCTCGAAGCGGATGATGTCCTCGCCCTCGCTCAATAGAGCACCAGGAGGAGCAGCTTGGTGAGGAAGAAGTCGGCGAGCAGGACGGCCACCGAGGCCACCGCCACCG
>DASPUU010000317.1:0-3317 GCA_035622755.1 Myxococcaceae bacterium
GGCCGGGACGAAGAGGGGCGGCGCGGCGCAGCCTTCCCCCGGGAGACGCGCTTCCTCCGCGGAGGCGGCCGCTTGGTCTTCGACGACGCTCTTGGCTTCCGGGGCCTGGCCATGGGAGGTGTGGGCGGCGGGAGATTGCCAGAGCCGTCACCAGGGATTAAGCCCCCTCGTGCATCGATGACCGACACGTTTCTCGAGGGTGACAGCGCCGCCGTCGACAGCCCGCAGGACTACGTCGCCGACATCGGCTTCGACGACCTCCCCCTCTCCCCCGAGGTTCGACGGGCCCTGGCCGAGCGAGGCTACCAGCGGCCCACGCCGGTCCAGGCCAAGGCCTTCGCGCCCACCCTGGCCGGCCGCGACCTCATCGTCCGGAGCAAGACGGGAACCGGCAAGACCGCCGCCTTCGGGTTGCCGCTCCTCGAGGTCATCAACCCCGCCGACCGGGAGGTCCGGGCGCTGGTGCTCTGTCCGACGCGCGAGCTGGCGCTCCAGGTGGCCGCCGAGGTCGGCGACCTGGGCAAGTACAAGGGCGTGAAGGTGGCTGCCATCTACGGCGGCGCATCGATGAAGGCCCAGGAGGATGCGCTCGAGCAGGGCGTGCACATCGTGGTCGGGACGCCGGGCCGGGTCTATGACCACATCCGCCGGAAGAACCTCCGCCTCGAGGGGTGCCGCCACGTGGTGCTCGACGAGGCGGACGAGATGCTCAACCAAGGCTTCTACGAGGAGGTGACCCGCATCCTCGATCACCTCCCGCCGGGGAGGCAGGTGCTCCTCTTCAGCGCCACCGTCCCACCCGACATCCAGCGGCTCATTGCCAAGTACACCACCTCGCCCGAGGCGCTGCTCCTTTCCGGGGACGTGCTCACCGTCGAGCACATCCACCACATCCGGTACGACGTCACCGACGCCTATCCCAAGCCGCGCAACCTGATCTACCTCCTGGAGATGGAGGAGCCGGACAACGCCATCATCTTCTGCAACACCCGGGACGACACGGCGCTGGTCACGGCGGTGCTCAACCGGACCGGATTCGACGCCGAGCTGCTCAACGGCGATCTCCCGCAGCCGGAGCGGGAGCGGGTGATGGCCAAGGTGAAGCGCGGAGAGGTGGCCTTCATGGTGGCCACCGACATCGCCGCCCGCGGCATCGACATCTCCGACCTCCAGTACGTGATCAACTACTCGCTTCCCGAGGATCCGGCCGTCTACCTGCACCGCGTGGGGCGCACCGGGCGCATCGGCAAGAAGGGGGTGGCCATCAACCTGGTCTCGGGTCGCGAGCTGGGCACCCTCTCCGCGCTGGAGAAGCGGTACGGGATCGTCTTCGAGAAGCGGCAGATGCCGAGCCCGGAGGAGGCGCTCAAGCTCTGGACCGAGCGGCACGTCCGCGACATCAAGGAGGCGGCCGCCTCCACGGTGTACGAGGGGTTCCTGGCCCTGGCCGGGGCGCTCAAGAGCCGCCCGGACGCGGACGACCTCATCGGCTTCCTGCTCAAGTCCTTCTTCCATCACCTTCGCATCGACAAGGCGCAGGCGGCCCTGGCCGCGGAGCGCGCCGCCGGCCATCCACCGCGCGAGCCCAAGCGCGAGCGGCCGACCCGCGGCGAGCGTCCGGAGCGCCCCCGGACGGCTGCTTCCCGTCGCGAGCGACCCCCGCGGCGGGATCGCCCGGCGGAATCCGGCGTGAGCGCCGAGGAAGGGCCGCGGCGTTCTCCACGTGCGCCCGAGGTCCCGGGCCAGGTCCGGCTCTGGCTCAACCTCGGGGCCTCGGACGGTCTGGACGAGGCTGCGGTGCGGGCGGCGCTCGAGGCGCTCGGCGCTCCGGCGGGCAAGGTGGCCCGGCTGGAGCTCCGCCCCACATACACCTACGCCTTCGTCTCCGAGGCCGATGCCGCCGCGTTCGAGGCGCTGAGCGGCCGGACGCACGCCGGCAAGGCGCTGAAGATCGAGCGCGCGCGCCGCCGCTAGACCCGTCGGGGGCCGCCCGGCGTGCTACGCTCGACGGCAGCGATGGCGTCGGTTGCCGAGTTGCTGGCCAAGGTTCCGCTCTTCCAGGGCCTCGACCCGGGTGAGCGGGAGCGAATTGCGGCGCTGGCCGAGCCTCGCTCGCTCCCTGCCCAGGCACCCCTGTTCCGCGAGGGAGAATCCGGCGACGCGCTGTGGGTGGTGGTGGAGGGCTCGGTGGAGGTGGTGAAGCGGGACGCCTCCGGACGCCACCAGCTCCTGGCGACGGTGAGCGCCCCCACCGTGCTCGGCGAGGCCAGCCTCCTGCTCGAGGACGGTCCGCGGAGCGCATCGGCGCTGGCTCTGACCGACCTCTCCCTGCTCCGGGTCCCGGGCGCCTCCTTCCGCCGGCTGCTCGACCTCCAGGACCTGGCCGCGCTCAAGCTGACGGTGGCCCTGGCACGGGTGCTGGCGCTGCGGCTGGTGTCGATGAACGAACGGCTCCTCGAGCTCCACGCCGTCGGCCCGCAGCCGGATGCGCTGGCCGAGTTCCGCAAGGCGCTCGGCGCCTGGCAGTTCTAGCGCCGAGATCGGCCGCGGATACTGGCCCATCGCTTGCAGTCCGAGCTCGGGTCATCGAGCGAAGCGGGGGAATTCCGCATGGAATGCGCGCTCGGAGGGAAGCCAGCGGCGCTCCGGTCATCGCGCGTTGAGCTGGGCTTCACCTGGAACGTGCGTGCGGACGAGGTCCCGACGCAAGACTTGCTCGGGCCTCGCTCCGCCACCGAAGCAGCAAGGAGGTGGGCGATGCGCCCGATTGCCGCCCTGTCACTGCTCGCAGCCCTGGCGCAGACGAGCACCGGTTGCTCCTTCATCTACACGAAGGGCCCGCAGCCCAACCTGGACCCGCCCCCACCCTGCACGGCCTCCAACAGTGCGCCGACGGCCGACACCGTCGTCGCCGCCGCCTCGGTCGTCGCTCTGGTCGCAGGAGCCGTCGTCGCCGCCACCGCGACGTCGAACTGTACCGGGGAGATGTTTTGCGGGCTCGAGCAGGGGGTGACCGGAATCGGCTTGATCGCTGGCGGCGCCATCGGCACGGCCATCTTCGTTCCATCGGCAATCGTTGGTTACAATCGCACCGCCGATTGTCGGGCCTGGCTCAAGGCGAACCCCCAGTACGTCCCGGCGGTCGAGCCGCCATCCGCGCCACCGCGCGAGGCGGCGCCGTCCTCCCTCGTGCCCGCGACCTCGTGTCCCCCGGACAGGGACGCCCCCCGAGTCTGCGCGCTGACCACGTCCAGGCAATCGAGCATGCTGGCCCTGGAGAGACAGCCACGGTGAGGGCCCCCCCGGGAGGTGCTCCT
>DASPUU010000318.1:0-5217 GCA_035622755.1 Myxococcaceae bacterium
CTCAACTGCCTGGCCCACTTCCTCTCGCTGGTCGACTACAAGCGGCTGAAGCGCGAGCGCATCGTCCTGCCGGAGCGCTCGCGAAAAGGCAGGTACGACGACCAGGCGTCTCTCCGCGGCCGCCACTTCGTGCCGGAGACGTACTAGGCGGGCGCGGGACCCTAGTGCGCTCCGGCCGGCGCCTGGCCCGGCCTGTTCTTCTTGAGCACCAGGAGGATGACCGGCACCAGCACCGCGGTGATGACGGCGAAGTCCCGGATGATGTCGACATAGGACAGGAGGGCGGCCTGCTGGAGGACCGCCTGGTAGAGCCGGCCGTAGGCCTCCTGCGCCGCCTGCGCCGCGCCGCTCGCTCCGCTGGCCAGGGACTGCAGCCCGGCCAGCCTGTCTTGAAGGAGCGGATTGGATGCGGACAGGTGATCGACCAGGTAGGTCTGATGCACTTGGCTGCGCCGGGCGAGCATGGTGGTCAGGAAGGCGATGCCCACGCTCCCGCCGATGTTCCGCGCCAGGTTCATCAGCCCGGAGACCTGGTTGTTCTGCTGGGGCGGGATTCCCAGGTAGGCCACGATGTTGATGGGCACGAAGAGGAAGGCCAGCGACGCCGCCTGGAAGACGCGGTAGAGCGTCGCCGTCTGCATGTCGATGGAGAGGTTGATGCCCGACATGTGGAAGAGGGCGAGCGAGAGGCCGGTGAAGCCGAAGGCGATGAGGTACTTGGCCGGCACGCGGCTGACGAGGAACCCCACCAGCGGCATGGCCAGCATGGTGGTGAAGCCGCCCGGGCTGAGCACCTGTCCGGCCCGCTCGGCGGTGTAACCCATCAGCGTCTGGAGGAACTGGGGGAGGAGGACGGTGCTCCCGTAGAGCACCCCGCCGAGCACGAACATCAGTGCGACGGAGACGGCGAAGCTCGGGTTGAGGAGCAGCCGGACGTTGACCACCGGGTTCGAGTGAGCGCGCTCCCAGATGACCGTGGACAGGAGGCAGACCAGCGACACCAGGGCGAAGACGACGATGAAGGGCGAGGCGAACCAGTCGTCCTGCTGACCCTTGTCCAGGACGACCTGGAGGGTGCCGAAGGCGACCATGACCAGCACCAGGCCGATGAAGTCCACCCGCATGCCACGCGAGGCGGCTCGCTCCCGTTCCAGGTAGGGCGGGTCCTCGACCATGATGCTGCTCAGGACCAGCGAGATCAGGCCCACCGGGACGTTGATGTAGAAGATCCAGCGCCAGCTGGAGTGATCGACGATGTAGCCGCCCAGCGTCGGGCCGATGGCGGGAGCGAAGACCACCGCCAGCCCGTACATGGCGAAGGCCATGCCCCGGCGGGCGGGCGGGAAGGTATCGGCCAGGATGGCCTGCTCGCTGGGCGCCAGGCCCCCGCCGCCCACGCCCTGGAGAACGCGGAAGAAGATGAGCCAGGGGAGCGAGGGCGCGAACCCGCACAGGAAGCTGCTGATGGTGAAGAGCAGCACGCAGGTCATGTAGAAGCGCTTGCGCCCGAGCCGGGTGGCCAGCCAGGCGCTGATGGGCAGCACCACCGCGTTGGAGACCAGGTAGGAGGTGAGAACCCAGGTGGCCTCGTCCTGGCTCGCCGAGAGGCCGCCGGCGATGTGCGGCAGCGCCACGTTGGCGATGGCCGTGTCCAGCACCTCCATGAAGGTGGCCAGGGTGACGGTGAGGGCGATGGCCCACGGGTTGCGGCGCGGCCGCCAGGGGGCCACCACGCTTGCTCCGCTGGACGTGTCCGCCATCGCCGGCCGCTCCCTCAGTGGCCGGCGGCCGAGGCGATGTCCAGCGCCACCCGCGCCACGGCGCGCTCGTAGCGTGCCCGCTCGAGGTTGAGGCGGGCGGTGGTCAGCGCGGACTGGGCGTCGAGCAGGTCGGTGGTGGTCCCGGTGCCCACCCGCACCTGCGCATCGGTCACCCGGTAGGCCTCCTCGGCGCCCTTGATCGCCGTCTCCGCCACCTCCACGGCCACGAACTGCGCCTGGAGCTGCGCGTACCGGCTCGACACCTCGTAGGCCGCCTGCCGCCGGGTGTCCTGGGAGAGGGCCTCGGCGGCGTCGGCCTGCCGCTCGGCGCTCTTGGCGGCGTAGAAGGTGGTGCCCCAGGTCCAGAAGGGCCAGTTCACCAGGATGCCGACGAAGAAACTGTTCTCCGGATAGAAGAGCTGGCCGCGCGTCCAGGCGTAGGAGGCCTGGAGGTTGACCTCGGGGAGCAGGGCGGCGAACTGCGCCCGGTCGTTGTCGCGGGCCGCCTCCGCCTGCTGCTGGGCCCTGAGGACCTCCGGCCGCTGCGCCAGCGACCGGTTGATGAGGGTGTCCACCGGGTGGGAGACGGGCTCGGCCCCGTGCCGCTCGAGGTCCTCCGGCTCGACGAACTCGATGCTCGGATCCTCCGGATTCCTGCCCAGGTAGGTGAGCAGGGCCTGCCGGGCGATGAGCCCGTCGGTGTGGGCCTGGATCTCCTGCTGCCGGGCGTTGGCCGCGGCGGTCTTGAAGCGGAGCAGGTCGGCGTTGGTGATGGTGCCGGCCCGGAAGCGGGCCTCGGCGTCCTGGACCTGCTTCTGGAGCTGCTCCACCGAGGCGCGGGCCACGCCTTCCTGGGCCTGGGCCTCGAAGAGGCGGAGGTAGGTGGTCTGCACCTGCTCGGTGACGTTGGCGGCCACCGCCTGGGCATCGGACTGGCTGGCATCGGCGGAGCGGTTGGCCGAGGAGAAGCCATAGCCGAGCCGCACCAGCCCGAGGATGGGCTGGTTGGCGGAGACGGTGAGGGTGTTGGAGTTGATGTTCCGCACGGTGACGCCCTGCCCCGGCTGACCGCTGAGGTTGATGACGAAGGGCTCGGTGTAGTGCTGCCACTGCTCGCCGGCGCTGAGGACCGGAAGCAGCTGCCCCCTCACGCTGCGGGCGCTGTCGCCGGCCGCGTCGGCGCGGGCGCGCGCGGCGCGGAGCTGGTCGTTGACCCGCAGCGCCTCCTGGACCGTCTGGTCGACGGTGAGGCGGGTGACGCTCTGGGCGCGGGCAGGGCCGGCGAACCCGGCCACCGAGGCGGCCAGGAGGAACAGGGAGGGGAGATGGCGCATGGGCTCACTCGTTGACGTGAACGGTCGCTTCGACGGACTGACCGGCACGGAGGACCATGCCGGACGGGACGGAATCCAGGACAATCCTCACCGGGATGCGCTGGGTGACCTTCACGAAGTTGCCGGTGGCATTGTCCGGAGGCAAGAGCGAGAAGCGGGCTCCCGTCCCTCCGGACAGGCTCTCCACCTTCCCGACCAGGGTTCTCGAGATGCCGTCCACGCTGACGTCGACGCGCTGGCCGGGATGCATCTTCCCCACCTGCGTCTCCTTGAAGTTGGCGACCACGTACTTCTTGTCGGGAACGAAGCTGGCCACCGTCTGACCGGCGCCGACCATCGCTCCCGGGTGGGCGGTGAGCCGGCTCACCACCCCGTCGCCGGAGGCGGTAAGGCGCGTCCAGGCGAGGTTGAGGTTGGCCAGCGCGGCCGCCGCCTCCGCTCCCTTCACCCGGGCATGCTGGTAGGCGGCGTTGGCCCGGGCGGCGGCGATGAGCGCGTCCACCGGGCGGGTGACCACCACCCGGCCCTCGGCCTCGGTGACCTGGGCCTGGGTCCGGCGGAGCAGCTCCTCGGCGGCGAGCACCGCCGCCTGGGCCGCCTCCACCGCGGCGCGCGCCGAGTCGTAGGACGTCTGGTACTGGTCGGCCTGCTGCTGCGGGATGGCGTTGTCCTTGAGCAGGCTCCGGGCGCGCTGGAGGTTGGCGTCGGCCAGCTTGAGCTCGGACTGGCGGCTGACCAGATTGGCGCGGGCCTGCTCCACCTGGGCACGGGCGTTGGAGACCGCCCGCGTCGTTCCGGCCAGCCCGGCCTCGGCCTGGGTCAATCCGCCGCGGGCGCCCGCCTCGGCCACCGCCTGCTGCGCGTCGGCGGCGTCCGCCTGGGCCCGGGCGGCGGCCAGCTCCGCCTCCGCCTGCTGGGCCCGGGCCAGGTAGTCGGCGTCGTCGAGCTGGAGGATGACCTCGCCCTTCTTCACCGCCTGGTTGTCGGTCACCAGCACCGCCGTCACCTGACCGCCGACGCGGGGAGCGAGCGGGACGACGTCGGCATCCACCTGGGCGTCGTCGGTGGACTCCTTGCCCAGCCCGGCGAGCACGAACACCAGGGCGACGAGGAGCACCCCGCCGGCGACCGCGCCGATGAGGACCGGCGGCTTGAGCCGGCGCACCGCGCCAGACCCGGCCTCCGCGGTCGCTTGTTTCGGCTGAGCCAGGGCAGCCTCGGCCATGTCGGTCCCTCCAGCGGATTGACTGGCCGCTCCCTTTAACGAAGTTGGTTTAGCGTTCAACCAATTCTCCGCGAAGTCTTGTGCACCCGGCCGCTGTCTCCCGGCGAACGGGGGCAGAGGGCCGGGAGGGCGGCATGGAGCTTGCCCAGGGCCTCGCCCAGGCTTCGCCGCTCGGCCTCAGAGAGAACGGACATGTACGCTGCGATGCGTCGCGTGTGCAGGGGGAGGACACGGGCCACCACCCGCCGGCCCCTCGGTGCCAGCGCGACGTAGTACTTCCGCCGGTCGGTGGGGTGCGTGAGCCGGCGGATGAGCCGGGCGCGCTCGGCTCCGCGCAGGAGGGCAGAGACCGCCCCCTTGGTGACCAGGAGCCGCGAGGCCAGGGCGGAGGGGAGGAGCTTGCCGGAGGGGGCGGTGTGGAGCTGCATGAGCAGCGCCCACTTGGCGTCGGTGAGCCCGTGCCGCCCGAGGCTGGACTGCATCGCCCCGTAGGCGTCCCGCGCCACGCGGAGCAGCTCGAGGAGGGTGACGACCGCCTCGGCGTCGGTGCGGCTGCCCAGGACCTGGGCGACCGCCCCGCGGTCCGGAAGCTCTCGAAGGAGGAGACCCACGGCCCGGGGAGGTTAACGGCTCCCCACGGAGTGCGCCTCCCCCCGCCTACGGGGCGGTGCACCCCAGCGCCGGACAGGAGCCGGTGGTGAGGGAGTTGTACGTCTGCGCGCAACCGAAGTTGCCCTGGAAGGTGTTGGTCGCGGTCAGGTCGGGCGCGTTGTACGTGGTCGATTGCCACATGGCATCGATGCCGAAGCCGGCGGTGTAGCGGATGACGCTGTTGGTGATCAGGTTCGCCGGGGGGATGTACTGGTTGCTGAAGTCGCCCACGAAGAGCCCGGCGGTG
>DASPUU010000319.1:0-17783 GCA_035622755.1 Myxococcaceae bacterium
TGTCCTTCTGCAGCGAGCAGAAGAAGTCCTCGCAGCGCTTCTTCGCCTTGTCGTGGATCTCGTCCCGGCGCTTGAACTTGAGCTGGAAGGCGAACTCGCCGATGAGCGGCTTGTGGTCCCCCCGGGCGCGCCACAGCGCGACATTGGCCTTGCCCTCGATCTCCTTGCCGAAGTTGAGGATCCCCAGGTCCTGGAGCACTTCCTCGACGATGACGTCGCCGACCAGCTCGACCCGGTCACCCTTGCCGTGCTGGAGGATGGAGAGCGCCGGGAGGACCTCGACCAGCGTGTCCCAGGACAGCTTGTCCTGCTGGCGCACCTTGCTGATCCCGAACTCGACGTTGTGCGAGAAGAGTAGCCGGTAGCCGCCGATGGAGTCCTTGAGCGGGAGCGCCTCGCACTTGAACTTGATCCTGTAGTCGCCGGAGATCCGTGGCCTCACATCCATCTCGGCGGCCTTCTGCATGTCCGGATGGCGGAACTTGAAGACCACCTCCGGATCGCCGACGGGGAAGCCATCCACGTAGGGGATTCGGCGCCGGAGAATGAAGGCGTTGTTGTAGAGCCGGAAGTCCTTGGTGTCCACGAAGAGGACCTCGCGGATCTGGACCGGGCTGTTGCTGAGCTTCGAAGTGTCGAAGTCGACGTCGTGCTTCTTGGCGGTGCGGGTGACCAGATCCCCGAAGTCGAAGAAGCTCTTCTTCGAGACGAAGCGGTCCGGCTTGAGGATGACCTTGCACTCCAGGTACTGGACCTCGTCGAGCGGATGCCCGTCGCTGTAGTTGCCCGGCTTCAGATCCGGAACCTTCTGCTCCCAGGGAGCGTCGTCCTTCTTGGCCATCGGTCGTCTCCTCCGACCATCGATTGAGCGCCGTTGCACGCCGAGCGTCAAGCACTTCGTGCACGGTGCTAGCGTCCCGGCCGATGTCCGATCCCCGGACGCGGACGCCGCTGGGCCGCCTCGATCCCCCCGGCCGGGGTCTGGCGCTGGCCGCCTGGCTCCTGGCCACCCCCGCCCTGGCCGCCAAGACGGACATCGTCGTGCTCGAGAACGGGGATCGTCTCACCGGGGAGATCAAGGGCATGAGCCGGGGGAAGCTGGACTACAAGACCGACGACGCCGGCCGCCTCTCCGTCGAGTGGACGAAGATCACCCAGGTGACCAGCGTGCACGCCTTCGAGGTCGAGCTCTCGTCTGGGAAGAAGCTCTACGGCCCGCTGCAGCCGGGGGCCGAGCCGGGCCAGGTGACGGTCGGCCCGGAGGGCTCGCAGGAGACGGTCCCCATCGTCGCGGTGATCGCCATCACGCCGATGTCGGAGCGCTTCTGGTCGCGGGTCCGCGCTTACCTGGACCTGGGGTTCACCCTGGCCAAGGCAAACACGGCCATGACGCTGTCCGGGGATGGTGAGTTCGCCTACCGCGGGGAGCACCTGGGAGCGACGCTCGACTTCGATACGTACTTCCAGAACGACGTGAACAACACGCTGGTGAGCCGGGCCTCGGTGCAGCTCACCGGGAACTACTTCTTCGTCGCTCGCTGGCGACTCCAGCTCTTCCTCTCCGCCGATCACAACAACGAGCTCGATCTCGACCTGCGCCTCTCCATCGGTAGCGGGGCGGCCTACTCGGTGATCCGCAGCAGCCTGATGGAGCTCTGGGTGGCGGCCGGTCTCATCGGCGACCGGGAGGTCTACTCGTCGGGCTCGCCGAACGTGAACCTGGCGGCCTACGTCGCCGGCGACTGGGAGGCATTCCGCTACGACAGCCCCAAGCTCGACGCCGGCATCCAGATCCAGATTCTCCCCGTGCTCACCGATCTCGGGCGGTTTCGCGGAACGGCGACCTTCAAGGTCAAGTACGAGCTCTTCTCCGACTTCAACGTCGGCCTGAACTTCTCCTACACCTTCGACACCCGTCCCCCGGACCCGACCGCGGGGAAGACCGACTACCTCCTCTCGATGACCATCGGCTGGTCGTACCGCCGCTGAGGAGGCGGGCTCGTCTGCCCGCTGCCCGAGGGCCGAGTCGAGCTCCCGGATAGTTGGGGAGTCGACATTCTCGCACCGCCGCCCGCGTCGGTTGCCGGGGCCGCGGACCCGCTGGAACGGGCCATGAAGAGCAGTGCGTCACGGGGCGTCATCCCCTCTGCGGCAGGCCGGTGACAGGGACGCTCGAGAGCTCACTGCCCGCGGAAGCGAACGGCCGTGCGCGCCGGCAACCGGCTGGACTATGACCCCGGCAGCGAGGTGACCCATGAAGGCGACGCAGAAGCTTCACGACCTCGGCCAGAGCCTGTGGCTGGACAACATCACCCGGAAGCTCCTCACCTCGGGCACGCTGCGCCAGTACATCGACCAGCTCTCGGTGACCGGGCTGACCTCCAACCCCACCATCTTCGACCACGCCATCAGCAAGAGCAGCGACTACGACGCCGCCATCCGGAAGAAGATGGACGACGGCAAGTCGGGCGAGCCGCTCTTCTTCGAGCTGGCCATCGAGGACCTCACCCAGGCGGCCGACCTCTTCCGTCCCACCCACGAGCGGACGGACGGGGTCGACGGCTGGGTCTCGCTCGAGGTCTCCCCCGAGCTGGCCTATGACACGGCCTCCACCCTCAAGGCGGCCCGCGACCTGCACGCCCGCGCCGCCCGGCCCAACCTCCTGATCAAGATCCCCGGGACTCGCCAGGGCCTGCCGGCCATCGAGGAGGCGATCTTCGCCGGCATCCCGGTGAACGTGACGCTGCTCTTCTCCCGGGAGCAGTACCTGGCGGCTGCCGAGGCATTTCTCCGGGGCATCGAGCGGCGCATGGATGCCGGGCTCAAGCCGGAGGTGGGATCGGTGGCGTCGATCTTCGTCTCCCGCTGGGACGCCGCGGTGGCGGGAGAGGTACCCGAGGATTTGAAGAACCAGCTCGGGATCGCCATCGCCAAGCGGACGTACCGGGCCTACCGCCAGCTGCTCGGCTCACCCCGGTGGCAGCGCATCTACAATGCCGGGGCTCGACCGCAGCGGCTGCTCTGGGCGAGCACCGGCACCAAGGACCCCCTGGCGTCGGACGTGCTCTACATCAAGGCGCTGGCCGCCCCCTTCACCGTGAACACCATGCCCGAGGGGACGCTCAAGGCTCTCGCCGATCACGGGGACATCGGCCCGATGCTTCCCAGCGACGGGGGGGATTGCGACGAGGTCCTCCAGCGATTCGTGGAGGCCGGGGTGGACATCAGCTCGCTCGCCGTCAAGCTCCAGGAGGACGGCGCGAAGGCCTTCGTCCAGTCCTGGAAGGACCTGATGGCCTGCATCGTGTCCAAGAGCTCGGCGATCAAGCAGAAGGCAGGCTGAGGAGGCGCTGCACATGGCCAACACGACGGCGAGCCCGCCCCCCCTGCGCCAGCGACCGGCCTGGGCCGCTCTCGAGGCGCACCAGCGGAAGGTCTCCGGGCTCCATCTCCGAAAGCTCTTCGCCGAGGATCCCGGGCGGGGGGAACGGCTGACCCTGGAGGCGGCCGGCGTCTACCTCGACTACTCGAAGAACCGGATCACCGACGAGACGCTGAAGCTGCTCATCCGCCTGGCCGACGAGTCGGATCTGCGCGGGCGGATCGACGCCATGTTCCGGGGGGAGAAGATCAACCCCACCGAGAAGCGCGCCGTGCTCCACGTGGCCCTCCGCGCCCCGAAGGGCGCCTCCATCCGGGTGGATGGGGAGGACGTGGTGCCCCAGGTGCACGCCGTGCTGGACAAGATGTCCGCCTTCGCCGAGCGGGTGCGCGGCGGCACCTGGAAGGGACACACCGGGAAGCGCATCCGCAACGTGGTCAACGTCGGGATCGGCGGCTCCGACCTCGGCCCGGTGATGGCCTACGAGGCCCTCCGCCACTTCAGCGAGCGGACGATGATTTTCCGCTTCGTCTCCAACGTCGACGGGACCGACTTCGTCGAGGCGACCCGCGACCTGGATCCGGCGGAGACCCTGTTCATCATTTCCTCGAAGACCTTCACCACCCTGGAGACGATGACCAACGCCCAGGATGCCCGTGCCTGGGCGCTTCAGGGGCTGGGCGGGGACCCGAAGGCGGTGGCCAAGCACTTCGTCGCCGTGTCGACCAACGCCGAGAAGGTCTCCGAGTTCGGCATCGACACCGCCAACATGTTCGGGTTCTGGGACTGGGTCGGCGGCCGCTACTCGATGGATTCGGCCATCGGTCTGTCCACCATGCTGGCAGTCGGGCCGGCCGGGTTCCGGGAGATGCTCGCCGGCTTTCACGAGATCGACGAGCACTTCCGCAGCGCACCGTTCGAGCGAAACCTCCCCGTACTCATGGGGCTGCTCTCGGTCTGGTACAACGACTTCTTCGGCGCTCAGACGGTGGCCGTGCTTCCCTACGAGCAATACTTGAAGCGCTTCCCCGCCTACCTCCAGCAGCTGACGATGGAGAGCAACGGGAAGCACGTCACCCTCGAGGGCCAGGCGGTCGAGGCAGCCACCGGGCCGATCTACTGGGGCGAGCCGGGGACCAACGGACAGCACTCCTTCTACCAGCTCATCCACCAGGGCACCCGGCTCATCCCGGCCGACTTCATCGCCTTCACCGACACCCTGAACCCGCTCGGGCGCCACCACGACATGCTCCTGGCCAACGTCTTTGCCCAGACCGAGGCCCTGGCCTTCGGCAAGACCCCCGAGGAGGTGAAGGCGGAGGGCACACCGGACTGGCTGGTGCCCCACCGGGTGTTCGAGGGGAACCGGCCGTCCAACACGCTCCTCCTCGACCGCCTTGGCCCGGCGTCGCTGGGGAGGCTGGTGGCCCTCTACGAGCACAGCGTCTTCACGCAAGGGGCGATCTGGAGCATCGATTCCTTCGACCAGTGGGGAGTGGAGCTGGGGAAGGTGCTCGCCCAGCGCATCATTCCCGAGCTGGAGAGCAGGCAGGAGCCGAAGCTCGGGCACGACAGCTCGACCAACGCGCTCATCCGGCGCTACCGGAAGAAGAAGGGGGCGTCGCGATGACGCGCGGGTACGACCGTCCGCTCTACGTCCTGCCCTTCGACCATCGCGGGTCGTTCCAGACGAAGATGTTCGGCTGGGAGGGCACCCTCAGCGCCGCCCAGACCGCCGAGATCGCGGCCGCCAAGCGCATCGTCTACGACGGCTTCCGGTCGGCGCTGGCCGCCGGCGTGCCGAAGGACAGGGCGGGCATCCTGGTCGACGAGCAGTTCGGCGCGGACATCCTTCGCGACGCGGCGGCCGAGGGTTACACCACCGCCTGTCCGGCCGAAAAGAGCGGCCAGGACGAGTTCGACTTCGAGTACGGCGAGGACTTCGCTCGCCACGTCGAGGCGTTCCATCCCACCTTCTGCAAGGTGCTCGTCCGCTACAACCCGGAGGGGGATCGGGCGCTGAACCAGCGCCAGGCGGGCCGGCTGGCGCGGCTCTCGCGCACCCTGGCCTCGGCGGCCGGGAGCCGGTTCATGTTCGAGCTGCTCGTCCCGGCGGAGAAGGCGCAGCTGGAGCGTCTCGGGAGCGACCGGAAGGCCTATGATCGCGAGGTTCGCCCCGGGCTGATGGTCCGGGCCATCGAGGAGCTCCAGCGGGCCGGGGTGGAGCCGGACGTCTGGAAGATCGAGGGCCTCGACCGGCGGGAGGACTGCTCCCGGGTGGTGGCCGCGGCGCGGCAGGGCGGCCGGGAGCGGGTGGGCTGTATCCTCCTCGGCCGCGGGGAGGACGACCAGAAGGTGCGTGCCTGGCTGACCACCGCCGCCGGGGTGCCCGGATTCATCGGGTTCGCCGTGGGCAGGACGTCCTTCTGGGAGCCGCTGGTGCAATTCCGCGCCCGCGCCATGACGCGGGAGGCAGCGGTGGCGGAGATTGCTCGACGCTACCGGGAATTCGTGAACATCTTCGAGCGGGGGCAGCGCGGGCGCGCCTGACCGTCGTCACGCGCCACCTTGGGATTCGGGGAGGACTCGTCATGCAAATCGCGATGATCGGACTGGGTCGGATGGGCGCCAACATGGTGCGGCGTCTCCTCCGGGCCGGGCACGAGTGCGTCGTCTTCGACATGTCTCCGAAGGCCATCCAGGACCTGGTCAAGGAGAAGGCCAGCGGAGCGTCCTCCCTCGGCGACCTGGTCAAGAAGGTGAAGAAGCCGCGGGCGGTGTGGATGATGGTCCCGGCGGCAGTGGTCGACCGGACCATCGCCGACCTGGTTCCGTCGCTGGAGAAGGGTGACATCCTCATCGACGGCGGTAACTCGTACTACGTCGATGACATCCGCCGGGCGAAGGAGCTCGCCTCGCGGGGCATCCACTACGTGGACGTGGGCACCAGCGGTGGCGTGTGGGGCCTGGAGCGGGGCTACTGCCAGATGATCGGCGGCGAGGTCCCGGTGGTGAAGCAGCTGGACCCGATCTTCTCCGCGCTCGCTCCGGAGGTGGGCTCGGCGCCGCGCACTCCGGGCCGGGAGAAGGTGAAGGGGAGCACCGCCGAGCATGGCTACCTCCACTGCGGGCCCAGCGGCGCGGGGCACTTCGTGAAGATGGTCCACAACGGGATCGAGTACGGCATCATGGCCGCCTACGCCGAGGGGCTGAACATCCTCCGGGGGGCCAACGCCGGAAAGACGAAGCGCGAGGTCGACGCCGAGACGACGCCGCTCCGGGACCCGGAGCATTACCAGTACGATCTGAACCTCCCCGACGTGGCCGAGGTATGGAGGAGGGGAAGCGTCATCGGCTCCTGGCTGCTCGACCTGACCGCCAGCGAGCTGCTCCAGGATCCGGAGCTCAAGACCTTCGCCGGGCGGGTCTCCGACTCCGGCGAGGGGCGGTGGACGATCCACGCCGCGGTGGACGAGGGAGTGCCGGCGCCGGTGCTCACCTCGGCCCTCTACACCCGCTTCTCCTCGCGCGGCGACGGTGACTTCGCCGACAAGCTGCTCTCCGCCATGCGCTACGCCTTCGGCGGCCATCTGGAGAAGAAGTCGTGAGCGCTGCCCCGGCCGATGCGCTCGTCTTCTTCGGGGCAACCGGGGACCTGGCCTACAAGAAGATCTTCCCCGCCCTCCAGAGCATGGTCCGCCGCGGCGTCCTCGACGTGCCGGTCATCGGCGTGGCCAAGCAGGGCTGGAAGCTGCCCGACCTCCAGGCGCGGGCCAAGGACAGCGTGGAGAAGCACGGCGGGGGAGTGGACAGGGACGCTTTCCCGAAGCTCCTCAAGCTCCTCCGCTACGTGGACGGGGACTACGCGGATGCCGCCACCTTCGAGGGGCTGAGGAAGGAGCTCGGCGGCGCCAAGCTGCCGGTCCATTACATGGCCATCCCCCAGGGTCTGTTCGGCCTCGTCGGCCAGCAGCTGGCCAAGGCGGGGTGCGCCAAGAATGCCCGGCTGGTGGTGGAGAAGCCGTTCGGGAGCGACCTGGCCTCGGCCCAGGCGCTGAACGAGACGCTGCACCAGGTCTTCCCCGAGAGCTGCATCTTCCGCATCGACCACTATCTCGGGAAGGGGACGGTCCAGAACCTGGTCGTCTTCCGCTTCGCCAACGCCTTCCTCGAGCCGATCTGGAACAGCAACTACGTCCGCAGCGTGCAGATCACCATGGCCGAGGACTTCGGCGTCCAGGGCCGGGGCGGCTTCTACGACAAGGCCGGCACCATCCGGGACGTGGTGCAGAACCACCTCCTCCAGGTCATCTCCAACGTGGCCATGGAACCGCCCCCCAGGAGCCACGATGTGGAGACCATCCGCGCCGAGAAGGTCAAGGTGCTGAAGGGCATCCCGGCCATCGACCCGAAGGAGATGATCAGGGGCCAGTTCCGCGGCTATCGAAAGGAGCCCGGGGTCGCTCCCAACTCGACGGTGGAGACCTTCGTCGCCCTGCGCCTGCACGTGAACACCTGGCGCTGGCAGGGAGTTCCCTTCTTCATCCGGGCCGGGAAGTGCCTCCCGGTGACTCGCACCGAGGTGGTGGCCCGCCTGAGGACGCCGCCGCCCATCGTCGAGGGCATCGCCCTGCCTCCCAACTACCTCCGCTTCCGGCTCAGCCCGGAGTTCGTCATCGGCCTGGGCGCGGTGATCAAGGCTCCCGGAGACCGCCTGATGGCCGAGCAGGTGGAGCTCGACCTTCTGCACAGCCTGGCCGGGGACATCGAGCCCTACGAGGAGCTGCTCGGGGACGCGATGCGAGGCGACGCCTTCCGCTTCGCGCGCGAGGACTACGTCGAGGAGGCGTGGCGCATCGTCGACCCGGCGATCAAGGCCAACACCCAGGTCTTCGAGTACGAACCGGGGACCTGGGGTCCGAAGGAGGCCGAGGCGATGGTCCCGGGCGGCTGGTTCGTGGCCAAGAGCTAGGAGGGCAGGGGGATGGGAGAGCTCTGGCTGGTCCGTCACGGGGAGACGGCCTGGAGCGTCAGCGGCCAGCACACCGGGCGCACCGACATCCCCCTCACCCCGCGCGGGCGCCAGCAGGCGGAGCTCCTCGCTCGCCGGCTGATGAGGAAGACCTTCGCCCTGGTCCTCACCAGCCCGCTCGCCCGGGCGCGCGACACGTGTCAGCTGGCCGGCCAGGCGGCGTCCGCCGTCGTCGACCCGGACCTCATGGAGTGGGACTACGGCGCCTACGAGGGAAGGACCAGCGCCGACATCCGCAGGGAGGCTCCCGGCTGGACCATCTGGAGCGGGGGCCCGCGCGGCGGCGAGTCGGCCGACCAGGTGGGCGAGCGCGTGGACCGGGTCATCGCCCGGTCCGCCGCCGTCGAGGGGGACGTGGCGCTGTTCGCGCACGGGCACGTGCTCCGCATCCTGGCCGCGCGCTGGCTCGGCCTGGCAGCCGCCGCCGGACGCTTCCTGGCCCTGGATACCGCCTCGCTGAGCAAGCTCGGTTACGAGCGCGATCAGCGGGTCGTCCGCGCCTGGAACGAGAGCTACGACTTGCTGGAGGTACCATGAAGGTCGACATCCTTCCCGACGCCGACCAGGTCGCGCAGGCGGCCGCCCGCTTCATCGCCGCCACGGCCCGCTCGGCGGTGGCCATGCGCGGCCGTTTCACCCTGGCGGTGAGCGGCGGGCACACGCCCTGGCAGATGCTGCGGGCGCTGGCGCGCGAGGACGTCCCCTGGAGCGGAGTGCACCTCTTCCAGGTCGACGAGCGGGTCGCTCCGGCCGGAGATCCGGACCGGAACCTGACCCACATCCAGGAGAGCCTCCTGGCCACGGTCAAACTGGCCGCCGGCCATCTGCATCCCATGCCGGTCGAGGCCGAGGACCTGGCCGCCGCCGCGGCGCGCTACGCCCACGAGCTGGAGGCGGTGGCTGGCTCGCCGGCCGTCCTGGACCTGGTCCATCTCGGACTGGGGCCGGACGGCCACACCGCCTCGCTCGTCCCGGGAGATCGCTCGCTCGAGGTGACCGGAGCGGACGTCACTCTCTCCGGTCCGTACCAGGGGCGGCTGCGGATGACGCTCACCTACCCGGTGCTCGACCGCGCCCGGACCATCCTCTGGGTGGTGACCGGCGCCGAGAAGATCCCCATGCTGCAGAAGCTCCGGGCCGGGGACCGGAGCATTCCCGCCGGCCGCGTGCGGGCAGAGGCGGCAGCGGTGCTGGCCGATGCCGCCGCCGCGGGCGGCGAACCCCGGAAGTGACGGAGGCCCCGATGGGACCGGCAGCCGACCTCGACACGCTGTGCATCAACACCATCCGGACGCTCTCCATCGACGCCGTCCAGCAGGCCAAGTCCGGCCATCCCGGCACGCCGATGGGGCTGGCGCCGCTGGTCTACACCCTCTGGAACCGGGTGATGCGGTTCGATCCGCTCGACCCCATCTGGCCGAATCGCGACCGCTTCGTCCTCTCCAACGGGCACGCCTCGATGCTCCTCTGGTCGGTCCTTCATCTCACCGGCACCCGGGCGGTGAACGCCGAATACGAGCGGCTCGGCCAGCCGTCGGTGACGCTGGACGACATCCGCCGCTTTCGGCAGCTGGAGAGCAAGGCTCCCGGGCATCCGGAATACCGCTGGGTCTCCGGCGTGGAGACCACCACCGGGCCGCTCGGGCAGGGGATCGCCACCAGCGTGGGAATGGCCATCGCCGAGAAATGGCTGGCCACCCGCTACAACCGACCCGGCTTCCCCATCGTCGACTACGACGTCTACGCCGTCTGCGGCGACGGCTGCCTCATGGAGGGGGTGGGCGCGGAGGCGGCCTCCCTCGCCGCCCACCTCGGGCTCGACAACCTGGCCTGGGTCTACGACAACAACCACATCACCATCGAGGGCAGCACGCGCATCGCCTTCACCGAGGATGTCGCCGCGCGCTTCCTCGGCTACGGGTGGAATGTGCTGCGTGTCGGCGACGCCAACGACATCGGTCGGATCGAGCATGCCTTCGGCCTGTTCAAGAGGACCAAGGAGCGCCCGACGCTGATCATCCTCGACAGCCACATCGGCTACGGCTCGCCGGGGAAGCAGGACACGGCCGCCGCCCACGGCGAGCCGCTCGGCGAAGACGAGTGCCGCCTCACCAAGCGCGCCTACGGCTGGCCGGAGGATGCCAAGTTCCTCGTGCCGGACGGGGTCCGCGATCACTTCACCGCCGGGATCGGCGCCCGCGGCGCGGCCGCTCGGCGCGCCTGGACCGAGCTCTTCTCCGGCTACCGGGCGAAGTTTCCGGAGCTGGCCCAGGAGATCGACCAGATGCAGCGCCGTGAGCTCCCGGCCGGCTGGGACCGCAATCTTCCGGTCTTTCCTCCGGACCCCAAGGGCCTCGCCGGGCGGGATGCCTCCGGTCGCGTGCTCAACGTCATCGCCCAGAACATCCCCTGGTTCCTGGGAGGCTCGGCCGACCTCGGACCCTCCAACAAGACGACCCTCACCTACGAGGGGGCCGGAGATTTCCAAGCCGAGAGCCCGGGCGGGAAGAATCTGCACTTCGGGATCCGCGAGCACGCCATGGCGGCCATCGTCAACGGCCTCTCGCTCTCCAAGCTGCGCCCCTTCGGGGCCACCTTCTTCATCTTCAGCGACTATGCCCGCCCCGCCATCCGGCTCTCGGCGCTGATGGAGCTGCCCACCATCTTCGTCTTCACCCACGACGCCATGGGCGACGGCGAGGATGGGCCGACGCACCAGCCGGTCGAGCAGCTCGCCTCCCTGCGGGCCATTCCGGGGCTGATGACGCTCCGCCCCGGCGACGCCAACGAGGTGGTGGAGGCCTACCGGGTCATCCTCCAGCTCCGCCACCAGCCGGCGGTGCTGGCCCTTTCCCGCCAGCCGCTCCCCACCCTGGACAGGAAGCGATACGCCCCGGCCTCGGGATTGGCCCGGGGGGCGTACGTGCTCGGCGACGCCCCGGGCGGCAAGCCGGAGATCATCCTCATCGCCACCGGCAGCGAGCTCGCCCTGGCCGTCGAGTCGCACGAGCAGCTCCTCGCCCAGGGCATCCGCTCGCGGGTGGTCTCCATGCCCTCCTGGGACCTCTTCGAGCACCAGCCCCCGGAATACCGGGCCAGCGTGCTTCTCCCCGAGGTGACGGCCCGGGTGGCGGTGGAGCAGGCGGCCACCTTCGGCTGGGAGCGCTACCTCGGGCCCCGGGGAAGGATGATCGGCATGAACACCTTCGGCGCCTCCGCCCCGCTCAAGGAGCTCCAGAAGCACTTCGGCTTCGAGCCGGAACGGGTGGTGGCGGTGGCCAAAGAGCTGCTCGCCCGGAGGTGAGCGTGACGGCCTCCCGGGGCGTGCTCGACGATCCGGCCGCGCGCAGGCTCGCCGCCGGAGAGCTCGAGGCTCTCTTCCTTCCGGGATACGGCATGCTCGGCGCCTCGCTTCGCCACCGGGGGGTGGAGCTGCTCGGCCGGGTCTCCGACCTGGATGCGGCCGCGGCGAAGGGGAGCACTGCCGGCATCCCTTTCCTGCATCCCTGGGCGAACCGGCTCGAGGGGTGGCGCTACCGGGCGAGCGGAAGGGAGGTGCAGCTCGATCCGGCCTCGCCGCTGCTCCACGCGGACGAGCGGGGCCTTCCCATCCACGGTGTACCCTGGTCGCGGCTGTCGTGGGCGGTGACCGGGAGCACGGCGGCCGCCGTTCAGGCGCGGCTGGACTGGACGACCGGCGAGCTACTCGCCGTCTTTCCCTTCCCGCATCGGATGGAGCTGGCGGCGACGCTCGGCCCCGGCGGGCTCACGCTGGAGACGCGCCTGGCACCGCTGGCGGAGACGCCGGTGCCGGTGAGCTTCGGCTTTCACCCTTACCTCGCCCTGCCCGGGCTCCCCCGGTCAGCCTGGCGCCTGGCGCTTCCGCCGATGCGGCGGCTCGTCCTCGATGCCCGGGGGATCCCCACCGGGAGCGAGGCACCCTTCGCCGGCGGCGATGCCCCCCTCGGCCGCCGGTCCTGGGACGACGGGTTCGCGCTTCCCGACGCGCAGGGGGCGGCGTTCTCGCTGCGGGGGGCCGGACGTCGTCTGACCGTCGAGCTGCTCGGCGGCTTCGGCTACGCCCAGGTGTTCGCTCCGCCGGACCGGGACTTCGTCGCCCTCGAGCCGATGACGGCCCCGACCGGCGCCCTCGGTCGTGGCGTCGGCTACGGCACCGTCGACCCGGGTGGTACCTTTCGCGCTGCGTTTCGCATCCGGGTCGAGGAGGACGGCTGACGCTCGCTTCCCGGGCAGCCGGCGTCAGAGCAGGCCCGGGACGAGCGCGCGCCGCCGGGCGGGATATCCAGCGAAGCTCCGCCGGTACCAGGCATGGTGGGTCATCGCCCGGGGGCCGAGATTGGCGGCGGTGTAGATGGCGAATGCCAGCCCCGCCCAGGACCAGGTGGCCAGCGCCCAGCCGAACCACTCCACGATCTCCCCCAGGTAGTTGGGGCAGGACACCCACTCGAAGAGTCCGCCTCGCGGGACACGGTACTCGGTCTCGCCGGGCGCGCGGAGCCGGAGGAGCGTCCGGTCCGAGGTGACGTTGATCGCCAGCCCGCCGAGGAAGAGCGCCGCGCCGGCCAGGAACCGGCCGTCGCCGAGCCAGGCCAGCGGATAGGCGCCGAGCTCCGAGATCCATCGCGCGTTGATGTACCCGTTCAGGAGATTGAACGTGACGCCGAGACCGACGACGAGGATCGGCATCCGCCTCGCCGAGGGCCGGAGCCGGAACGGGAAGAGAAGCCAGCGCTGGAGGTAGTGCAGCATCCAGAGCGCGAGCAGGACGAGCGGCACCGGGGCGCCCCGCTGGCTTCCGGCGAGGTAGACGGCGCCGACGAAGAGCACCGCCGGGCTCTCCATGATCAGCCATCCGGTGCGCGTGGAGACGGTCGGACCCCATCCGGGCCGGGCGTGGCGGCCGTAGGGAGCGGGGACGAGCCGGAGGGCGACGAAGGTGATCGCCGCCAGCCCCAGCTCGAGCCATACCAGCGCCCAGTAGACCAAGAATTTCCCCAAAAGCCGTGAGGCCTCACGGTACAGTCGCCCGGCTTCGTCACACCAGGGGATTCATGTCCGGGTTGCGTCCAGCGGTCGCCGTCCTGGTCCTGGTTGCGCTTGCGGCACCCGGCCCGGTGCGAGGCCAGACGCCCCCCACCGAGGAGCCCGCCACCCCGTCCGACCGGCCGGCGGCCTCCCCGCCACCGACGCAGCAGCAGCAGCTAGAGCTGGAGACGGAGCGGAAGCACGTCACCCGCTATCTCCCCACCAAGGCGCTTGGTGCGGCCTGCACGACGAGCACGTCCTGCGCGGAGCAGAACGGTTACGGCAGCGTCTGCTTCGACGGCCATTGCCGCGACTACGAGGACGAGACCGACATCTTCACCATGCTGCACATGTCGCAGCCCGGGCGAATCGTCCCCAAGCCGTTCGTCATGTACCCGTCCATCGTCCCGGCCATCGGGTACAACCCGGCGCTCGGCTTCCTCATCGGGGCCACCGCGTTCCTGGGCATGTACCTGGGCGATCCGGACACCACCACCATCTCCAATGCGCAGCCGGTGTTCCTCTACACGTCCATGAATCAGATCGTCATCCAGCTGGTAAGCACGCTGATGACCGCGGAGAACGAGTGGGAGCTCCAGGGGGATTACCGGTTCCTGATCTACAACCAGGACACCTACGGGCTGGGAACCGGGCCGATCCCGGTGGCCGGCGGGATCACCATCGGCGGGTGGGGCGAGACGGCCGCCGTGCCCGGGGCGCAGCCGATGAACTGGGACCTCCTCCGGTTCCACCAGTCCGTGCTGAAGAAGGTCGCCGGCCCGCTCTACATCGGCGGGGCGTTCCGGTTCGACCGCTACTACGCCATCGAGGACCTAAACCTCAATCTGGCCGCCAACCCGCCCGTCGTCACCAGCTCCTACGCCTACAGCCGCTACTTCGGCTTCAACCCGGATCAGTACAACACGGTGAGCGTCGGCGTTCAGGTCCTCTACGACAGCCGCGACTCGACGGTGAACCCCTACCGGGGCATCTACGCCGACTTCGTCTTCCGCGGGAACCCCACCTGGCTGGGCAGCTCCCAGGACTCCACCCAGCTCTACGGCGAGTTCCGGACCTACCTCGGCCTCGACGACGCGGTGCCCCGCAACGTGCTCGCCTTCTGGGTCATCGCCCAGGGGGTGACCACCGGGGCGCTGCCCTACCTGCAGCTTCCCGCCATCGGCTGGGATGCGCGGGGCCGCACCGGGCGGGGGTACATCGCCGGCCGCTTCCGGGGCACGGCGGAGGTGTACCTCGAGTCCGAGCTGCGCTTCCGCATCACCAGCGACGGGTTTCTCGGCGGCGTGGTCTTCGCCAACGCCTCCACCTTCGCCCGTCCGGCGGTGACCATCACCGGCTATTCCAATCCGGGTGAGCACCTCTTCGAGTACATCCGTCCGGCGGGCGGCTTCGGGCTGCGCTTCATGATGAACCGCGCCTCGCGCACCAACGTCACCGTCGACTTCGCCTTCAGCCAGAGCGGCTTTGGCCTCTACCTGGGAGCGGGCGAAGCGTTCTGAGCCGCGTCCCGGATGCGCCGGCGGAGCAGCAGGAAGAGCAGGGCCACCACCCCATGTGCGGCGATGGAGAGCCCGCGGCTGGTGGCGCGCCCGGCCACCTGCAGGTCGACGAAGAGCAGGGGGAGGACGTTGGCCAGGTTCCATCCCCAGTGGAGCCCGATGGCCGCCCAGAGCGAGCCGGTGACCCACAGCGCCGTCGCATAGGCGGCGCCGAAGGCGAGGAGCAGGGCCCACTCTCCCGGGCCGGCGGCCAGCCGGAAGATGTGGTTGACCAGGTAGACCGCCGAGGAGAAGGCGATGAAGCGCCAGCCCGACCGGAAGAGCCGGACGAAGAGCCCCCGGGTGAGGATGTCCTCGGCCGCCGACGGGAGGAAGGTGGCCACCAGCGCGGCGACGAGGTCGAAGGCGAGCGTGGAACCGGAGGGTCGACCCTCCAGGGGCCGCATCCGGTAGGCCCCCAGCGCCAGGCCGGCTCCGAGCGAGAGGGCCTTGGCCGCCAGTCCCAGGGCGAGCGTCGCCGCGAGAAGGCGGGACCAGCCGGGACGGAGGTCGAGCCGGTAGGCGTCGAAGCCCCGGAAGCCGAGCCATCGGCCGGTCCCGTGGGCGACCAGGTAGAAGCCGGCCATGAGGAGAGCCTGCGCACCTCGGCTGTGCAGCGCGCGGAGGCCGAGCATCTCCGGGGCGTGGAAGAAGAAGGCCAGCAGCCCGAAGGCGAGGCCGGTGCGGACCCAGGGCCGCCGGAGGAGATCGTTCACTCGATGGTGACGATCCGGCAGCCGCTCCTCACCATCCAGTCGCGGAGCGCCTCCAGCTCCTCGTCGGTGGCCAGGGCGATGCAGCCTTGGGTCCAGTCGAACCGCGCGTTGACCGGCCCGGCCCAGCGGAAAGGACGGGTGGGCCCGTGGATGCCGACATCTCCGCCGGTGAATCCGCGCCGGGTCTGCTCCGGCGTGGGGTAGCCGATGGGGATGAAGATGCCGAAGCGCTCCGAGGGCCGGGCGTCACCGAGCTCGTAGACGCCGAGCGGCGTGCGGCGATCTCCCTGCCGCTGCTTCCCGATGCCGCCGGTTCCGAGCGACACCTTCGCCCTCTGCCGGATGCGGTCGTCCTCGCAGGCGAGGAGGACGTGGTCTCGCACGCGCACCACGATGCTCGTCGAACGGCCCCGGCAGGACATGTCCGGGGGTGAGGCGACGACGAAGGGAGCGAGGACGAGCGCAGCCAGGACGACGCCTGCGGCGTGTCGGAGCGTCCGTCGGCTGCGTCTCATTCAGAGAGCAAGCGTAAGCTGTCCCTTCTCGTCCTTCCAGCTGGGGAGCCAGAGCAGCCCGACCACTTGGACCGAGATGCGCGTGCGTGTGGGGCGCACGACCACCGAATCGAGCGTCTCCGTGCTCGGGTCGGCCGCCGTCTCGGCCTCGTGGAGCTCGGTCTGGAACTGTGCGTCCAGGTCGGCCTGCTTCGTGGCGATCTGCTCGACCGAGGCGTTGGCCAGATCCACGTCCTGGGCCTGCTTCATCGCCCGTCCGGCGCTGCGGGCGGCGGTGGTGGCCCGGCCGAGGCTGGTGGCGGAGATCGGCTTCCGCCCGAGGAACGCGCCGAGCAGCGTCGCTCCCACCGTCACCGCCGTCTGGAGCTTGGCCTGGGTCGCCTCCGACCTCTCGCGGTCCACGCGCTGCCGGGCCCTCTCCATGGCCGCGGCCAGCCGCTCGACCTGGGGCGCGTACTTGCGCTTCAGCGCATCGGCCGCCGCGTCGCGCGTCTCGCGCACCCGGTGCTGGAGGCGGGCGCGGAACGCGGACTCGGATTCTCCCGGCTCGGAGAGCGTCCCCTGGCTCGGGCTCCGCCACAGGTCGAGGGTGCGGCTCCCGAGGAGCCACTGGGCGAACGACTTGTTCCAGGCCGGGTAGCTCTTGGCGCTGGCCGCCGTAGCCGGCGGCTCACCATACTCCGCCTCGGCGGGCGGCTCGCGCGACAGGTCGTCCAGGGTGAGCTCCATCCGGGTAGCCTTGCTCCAGTCGAGCACGAGCGCGCCGTCGGAGAAGGGCGCGCAGTAGACGTCGTCGACGGTGACGTTGAGCTTGAGCCTGGCGTCGGCGAAGATGATGCTGGCCGCGCCGAGGAGGCGGGGCTCGAGAAAGAGCGTCGAGCCGGCCGGAGGCGAGCCCCGCTCCGCAGCGAAGAGCTGCTCCACGCCCGGTCCGAGGGTGGGGCGGCGCGGCGCACCGCGGGCCGGACCGGCGCGCGCCGCCGAGGGAGGCGGAGCCGGCCGGGCGGGCGCGCCTCCGGTGAGCGCCCGGAGCTCGTCCCGGTCGAGCGGGCCGCGGAGATAGGAGAGCGTCCACCGGGTCTCGAACAGCACCGGTGCCTTCTCGTGAACGTCGTTCATCAGGAAGACGCGCTTGTCCAGCCCGGAGAGAAGCCGATCGATGCTGGCCCGGTCGAACGCGCTTCCCGCCGCAGCCGAGGCGCCCTCCAGGCCGTCCAGCACCCGCGCCTTGTCACGCTCCGTCTGGAGTCTCCCCACGAACCAGGTCCCGGCATTGGACAGGCCCTTGTAGTCGAGGTCGACCGGGTTCTGGGTGGCCAGGATCACCCCCAGGCCGAAGGCGCGCGCCTGCTTCAGCAGGGTGAGCAGCGGCAGCTTCGAGGGAGGCTGCGCCACCGGCGGGAAGAAGCCGAAGATCTCGTCCATGTAGAGCAGGGCCCGGAGGCTGCTCGTCCCCTTCTGGCTGCGCATCCAGACCAGGACCTCGTTGAGGAGCAGGGAGACGAAGAACATCCGCTCGTCGTCGCCGAGATG
>DASPUU010000320.1:0-21853 GCA_035622755.1 Myxococcaceae bacterium
CAACTCCTCTTGACGGATGTCCAGCCTAGTAGCTATCGCCGGCCCCGCCGCCGCCAGTCTCCCCACCGCCCCCGCCGGAGAAGCCGCCGCCCCCGCCGTCGTCCCACCCTCCGCCTCCGCCACCGCTGCCGCCGCCCCAGCCTCCTCCGCCCCCCCAGAAGATGGGGAAGGGGAGCGAGCGACCGCGGCGACGCCCGCGGGAGGCGACGAAGATGACGAAGAGCAGGATGAGCAGCGGGCAGAGGAGCCCGGCGAGGTCCGAAGGACCCACCGGGGCGACCTCCGGCTCGTTGGGCGCAGGTCCGGGCGCCCGGGGGAGCGCGTCGGGCGGCGCCCGACCCGAGATGGCCTGCATGATCGCGTCCGTCCCGACCTGGAGGGCCTCGCGGGCACGGTCTGCCTGGAGGTAGGGCTTCATCCGCTGGATGATGCGGAAGCTCTGGACGTCGGTGAGGTCCCCGCCCACGCCCTTGCCGGTCTGGATGTAGACGCGCCGCTCGGACGGGGCCCAGAGCAGGAGGACGCCGTTGTCCTGTCCCTTCTGCCCGATCTTCCAGGTCTGGAAGGTGGCGTAGGCGACGTCCTCGATGGGTTCGCCTTGGAGCGACGCGGGGATGAAGACGAAGACCTGGGCGCCGGTCTCCTTCTCGAAGGCCTGAAGCCGCTGGTTGAGGAACGCGCGGTCGGCCGGGCTGAGCTTTCCGGCGGTGTCGGTCACCCATCCCTGGGGGAGGGGTGGGCGGTAGGCCTCGGCGGCGCTGGCCAGGAGCAGCGCGCACAGGAGCGGGCTCGTCGCCCGCGCGCGCATCAGAATTTCACCTGCGGCGCGGACTGCGCTTGGGGAGTGGCGGTGAAGTAGACGCGCTCCTTGAAGGTCTGCCCGGTCGCCTTGCGAATCACCGAGCCGCGGATCTTCTTCAGCTCGGTGTTGTAGGCGGCCACGGCGGCGTTGTACTGCTCCCGGGCGCGCAGGATGCGGTTCTCCGTCCCCTCGAGCTGCGCCTGCAGCTCGCGGAACCCCTGGTTGGACTTGAGGTCCGGGTAGGCCTCCTGCACCACCAGCAGGCGGGAGAGCGCCCCCTTGAGGTCGGCCTGCGCCTTCTCGAAGGCTGCCACCTTGGCCGGATCCTCGAGGTCTGCGCCCGACAGCTGGATGGAGGTGGCCTTGGCGCGCGCCTCGAGCACCGCCGAGAGCGTCGCCTGCTCCTGCTTGGCCGCGGCCTTGACCGTCTCCACCAGGTTGGGGACCAGATCCGCGCGCCGCTGGAGCGCGGCCTGGTAGTCGGCCCACTTCTGCTCGCAGACCTGGTCCTTGGCGATGAGCTCGTCGTACGACTGGCAGCCGGAGCCGGCGACGAGCGCCAGAGCACCGGCGGCGAGGAGGGCGGGGCGCAGAGCGGAGGTCGTCATGTGTCTCACCCTGCGCTCCGGAAGACCTGCCGTGCAACAATTTTTTGGCTCACCTGTGTGTCGTGCAAACGACGCCGGGACGCCTGCCGGCCGCATGGAGCGCGCACTAGGATGGTGATTTGCCCCCAGGTTTCGAAAAGATGCGCCCGGCCCTGAAGATGCAGGCGGAGGAGACCACCGCCCGGAAGCACGCACGCGGGGCGGGTGCCTCTCCCTCGTCCTCGAGCGTCCGCCGGGCGGCCCGCCGCCGGCGCCGACGGCAACGGCGCATCCGGCGCGTCGCCCTCGGCGTCCTCGGGGCCGTGGGGCTCGTCACCGGTGTCCACCTGGGCCTCAACTCGAGCTTCGTCCGCGGCCGGCTCCAAGCGAAGGTCGAGTCGGCGCTCTCCGAGCGCCTCGGGGAGGTGGAGCTGGGCAGCGGGACGTTCGTCGACTGGTCGCTCCACGTCGCCTTCGGTCCAGTGCGCATCGCGCCCGTTCCGGACCAGGGCGTGGTGCTCGAGGTGGAGCGCGTCCGCGTGCGCCCGAGCTGGACCGCTCTGCTCGCCGGGCGGCTCGAGCCAGGGGTGATTCACCTGGAAACGGTCACCCTCCGCCCGGGCGAGCACCTCCGCGGGCTGCGGGCGCTGGTCGACCGGGTGGAGTCCCGTTCACGCCCGGCCAAGGCCGGGGAGACGCCCGGTCCGGCGCGGAGCAGCCGGCTTCCCCGCATCGAGATGCAGGATGTCCGGGTGGACATGGTCTCCAGCGCGGACGGGCGGCCGCTCGAGCTCGGCGCCTGGGATGCCCAGCTGGAGGTGACGGGCAGCTCCGGCGCGCGGGTGGTGGACCTGGCGGTGCAGCGACACGGCGGGGGGGAGCTCCGGAGCGTGGCCCGGCTCGGCCGCGACGCGCCCATCCAGCTCGAGGCCTGGCTCACGGTGATGCCGCTCGAGCCGGTGGTCGAGGTCCTCGGTCACCGCTTCGGCGTCCGGGCCACCGCCGGCACGCTCTCCGGGCACCTGGCCGGCGCCATCCCGGCCGACCTCCGCCGAGGCGAGGCCAAGCTCGAGGGGCACCTGGACGGGCTGGTGCTCGAGGGCCGACGGTTGTCGACCGAACCGGTGGGGCCCTGGCGCCTGTCCCTGGCCGGCATCGTCGACTTCGACCGGCAGAGCCGCGAGCTCCACCTGCGCGAGGGGCGCATCGCCTTCGGAGAGAACGATTCGCTCCGGGTCGGCGTGGAGGGGGTCTACGAGGTCCGCCGGGGCGGCCCGCGCTTCCGGCTCGAGGCGCGGGTGGACCAGCTCCGCTACCAGGATGCTCTCGACGCGCTCCCGCCCCAGCTCTCCCTCGGCGACGAGGCCCCGCGCATCCCCGGACTGCTCGATGCCCGGGTGCGCATCTCCGGCCCGCTGCGCGACCCGGAGGCCTGGGCGGTCGAGGCCAAGCTCGACCTCACCGGGCTGCGCGCCGCTTCCAAGAACGTGCCCTTCTTCCTGCGCGGACCGTTCATCTACCACCCGGTGGACGCCCAGGGACGGACGCGCGAGGTGTGGGTCGGGCCGAAGAACCCGTCCTTCGTCTCCTACGACGAGCTTCCCCGCTACGTCGCCCGGGCGGTGACCACGAGCGAGGACGCCGGGTTCTTCTACCATCCGGGCTTCGACTTCGACGAGCTCAAGGAGAGCATCATCGACGCCGCCGAGGGAGCCCGCGTGCGCGGCGCCTCGACCCTCACCCAGCAGCTGGCCAAGAACCTCTTCCTCTCCCGCGAGAGGACGTACGCGCGCAAGGTCCGCGAGGCGCTCTTCACCCTCGCCCTGGAGGCGGCCCTCCCCAAGTCGCGGTTGATGGAGATCTACCTGAACATCATCGAGTGGGGCCCGAACCTGTACGGCATCGGGGAGGCGGCGCGGCACTACTTCGGCGTCGGCGCCCGGAACCTCACCGTCCAGCAGGCGGTGTTCCTGGCCACCATCATCCCCAATCCGGTGAGGTACCACGGGCTCTTCGAGCGCGGCGCTCTCACCGGCACCTGGGAGCGGCGGACGCGGGACCTGATTCACAAGATGCGTGCCGCCGGCTTCATCAGCGTGGCCGAGGCCGCCGAGGCCGAGTACTCGCCCCTCCACTTTCGCCGCCCCTGAACGGTGTCCGGCTTGCGCTCCGCCGGGGCTGCGTTAGATGCAGGACATGATTCGCGGAACCATCCACCGGGGCGAGGCCCGGGCCGACCTGTCCGTGCCGGGGGGCTGCCCGCTCTGTGGGGGGCCGCTCGACCTGCGCGTCACTCCGTCCAGCGCCTTCACCTACTGCGGCCACTGCCGGTGGATCTCGCGCTCCTTCGTGGCGGTGGGAAACGGCTCGGTCGAGGTCGGCCACCCGCCCGGCGGCGTGGCCTGAGGCGGCTCAGCCGAGCAGCGCCGGCAGCAGCTCGCCGCTCTTCCCCCGGAGCACGTGGTCGAAGTGCTGCGCGTTGTCCGCGGCATCGGCGTTGACCAGCCAGGTGTCGGCTCCGGCGCGCCGTGCCACGTCCACCAGGCCGGCCGCGGGGTAGACCGCCCCGGAGGTTCCGGCGGCCAGGAAGAGGAGCCGCCCCTGCCGCCCTGCCTCCAGGAATGCGTCGATGGCGCCGAGGTTGCGCTCGTCGAGCATCTCCCCGAACCAGACGATGTGCGGCCGGAGGCGTGCCCCACACGCGTCGCAGACCGGAACGGTGCCCGAGGGGTAGGCGGTGGAATCGGGGAAGGGCTCCCGCGCGCAGCGGCTGCACCGGCTGGTGAACAGGTTGCCGTGGAGCTCGACCAGGCGCGAGCTCCCGGCGCGGCGGTGAAGCCCGTCCACGTTCTGGGTCACCAGGAGGAAACGCTCCCCCAGTCGCTCCTCGGCCCGGACGAGCGCCCGGTGCCCCGGGTTGGGGGCCACCGTGCCCGCCAGCGCACGCCGCTCCGAGTAGAACTCCCAGACCAGCGCCGGGTCGGCGGCGAAGCCCTCCGGCGAGGCGACGCGCTCCACCGGATGGGTGCGCCACAGGCCATCCACGCCGCGAAAGGTGGGCACCCCGCTCTCGGCCGAGACGCCGGCGCCGGTGAGCACGAGGAGCCACGTCCGGTCGTCGAGCGGGATCGGTTCGGCCGCCATCGGGGGTAGACTACTCACCGGACGATGATCGTCGAGTGCCCTGCCTGTCGCGCCCGTTACGACGCGAGCGGAAGAGCTCCCGGTTCGCGATTCCGCTGTCGCTGCGGCGCTGAGGTCACCATCGGCCAGCCCGGTGCGGACGCCGGGACGCTGGACTGCCCGCGCTGTGGCGCACCGGCCTCGCCGGACAGCACCTCCTGTGCCTACTGCCACGCCGCCCTGGCGCTGGTCGGCTGTCCGCGCTGTCTGGGCCGTGTCTTTGCCGGGGCCCGGTTCTGCCAGCACTGCGGCGCGCCGCTCGAGGTCCCGGCGCAGCCTCTGGCCGCTGCCGCCGCGACGATGCGCTGCCCGCGGTGCCCGGAGTCCTCCGGCGCCCGGCTCGCTCCCCGGGCGGTGGGGAAGACGCACCTCGAGGAGTGTCCGGCCTGCGCCGGGACCTGGGTCGACGGCCAGACGTTCGCCGCCATCGTCGCCGATCGCGACCGGCAGGCGGCGCTGGCCAGTGCCCTGCCCGGGCTGGCCGCGGAGGCGCGGCCGGTCCCCGAGGCCGAGGTGCGCTACCTCAAGTGCCCGGACTGCGCGCGACTGATGAACCGCGAGAACTTCGGCCGCCGATCGGGCGTGGTCGTCGACGTCTGCAAGGCCCACGGAGTCTGGTTCGACGGGGGCGAGCTCGGCGAGGTGGTGGGGTTCGTCATGCGGGGGGGGCTGGACGAGTCGCGACGCCGCGAGCTCGAGGAGGCGAGGCAGGAGCTCCAGCGCCGGCGGGCGGAGCTCGGGGAGGAAACCGTCGAGGGAGGGGCGCTCGAGCTCGGGGGACGCGACGGCGCCTCGCTGCTCGAGCGGGTGCTGCGTCTTTTGCGCTGAGGGGCTCGACGCCCGGCGGCTCAGCGGTGCAGCACCGGCCCCTTCCGGACGCCGCCGCGGGTGAGGTGGCCGACGGCATCGCCCAGCCCCTCGACGGTGAGCGGAAACATGGCGAAGACATTTCGCAGGGTCCGGATGGTGGGCGACCACCAGCTCGACGGGGGCTCGGGGTTGAGCCAGGCGCTGCGCTCGAAGTGCTGGGCGAGCTGCATCATCCAGACGATTCCCTCCAGCCCGCCCTCGACGTACCCGCCGTACGGACCGGAGCGGAGCAAGAGCTCGTAGGGGGCCATCAGCGCGTCGCCGACCACCACCAGCTTCCAGTGCGGCCCGCAGTCGGCCAGGAGCTCCCGCACGCTGACCGGCTCGGCAAAGCGCTCGGTGCGGTACACCACTCCGTAGACGCAGTTGTGGAAGTAGTGGGTCCGCAGCTCGCGGAAGTGGGTGGCCTTCTTCGCCGCGCTGAACAACCGCTCCACCAGGTGCGCATGCGGGGTCATGGATCCGCCCACGTCCATGAGGAGGAGCACCCGGGTGCTCGGCTTGCGCGGCGGGCGGAGCACCACCTCCAGCTCTCCGGCGTTGCGGGCGGTGGCGTCGATGGTGCCCTCCACGTCCAGCTCGTCGAAGGCGCCCTCCCGCTGGAAGGCACGCAGCTTGCGCAGGGCGACGCCCAGCGACCGGGTGTCGAGCACCCGGTCGTCCCGGTAGCCGCGGTAGAGCCGGGCATCGGCGGTCTTCATCGCCCCGCGACGCCCGCCCTCGCCCTCCGCCTCAGCCCCCTCCTCCTCGCCTCGCTGCCCCTCTCCCCGGCGGGCGCGCGCCTCCTCCTGGCCACGCCCCTGGCCCTCGCGCTGGCGCCGCTCCCGCTCGCGCATCCGGGCGTCGAAGAGGCGCCGCAGCGTCTCCGGGTCGAGGACCTCGAGCGCCGCCTCCTCCTCGGGGCTCCGGTCCTGGGGGGGACGCCCGGCCGCCTCCTCCAGCCAGCCGAGCAGCTCCTCGAGCAGGGCGTCCCCGCGGTCCTCGATGCCCCGGAAGTGGGCGAGGAAGGCCTGGTCGAAGGCGTCGAGGTGCGCCTCGTTGTGCACCAGCAGCGCCCTGGAGACGTCGTAGAAGCCGTCGAGCGAGCTGTCGTGGAGCCCGGCCTCGAGCGCCCGGGCAAGCGCCACCGCCTCCTGGGTGCCCACCGGCACCTTGCGCCGCCGCAGCTCGTAGAGGAAGCCGGTGAACATCGAACCTCAGGCCCGCGGCCGGCGGCCCGCGGCCAGCGCCTCGTGGAAGACGAGCAGGTCCTGCTCGCGCTTGAGCAGCGCCCCGACGAAGGGAAGGGCCTCGTCCAGCTTCAGCTCCTTGACCCCAGCCGCCTTGAGCACCGCCAGCCAGTCCACCAGCTCGCTCGTGCTCGGACGCTTGCGGAGGCGGGTCAGGTCGCGCAGCTGGTAGAAGATGTGCAGCGCCTGGTCGACCAGCTCCTCGTCCAGCCTGGGGTGGTGCACCCGCACGATGCGCTCCATCAGCTCCCGGTCCGGGAAGTCGATGAAGTGAAAGACGCAGCGGCGCAGGAAGGCGTCGGGGAGCTCCTTCTCGTTGTTGCTGGTCACCACCACCACCGGCCGGTGGCGGGCGACCACCTCCTCGTCCGTCTCCAGGATCCGGAACCTCATCCGGTCGAGCTCGTGGAGGAGGTCGTTGGGGAATTCGAGATCCGCCTTGTCCACCTCGTCGATGAGGAGCACCACCCGCTCCGCGCTGCGGAAGGCCTCGCCGAGCGGGCCGAAGCGGATGTAGCGACGGATGTCACGGATGTCGCCGTCGCCGAAGCGGCTGTCGTAGAGGCGCTGAACGGTGTCGTAGACGTAGAGCCCATCCTGGGCGCGGGTGGTGCTCTTCACGTTCCAGGAGACGAGCGGCGCTCCGATGGCGCCGGCGATGGCGTCGGCGAGGAGCGTCTTCCCCGTCCCAGGCTCGCCCTTGACCAGGAGGGGTCGCTCCAGGGCCAGGGCACAGTTCACCGCCGCCTGCAGCGCCGGGCTGGTGAGATACCGGTCGGTGTCGGTGAAGCGGCGGAAGCGGTCGGTCATGGCCTAACCTTCTAGCAGCGACTCGAGGAGCGCGCCGAGCCGGTCCAGCGCTTGCCAGGCGATGGTGTGCGGCCCGTCGAAGGGGATGAACTCGACCTCCAGGCCGGCCTGGACGAGCAGGTCGCGCAGCGCCTCGGCGTCGCTGAAGGGCAGGATGGGGTCGCTCCGCCCGTGGGACTGGAGGACGCGGAGCCCCTTCCGCCGCGGCGCCCGAGCGCGCCACTCACCCTCGGCGAGGAGGATGCCGGAGAGGATGACCAGCGCCGCGGGAGCCTGGTCGGCGCGCAGGGCCAGGTCGGTGCCCACCATCGCCCCCTGGCTGAATCCCCCGAGGACGATCCGGCCCGGGGAGAGTCCGGAGGTCTGGGCCACCGCCTCCAGACAGGCGGCGAGCTGCCGGCGCGCCTGGGCCAGGCCCTCCGGGACCTGGCCGCGGAGGCGGGCGCGGGCCGCCTCGCCCGAGGCGCGAAGGGCGATCTGCGCCTCGAGGTCGATGGGAAACCAGGCCCGTGCCTCTCCCCAGCCGAAGCCGGGCAGGACGAGCGGCGCCGCCGGGAAGACGAAGCGCACGCCCGAGGCGAGAGAGGGCCGGCGCTCGAGGAGTTCGCCGGCGAGCGGGACCAGGTCCGTGCCCGGCGCGCCGAAGCCGTGGCAGAGCACCACCGCCAGCTCCGGGCGAGCGCTCGGGTCGGGCTGGACCACCCTGGCCTCGAGCGGACCGAGCCGCGTCGCCACCGCCTCCATGCGAGGCCGGACACTCGCCCGGGCGATGGCCGGGGCGCAAGCCCGCCCGAGCAGGGCGGCGAGCCCGGCGCCGAGGAGGGTCCGCCGGCCCACCGGGCGGCTGCCTCGACGGAGGTCGGAGGCCGCTGCTAATGCGCTGGCCAGCGCAACCATGACCGAAGCCCACGTCCTCGCCACCGGGCCATACCCGGGGCAGCCGGGCATCGCCGCCCGTCCCAGAAACATCATCGCCGAGGCCTCATGAGGGCGGTGCGCATCCAAGCCCACGGCGGTCCGGAGGTCCTCCGCGTCGACGACGTGCCTCCGCCGGAGGCCGGGCCGGGCGAGGTGCTGCTCGGCGTGCGGGCGGCGGGGGTGAACTTCGCCGACATCGAGCGCCGTCGGGGAAGCTACGAGCCCCATCTTCCGCTTCCCTCCATCCTCGGTGCCGAGGCGGCCGGGGTCATCGTCGCCGTGGGCGCCGGCGTGAACCCGGCCCTGAGGGGGATGCGGGCGGTAGGCCTCGCCCGCGCCAGCCAGGCGGAGATGGTGAAGATGCCGGCCGCCGAGGTGGTGCTCCTCCCCGAGGTGGTGGACTTCGACGTCGCCGCCGCCCTGCCGGTGCAGGGGCTGACCGCCTACCACCTCCTGCACACCATGGAGTCGGTGACCCCGGGCATGAGCATCCTCGTTCACGCCATCGCCGGCGGGGTGGGGCTCCTCGTCCTGCAGCTGGCCAAGGCGGCCGGCGCCCGCGTCTACGGAACCGCCTCCACCGAGGCCAAGGCCGAGGTGGCGCGGCGCCTGGGTGCCGACGCGGTGCTCGTCGCTCCGGACGATCTGGCCGGCGAGATCCTCGAGCTCACCGGCGGGCATGGCGTGGACCTGGTGCTCGACTCGGTGGGGCGGTCGACGGCCGAGGCCAGCCTCCGTTCCCTGGCTCCCTTCGGCCACCTGGTGCACTTCGGGGAGGCGAGCGGCCCGCCGCCGCGGCTGGACATCAGCGCGCTCTACGGGCGGTCGCTCCGGGTGAGCGCCTACTGGCTCCGTTCCCCGCACCCGCCCGGAACGCACAGCGCCGCATTGCACGAGCTCCTCAGCGATGTCGTGGCGGGGACGCTCACCTGCACCATCGGGCTCCGTCTTCCGCTCGAGCGGGTGGCCGACGCTCACCGCGCGCTCGAGGGACGGCGCACGGTGGGCAAGGTGGTGCTGCGGGTCGATCACCCGCCCTGAGCGGCGAGTCTCGATGGGGGTCAGCGCTGGGTGAGCCAGGCGGTGACGCCGGGCCGGAGGCGGGCCTCGACTCGGGCGCACTGGTCGATGGCCTCCAGCGAGCGGGCCAGCTGGAACGGCCCGCCGTCCACCTTCGCTGCGCGCCGAGCGAAGCTGGTCTCGACCCGGGCGCGCATCCCGGCGTCGCAGAAGACGCCCAGCCGGCCGAGGAGCTGGGCCACCTCGTCGTCGCGCATCCGGCGGGAGAGGACGTCGAAGCTCTCGTCGACGAACCGGTAGGCGGCGTCCCTGGTCTCGGGCATGTGGAGCTGGGTGTAGACGACGGGGAGCCAGTCGCGGAGGTCGTCGGCCGGATCGAGGAGGAGCGCGCGCGCCCGAGCGGCCAGCGCCGGGTCCTGGAACCGGCCCAGGCCGGCGATGGCCTGGGCGCGCTCCTGGCGGGTGGGCCGCGTCCGGGCTGCCTCGAGGAGCCGGTCGAACAGCGCGGCGTCGCCCGCCTCGCCGGCGGTGCCGAGCACACCGCCGACCATGTCCGCGTCGACGGCTCGGGGATCCTGGAGCCAGGCCTCGGCCAGTCTCCGCGCCTCGGAACGGAGGACGGCGTCCGGGCCCTCGCGCGCCACCCGGGGGACGATGACCGGGCGCACCCGCCGCTCGTCGAGGGAATCGGCAGTCCGCTCCCGCCAGCCGAGCGCGCGCGCCCGTGCTCCGAGCAGGAGCTCGAGACGCGCCGCGTAGGCCGCCCGCAGCTCGGGGGGGAGCGTGTCGCGGTGGACCAGCTCGAGCAGGGCGAGACCGGCGGCGACCACCTCCGCGTCCCGGTCCTTCACCAGGCGTGCGCCGAGGGCAAGCGCCTCCCCGACCGGGACGTCCCCCCGCCGGGCGAGGGCCTCCGTGTCGCCGGCCAGGCCCACCCATTCCGTCGCATCGAGCCGGTCCGGGTGCTCGAGCAGCGCCTTGCGGAGCGCCGGCGCATAGGCGACGCGGTAGTAGCCGAGGCCGCCGTCGTTGGCGACGACGAGGGTCGGGCAGCGGGCGACCGGGAGGCTGAGCTCTCCCTCCGCCTCGGAGAGGAGCGTGCAGGCGCGCTCCACGCGCTCGCCCCAGGCCGCCCGAACGCAGACCGGCACCTGCCAGAGGGCGCTGGGGGGCGGGGTGGTGCGCTCGACCAGGAAGCGCTCCTGCTTGAGCTCGAGCACGGGCAGCTCGCCCCGCGGGCAGCGCAGACTCACCGAGACCAGCGGCGCTCCCGGCTGGACCACGAAGGTGGACAGAGGCTGCGACACCGGCCGTCCGGTCCCCTCGTCGAGAGCCTTGAACAGCTCGTCGGCGGTCGCGTTCCCGTCGGCGTGGGTCCCGAGGTAGAGCTGCATCCCTCGCTTCCAGGCCGGGGCGCCGACCCAGCGCTCGAACATCCCCAGGACGATGGAACCCTTGTTGTAGGTCAGCGCGGCGTCGAAGGAGGTCTCGATGTCCGTCCGGGTGCGGACCGGTTGCCGGACCGCCTTGGCGGTGGGCAGCGCGTCGGCGGCGAGCGCGACGGCGCGTCGGCTGGCCGCCTTGCGGCGGAACCGGAAGTCCGGGTCGAGCGCATCGGTGGCCTTGAGGTCCATCCAGGTGCCGAGCGACTCGTTGAGCCAGGTTTCGTCCCACCAGGCGTTGGTGACCAGATCGCCGAACCAGTAGTGGGCCAGCTCGTGGGTGGTGATCTGCGCCGCGAACTCACGGGCGCCGAGCGATTCCTGGTCGGGCCGCATGAGCAGGAACGTCTGCCCCAGCGCCACCAGCCCGGGATGCTCCATCGTTCCCCAGTAGCGAGGCACCACCGCCACGTCGAGCTTGCCGTAGGGGTAGGGGACGCCGGTGAGGTCCTCGAGATGCGTCACCACCCGGGGGACGATCTCCTGGGCGTAACGCAGCTCGGCGGCGCGACCCCTGGGGACGATGAACTGGAGCGGAATGCCCTCGTTGCCGGCGGGCCTGCCCGGCACGACGTCGAACGGGCCGACGACGAAGGCCACCAGGTAGCTGGGGAGAGGGCGGGTCTCGGCGAAGGTGACGGTCTTCATGCCGCCGCCGGCGTCGACGGTCGACGTGGCCGCGGCGTTGCCGAAGGCGACGTCGCCGGTGGGGACGGTGAGCGAGACCGTCCAGGGGATCTTGAACGAGGGCTCGTCGAAGCAGGGGAAGGCGCGGCGAGCGTCGACCGCTTCGAAGAAGGTGTAGACGTAGGGTGTCTTGCCCTCGTCGACGCGGTAGATGCCGCGTGCCCGCTCGGCGTCGACGGTACCGTGGTAGCGGAGCACGATGCGGGCCTGGGAGGGGCCGACGGCGACCGCGAGCTGGACGAGGAGAAGGTCCTCGCCCGCGTTGGAGGTCTTGACCGCCACCGGCTTCCCGGCGGTCAGGAATTCGGTCTGGTCGATGATCAGGCCCTGCGCATGGAGCCAGAAGTGGTCGGTGCCGGCGTCGAGCTCGAGGTCGAGGGTCGCCGTTCCGGAGAAGGTCGGCTCCGAGGGGACGATGCGCAGGGCGAGCGACTCGCGGACCGGGCGAACGGTGGTCGGGAGCCGCAGCGCCGACGGCTCGGGCGTGGGCTTCGCCGGCTCCTGGACCGGCGCGGCCGAGGGTCCGGACGCGACCGGGGACACCGGGGTGGAGGTCGCGCAGGCAGCGAGGAGGAGGGCGCCGAGGGGGAGCCGGGCGGTCATCGGGGCGCGCACCCTCCCATGCCGCCGCCGGCGCAGTCCACCGGGGGTGACATGGCCGTCGGTGGCAGGCCCCGGCGACGGTTTCAAGCGGGCATCAGCACCAGCCTTCCAACCCCGACGTCTCGCGGATCGGTTGCTCGAGGTCGTCTTGCGAGCGGCTTCCATCGCCCCGAAAGCCCCGTCTTCGGGTCCGCCGCAGCCCCTGGGGCGGAGGGCCACCCGGGTCGCCCGGTGCTCGGCTACCTCTCCGGCAGCGGAATGAACTCCCTGTCATCGCCCGGAATGTCCGGAAAGCGCCGTTCCCTCCACTCATCCTTCGCTCGCTCGATGCGCTCTCTCGAGCTGGACACGAAGTTCCAGAAGATGTGCCGCTCGCCGTCGAGCGGAGCGCCTCCGAGCAGCATCACGCGTGACGTCTCCACGGCTGCGATGCATGCACCGGGTGCCTCGCGGAAGACGACCATCGTCCCCGGGCCATGCGACCTTGCGCCGGACGAGACCGACCCCTCGACGACGTATGCCGCCCGTCCCGCGTGACCCTCGGGCATGTCCAGCGACGCCCCACGCTCGAGCCGCGCCTCGACGTAGAAGAGCGGCGACAGCACCTCGACCGGCGAGCGAAGACCGTACGCTGCGCCGGCGACGATGCGCAGGCGCACGCCCCCGCGCTCGATGGCCGGGATGTCGGCCGCCGCATGGTGCCGGAAGGACGGCACCACCTCCTCGAGCGCCCTGGGAAGGGCGACCCAGAGCTGGAGCCCGTGCACGCGCGCCCCGGCCTTTCGCTCGGCGGCGGGCGAGCGTTCGGAGTGAACGATCCCCCGGCCGGCAGTCATCCAGTTCACCGCGCCCGGGCGAACGGGCTGCTCCGAGCCGAGGCTGTCGCGGTGGAGGATCTCCCCGTCGAACAGGTAGGTGACCGTGGCCAGGTTGATGTGCGGGTGCGGACGGACGTCGAGCCCGCGGCCGGCCGCCAGGTGGACCGGGCCCATGTGGTCGAGAAAGATGAACGGTCCGACCATCCGCCGCTCGGCGTTGGGGAGAAGCCGCCGGACGGTGAATCCATCCCCGAGCTCGCGGGTCCGGGCGTCGATGCTCAGCTCGACGGCCGCCTCACCAGAGTCGGTGCACCGCGGCTCGGCGTGAGGGAGCACGCTCATCGCTCGTCCGCTCTAGCGCTGGATCTCCACCAGCAGGATCCAGGCATTGATCACCCCGCCGGTAAAGCCGAGCAACGTCGCCGGCACGAGCCAGTACACCCCGCCGCCCATCCCGGTCCAGAGCGACACGGCCGTCGCCAGGATGGTCAGCGGGGGCAGCTGCCCGGTGATCAGCCGGGCGACCCACCACCGCCGCTGCCCGCCGTGCCTGCGGGCACCGAGCTCGATCCGGGTCACCATCCCGAACAGAAATGCCCAGATGACGATCAGCCCCACGGCGAACACGCGGACGGAGATGTGCGGAGTGAGCCCGAGCGTGGAGAAGGCGAGCACCGAGAGAAGGATGAGCAAGGCCTCGGCGGCGCGTCCGGGTAGCTGGGGAAAGGAGAGGATCCGCGTCAGGTTGATGGAGATGGCCACGAAGAGCAGGCCGGTCAGAGCCGCCGAGGCCCCGGCCGCGGCGACGAAGAAGTTCTCCCAGCCGGCGGTGGCCGATTGCAGGGCGTTCCCTCCCGGGCGGCGCCGGCGCGCCTAGAGACTCTTCACCTCGGAGACGAGCTTGGTCAGCGAGGCCTTGGCGTCCCCGAAGAGCATCGACGTCTTCTCGTCGTAGAACAGCTCGTTCTCGATGCCGGCGAAGCCGGGATTCATGCTGCGCTTGAGCACGATGATCGACTTGGCCTTGTCCACGTCGAGGATGGGCATGCCGTAGATCGGGCTCTTCGGGTCATTGCGCGCCGCCGGGTTGACCACGTCGTTGGCCCCGATGACCACCGCCACGTCCGTCTCCGGGAAGGCGGAGTTGATCTCGTCCATGTCGTAGAGCTGGTCGTACGGAACGTTGGCCTCGGCGAGGAGAACGTTCATGTGTCCGGGCATGCGCCCGGCGACCGGGTGAATGGCGAACTTCACCTCGCCACCCTTCTTCTCGATGAGCTCTGCCAGCTCGCGGACCTGGTGCTGAGCCTGGGCCACCGCCATCCCGTACCCGGGCACGAAGATGACCTTGCTCGCGTACGCCAGCCGCATGGCCGCGTCCTCGGCGGAGATGGACTGCACGTGCAGCCCCTCGGCCGTCTTCCCGGCGCTGATCTGCGGCGTCCCGAAGGCCCCGAAGAGCACGTTGCCGAAGGACCGGTTCATCGCCTTGCTCATGATCAGCGAGAGCAGGAAGCCCGAGGCGCCGTCCAGCGCGCCGGCGATGATCAGCACGTTGTTTCCGATGGCGAAGCCGGTGGCGCTGGAGGCCAGGCCGGCGTAGGAGTTGAGGAGCGACACCACCACCGGCATGTCCGCCCCGCCGATGGGGAGCACCATCAGCACCCCGATGCAGAGGGCGAGCGCGATCATCAGGTAGAAGAGCGGTGTCGAGGCCGGGAAGAAGATGAGATAGGCGAACAGGCCGAAGGTGGCGAGGAAGAGCGAGATGTTGATCGCGTTCTGGCCGCGGTAGGTGACCGGCGTTCCGGTGATGAACTCCTGGAGCTTGCCGAAGGCCATGAAGCTCCCGGTGACCGTCAGACCGCCGAAGAGGACCTCGAATCCGAGCGCCGCCATCTGCCCGTGGGCGATGGTCGCTCCGTGGCCGCCGTGCCAGTATTCGGCGATCCCGACCACGGTGGCGGCCAGCGCGCCGAAGAGGTGGGAGATGGCGATCCGCTGCGGCATGGCTGTCATCGGAACGAACATCCCCAGCGGGTAGCCGACCACCGTTCCCAGGATGAGCCCGGCGGCGATCCAGTCGAATCGGACGATCTCCGCCTGGAAGAGCGTCCCGACGATGGCCAGGAGCATCCCCACCGCCGCCTGCTGCATCCCGCGGCGCGCCCGGTCCGGCCGGGTCAGGCTCCGCAGACCGAGGATGAACAGCACCGAGGAGGCGAGGTAGATGCCCTGGATGCCGAGGTCCCGGCTCACTTCTTCTCCCCGGGCGGAAGCTCGTGACGCCGGAACATCTTCAGCATCCGGTCGGTGATGAGGAAGCCGCCCACCACGTTGATCGTCGCCGCCGTCACGGCGATGAAGCCGAGCACGGTGCTCGCCGTTCCGCGGTCGGCCCCGGCCACCACCAGCGAGCCGACGAGCGAGATGGCGGAGATGGCGTTGGTGGCCGACATGAGCGGGGTGTGGAGGAGCGGCGGCACCCGGGTGATGACCAGGAAGCCGACGAAGCCGGCGAGCACGAACACGTAGAGCTGGATGACCGCGGTGGGGGTCATGGCGCGAACACCTGTCCTCGGTGAGTGAGCAGCATGGCGCGGGTGATCTCCTCGTTCGGGTCGAGGACCAGCTTGGCGTCCTTGACCAGGTGCTGGACCAGGGTGAGCACGTTGCGGCTGAACATCTGGCTGGCGTGGACCGGCATCGAGGCGGCGACGTTGAGTGGCCCGAGCACCACCACCGAGCCCACCTCCACCCGCTCCCCGGGCCGGGTGACGGCGCAGTTGCCGCCGGTCTCCGCTGCCAGGTCCACCACCACGCTGCCCGGCCGCATCCGCTCGAGCATCGCCCCGGTGATGAGCTCCGGGGCCGGCTTGCCGGGGATCTGCGCCGTCCCGATGACCAGGTCCACCCCGGGCAGATGGTCGGCGATGGCGGCCAGGGTGCGCGCCCGCTCGTCCGACGTCTGCGCCCGGGCGTAGCCGCCGGCGGTCTCCGCCGCAGCCGAGGCCAGCTCCGAGCTGACGAAGCTCGCCCCGAGGCTCTTCACCTGCTCCGCCGCCGCGGCGCGGATGTCGAATGCCGAGACCACGGCCCCCAGCCGGCGGGCGGTGGCGATGGCCTGCAGACCGGCCACCCCCGCGCCGAGGACGAAGACCCGCCCCGGAGCGAGGGTCCCGGCGGCGGTGGTGAGCATGGGCAGCAGGCGCGGGAGCTCGGCGGCGCCGAGGAGCACCGCCTTGTAGCCGGCCACCGTGGCCTGCGAGGAGAGGACGTCCATCGACTGGGCCCGGGTGATGCGCGGGACCCTCTCCAGGGCGAGGAACGACGCCCGCCGCTCGTTGAGCCGGGCGAGGAAGGCGTCGCTCGCCCCCGGCCCGAGGAGCGCGATGACCGTCGCCCCCTCGTCGTGCAAACGGGCGATCTCGGCGTCACTCGGACGCCGGACCTTCACCACCAGGTCGCTTCTGCCCCACACCTCCTCTGGAGATGCCAGCCGCGCCCCGGACGCTGCGTAGGCATCGTCGGCGGAGAAGGCGGCCGCACCCGCACCGTGCTCGACGGCCACCTCGACGCCGGCTTTCACCAGACGACCCACTGCGTCAGGCAACAGCGCCACCCGGCGCTCACCGTCCAGGGTCTCCCGCGGGACTCCGATGCGCATGGTCCCTCCCGAGCGGGTGACACAGTTAGCACGACGTTGACAGCCGAACACCACGAGAATACAGAGCCTTTGCTTCTCTCGGCGGGAGGACTCGTGCCGAACCACGAGACCGTTGCCATCGACGCCTCTGCCCTTCCCGCCGAGCGCTCCCGGGGAGCGGTGGCCGGCGTGGTGCTCGCCGCCGGGACCTCGAGCCGGATGGGGGAAAACAAGCTCTTCCTCCGCATCGGAGCCGAGAGCGTGCTGCGCCGCGCCGTGCGCACCGCTCTGGCCGCCGGTCTGGACCCGGTGCTCGTCGTCCTCGGACACGAGGCGGAGCGCGCGCGGGGCGAGCTGGCCGGCCTGGGCTGCACGCCGGTGCTCAACCCGGACTACCTCCGAGGAATCCACTCCTCGCTGCGGGCGGGAATCGCCGCCGTGCCGGAAGGAATCCCGGCGGCGCTGGTTCTCCTCGCCGACATGCCCTTCGTCACCCAGCACATGCTGGCCGCGGTGGTGGACCGCTACCGCGCCGGCGGCGCGCCGCTGGTGGTTTCCCACTACGAGGGCGTGGACGCTCCGCCCATGCTCTACGACCGCTCGCTGTTCGGCGAGCTCCGCGCGCTCGACGGAGACGGCTGCGGCAAGCGGGTGGTCAAGCGACACCGGAGCGAGGCGGCGGAGGTGGTTTGGCCTGCCTCCGCCCTCGGAGACCTGGACCTGCCCGGCGACGTCGAGCGGGCCCGCTCCGCTCTGGCCGGGAAGGAGGGCTGACCCATGCGGGCCGAGCTCCTCCAGCTGGCCGCCGAGCTGACCCGCAGGGGAGAGCCGTTCGTCCTGGCCATGGTCGTCCGGCGCGAGTCGTACAGCTCCGCGCAGCAGGGGGACATGGCGGTCATCACCCGCGACGGCGGCTACCACGGCTGGCTCGGGGGAAACTGCACCCAGCCGACGGTGAAGCGAGAGGCGCGCCGGGCCCTGGCCGACGGCCGGCCGCGGCTCATCTCGCTCTCTCCCGAGCCGGCCCGCGAGCACCGCGCGGGCATCACCGCTCTCCCCATGACCTGCCAGAGTGGAGGCAGCGTGGACATCTATCTCGAGCCCATCCTCCCCGCGCCCCGGCTCCTGCTCTTCGGGCTCTCACCGGTCATCCGCGCGCTGGCCCAGCTGGGCAAGGCGCTCGGCTATGCGGTGGACGTGGTCGACCCGCACGCCGCCCCCGGCTCCGTGCCGGCCGCCGACCGCACCTTCGTCGACCTCGGCGCGCCCGAGCTCCGGGCTCCGCCCGGCGCAGCGGCCGAGCGGCTCTTCGCCGTGGTGGCCACCATGGGGGAGAACGACGAGGAGTCGGTGGCGGCCGCGCTCGCCTCCCAGCCGGCCTACCTGGGCGTGGTGGCCAGCCGCACCCGATTCGGACAGGTCCGCGAGGCCCTCCTCGCCCGCGGCGTGGCCCCGTCGCTGCTGGAGCGGATCAAGAACCCGGCCGGCCTGGACATCGGCGCCCGCCTGCCCGAGGAGGTGGCGCTGAGCATCCTGGCCGAGGTCGTCCAGCTCCGCCACGTCCGGGCGGACGCGCCGGCGGCGGAGGCTGCGCCCGCCGAGCGCGAGGAGCTCGACCCGGTGTGCGGCATGAGCGTGGCGGTGGCCGGCGCCCGGAACACCGCCGAGCATGGCGGCCGCACCTACTACTTCTGCAATCCGCGCTGCCGGGAGCGGTTCCTCGCCTCCCCGGAGCGCTACCTGACGGCCCCGGTCTCGCCCGGGCCCTCGACCCCGGGGAGATGACCGAATGGCGATGGAGATCACCAAGAGCTTCGCCATCAAGGCCCCCCCGGACGCGGTGTGGACCTTCCTCACCGACCTGAACCGGGTGGCGCGCTGCATGCCCGGCGCGGCCATCGGCGAGAAGCTCGACGACAAGACCTACACCGGCACGATGACGGTCAAGGTGGGGCCGGTGATGTCGAGCTACAAGGGCAAGGTGGTCTTCGAGCGGCTCGACCCGGCCACCCGCACCGCCGAGCTCCGCGCCTCCGGCCAGGACGTGCGCGGGAAGGGCGGGGCCGAGCTCCAGCTGACCAGCAGCGTCAAGCAGCGCGCCCCCGGCGAGACCGAGGTCACCGCCGTGAGCCAGGTGAGCATCACCGGGCTCCTCGCCCAGATGGGGCGGGGGATGGTTCAGGACGTGAGCGATCAGATCTTCCAGAAGTTTTCCGAGAACATGCGCGCGGAGCTGGAGGTGTCCGCGCCGGTGGTGGCCTCGCCCGGGTCGGCCCCTCGTCCCGCCTCCGGAGAGCCGGCCCTGGACGTCCTGGCGCTGGGGGGAACGGCGGCGCGCAACGCCGCCGGCCGGCTCGTCCGCCGCCCGGCCTTCTGGATCGTCGTCGTTGCCGTCATCCTCCTGCTGCTTCTCTTGCTCCGTTGAACGACGTGGTGATCACCCTGGAGGGAACATGATCCCTGCCGCATTCGACTACCACCGACCGAAGACGCTGGCCGAGGCGGTGGCCTTGCTGGTCGAGTTCAAGGACTCGGCCAAGGTGCTCTCCGGGGGCCAGAGCCTGCTCCCCCTGCTCAAGCTCCGGCTCGGGCAGGCCGGCCACCTGGTGGACATCGGCCGCATCCCCGGCCTGGAGTACATCCGCGAGGAAGGCGGGATCCTTCGCATCGGCGGCCGGACCCGCGAGGCGGAGCTGGAGCGTTCCGAGGTCATCCGCGGGCGCTACCCCATTCTCCTCGACACGGCCAGGGTCATCGCCGATCCAGTGGTCCGCAACCTGGCCACGGTGGGGGGCAACCTGGCGCACGGCGATCCCGGCAACGACCACCCGGCGACCATGCTCGCCCTCGGCGCCCAGGTGGTGGCCACCGGCCAGAAGGGGGAGCGCGTCATCCCCATCGACGGCTTCTTCGTCGGCCTGTTCACCACCGCGCTGAAGCCGGACGAGATCGTCACCGAGATCCGCATCCCAGCTCCGCCGGCGCGGAGCGGTGGGGCCTACGTCAAGCTGGAGCGCAAGGTGGGCGACTACGCCACCGCCGCCGCCGCCGCGCAGGTCACCCTGGCCGCGAACGGGAGCGTGGAGCGCGCGGGCCTGGCGCTGACCAACGTCGGGCCAACGCCGATCCGCGTCACCGCCGCGGAGAAGTTGCTCACCGGCAAGAAGCCGGACGATGCGCTCATCGCCCAGGCCGGCGCCGCCGCCGCCAAGGCGTGCTCGCCCACGGAGGATCGGCGCGGCAAGGAAGACTACAAGCGGGAGATGGCCCGGGTGCTCGCGCAGCGGGCCCTGAGGCGGGCGATCCAGCGGGCGGGAGGGAACTGATCATGGGGATGCACACCATCAAGCTGACGGTGAACGGGACGGAGCAGACGGTCACCGTCGAGTCGCGCCTTCTCCTCGTCCACCTCCTGCGGGAGGAGCTCCGGCTCACCGGGACGCACATCGGCTGTGACACCACCCACTGTGGCGCCTGCACCGTGCTCCTCGACGGGACGCCGGTGAAGTCCTGCACCGTGCTCGCCGTCCAGGCCGAGGGCCGGCAGCTGACCACGGTGGAGGGCCTGGAGAAGGACGGCAAGCTCCACCCCGTCCAGGAGGGCTTCATGCAGGAGCACGGCCTGCAGTGCGGCTACTGCACCCCGGGGATGATGCTCACCAGCTGCGCCCTGCTGGAGAGGAACAAGAACCCGAGCGAGGGGGAGATCCGCGAGGCCATCTCCGGCAATCTCTGTCGCTGCACCGGCTACGTGAACATCGTCAAGGCCGTCCAGTACGCGGCCGGAAAGCTTCGCTAGGAGGCCGCCATGCAACCGAAGACCAGCCCCGAGGTCAGTGGCATGGGCCATTCCATGAAGCGCAAGGAGGATCCGCGCTTCATCCGCGGCAAGGGCAACTACGTGGACGACATCCAGCTTCCCGGGATGCTCTACATGGCCATCGTCCGCAGCCCCTTCGCCCACGCCAAGATCAAATCCATCAAGACGGACAAGGCGCTGAAGATCCCCGGTGTGCTGGCGGTGATTACCGGCGAGACGCTGGCCAAGTACAACCTCCACTGGATGCCGACCCTGATGTCGGACACCCAGATGGTCCTGCCCACCGACCGGGTGATGTACCAGTCGCAGGAGGTGGCGGCGGTCATCGCCACCAGCCGCTACCTGGCCGCCGACGGCGTGGAGGCGGTGGAGGTGGACTACGAGCCGCTTCCCGTCCTGGTCGATCCCTTCAAGGCCATCGCCCCGGGTGCGCCCGTGCTCCGCACCGACAAGAAGGACAAGAAGGACAACCGCATCTTCCACTGGGAGGTCGGAGACCGGGCGGCCACCGACAAGGCCTTCGCCGAGGCCGAGGTGGTGGTCAAGCAGGACATGTACATCCCCCGCATCCACGTGGCCTCCATCGAGACCTGCGGCTGCATCGCCGACTTCGACCGGGTCAACGGGAAGCTCACCGTCTACATGACCACCCAGGCGCCGCACGCCATCCGCACCGTCTTCGCCCTGGTGGCCGGGCACGTCGGCCTCTCCGAGGAGAGGATCCGCATCGTCTCGCCGGACATCGGCGGGGGCTTCGGGGGCAAGGTTCCCGTCTACCCGGGTTACGTCATCGCCACCGCCGCCTCGGTGGTCATCGGCAAGCCGGTGAAGTGGATCGAGCACCGGATGGAGAATCTCCAGGCCGACTCCTTCGCCCGCGACTACCACATCCACGTCGAGCTGGCGGCCAAGAAGGACGGGACCACGCTCGCGCTGCGGAGCAAGACGCTGGCCGACCACGGCTACGCCGACGCCGCCGCCAACCCCTCCAAGTTCCCGGCCGGGCTGTTCTCCATCTGCACCGGCTCCTACGATCTCAAGGCCGCCTTCGCCGAGGTGGACGGCGTCTACACCAACAAGCCGCCCGGAGGCATCGCCTACCGCTGCTCGTTCCGGGTCACCGAGGCGGTGCACCTCATCGAGCGGATCACCGACCGGCTGGCGCAGGAGCTGAAGATGGACGCGGCCCAGCTCCGGCTCAAGAACTTCATTCCCCCGGACAAGTTCCCCTACAAGTCGGCGCTCGGCTGGGAGTACGACAGCGGCAACTATGCCGGCGCGCTCAAGCTGGCCATGGAGCGAATCGGCTACACCGCTCTCCGCAAGGAACAGGCGGAGAAGCGCGCCCGGGGCGAGCTGATGGGCATCGGCATCTCCAGCTTCACGGAGATCGTCGGCGCCGGACCCTCCAAGCACTT
>DASPUU010000321.1:0-39250 GCA_035622755.1 Myxococcaceae bacterium
ACGCCGCGCGACCTGGGCATCGTGCTCTTCCTGGGAATCTTCCAGCTCGGCCTCTCCTACGCCCTGTTCGCGCGCGGAGTGCGCCACACTCCCGCGGTGGAGGCCTCGCTCCTCGCCCTGCTCGAGCCGGTCCTCAACCCGGTCTGGACCTTCCTCCTGACCGGCGAGCGCCCGGGGCCGTGGGCGGTGGCCGGGGGCGGGCTCGTCCTGCTCGGCACCATCTGGCGAACGCTCGCTCCGTGGGTGGAGGCCAGGTCCCGGACCGGAGGGGGCACGCGGGCTCAGAACCCGTGACGGACGCCGAAGCGGAAGACGATGTCCACCGCCGGGCCGGCCGCGACCGGGTCCTCGGTCATCCCGGCGGAGAACTCCCAGTTGGAGTCGGTCCGGAACATCCATCCGAAGTCGAGCGACCCGTCGACGTAGTCGAGGGGCGGGTCGCCGGTGTTGGCATAGAGCGGCGTCTGGAAGAAGAAGTTCAGGTAGAGGTAGTTGTGCTCGGAGACCCGGGCCCGCCCCCCCACCGAGGCTGAGCCGAAGACCACGTTCTGGTACTGGCCGAGCAGCCCGCCGGTGCGCGGGGTGGCCCCCACCCCGACCGTCCCCTGGAAGTCGAACCAGGACCAGAGCGGGGTCTGCCAGGTGAGCAGCGCGCCGAACTGGACGGTGTGCGCCGCGTAACCGTCGAACCAGGCGGTGGGGACGACCACCGTGCCCAGGAGCTGGAGGTTCTTGGCGATCATCCACCCCACCCCGAGCCGGGTGTCGAGCAGGGTCAAGGCGACCGGATCCCAGGCCTCCACCAGCTGCCCGCTGGTGAACCGGTAGCCGAAGACGTTCTTCGGCCGCAGGTTGCGCGCCTCGTAGCTGATCCCGAGCAGGGAGTGGTACCAGTTGAGCACCCCGTCGAGCACCCCGTTGTAGGCGCCCTGGAATCCGCCCGCGGCGAGGATAAACACCTCCTCCGAGACACGGAAGGTGGCGGTGAAGGTCAGGCGGTAGAGCTCGGCGTCGAGCAGGAAGGAATTGGGCGTGTTCCCGTAGAGCTCGATGGCGCTGGCGTAGTCGAGCTGGAGGGAGAAGGCCCAGCCCTGGGTCGGCCGGAGGATGGGCGGCGAGAAGAGCGCGCTCCGGGTGTACTCGACCGGGTTCATCGGAACGTAGATGGGCAGCCCGGGGAAGTCGGACCAGGCCGGCGCGGCAGCCGGCGCGGCGGTGGATGGATCGGGCGCAGCGGCGCCGAGCGCAAGGACCAGGAGGAGCGGGGAGGGCATGCGCCGGCGACGACGACGCAGTCTAGAGGAGGCGCTCGAACTCCCGAAGCTCCATCTTCCACACCGGCAGGCCGCAGAAGCGCGGACCCTCGGGGCAGAAGGGAGTCACGGCTGCCTCCCGGCGGAGCGTGCAGGGCGGCGCCAGGTGACGGGCGACGAGCGGATGGACGCCGCGCACCTGCTCCACCTCCTCGAGCGAGGCGCGCCAGATCTCCTCCTGGGCGGTGTAGCAGAGCCGGTGGACCCACTTGTGGTGGAAGTGGAGCAGCTCGCCCGATTCGAGGAAGCGGATGGGGAAGGCGTTGGGAAGCAGGTAGAGCGCCCCCTCGGCGGCGACGCCGGCGTCGAGGAGCTGCTCGATGGCCCGCCAGGCCGTGCGGCAGGTGGCCTGGAAGAGGTCCAGCGCCTCGGGAACCTCGGCGAGCAGGACGGGGACGATGACGTCCGGCTCCCCGGCCAGGAACTGGGCGGAGAGCACCGGCCGGCTCCCCGGCGTCATCCGGTGCCGCTGGTCCTGGCTGTCGGCGGTGTGGCTCAGCTTCTTCTGGAAGGTGTAGCTGGCATGCACCAGCGCGCGGGTGAGCTTTCCGTGGGTGGTGAGGACCAGCGCCTCGGAGAGGTAGGGGTTGAGCTTCGGGGAAAGCACGCGCTCGAGCGCCTCGGCGTCTGAGAGCGCGCCCTTGGGAAGCCCGAGCACGCTGCGAACGCCGTGGGCCACCGCCTCCTCGCCCCGGGCGCTCCAGTCGAGGAGCAGGCTGATCCTCGGGCCGAGGTCGCGGTCGAACTCGCTCCGGTGGCTTCGGGAGGCCGCTCCGCCCACGCCCAGGCTCCGGGCTCCCAGCGTCCGCGCCTCGTGCGTCTCCTCGAGCGGAATGGGGTCCTCGATGTCGCGGAAGAAGAGCGGATCCAGGCGCTCCACTTCGGCCACCATCGCCTCCACCAGCGCCCGCGACTCGGAGGGGACGTCCGAGGCGTTCACCAGCCGGTGGTAGCGGTGCAGCGTCAGGCCGGAGACGGTGTGGTAGAGGTGGGCGAACGTTCCCACCGGGAGCACGTAGCGCGCCACCTCCTGAGCACGCTTGGCCAGGGTGGAGGCCCACCGCTCCGGCGTGCGCCGGCGGCCGGGAAAGATGCGGAAGAACTCCCGCTCCGCCCGCGGAAGGACGAGCTCGGAGAGCCGCGCGTAGGCCTCCATCTGGGCGCGCACGGTGCCGCGGTAGAGGGCTTCCAGCGGCTCGGCCAGCGCCGGCACCACCACCCGGTCTGGCTTCACCGCCACGTAGCGCTGGCTGACCTGCTCGGAATTGTAGAACGGATGGCTGTGAAGGAAGCTCCACAGGCACTGGCGGGTCACGTTCTCGATGGCGAACTGGAAGGTGGCGTGCTGGAGCGTGGTGTGGTGCCCCGCCTGGTAGGTCTCCCGGGCGATGCGGTCCCGGAGCGCGCGCGCCTTCTCGTCCCGGCGCACGTCCTCGGGGGTGATGACCCGGGGCGCGTAGCAGGTCCGCGCGGTGGCCACCGCGTTGTCGAACGCCTCGACGAAGCCGTTGGTGAGCCTCACCGAGGGAGGCGGGGAGCGAAAGGCCAGCGCAGGCATGTGACTCGTCGGGGGGGTACCTCTACACCGGCCCGGCCACCCCTGCCGGGGTCGATGGTTCCCGGGAAGCGGGGCATGATACTGCTTCTCATTCTCTGCTCGGGCCGATTCCGGCCTGATTCCGCGGTCTTCTCGATGACAGGTGTCCTGCTCGCGCTTTCCATCGTGCTCGGCGCGCCCGGCGCGAGCGCCGCCCCTGCGCCCGACGCCCTGACCTGGCAGCGCGCGGTGGGGCTTCTTCAATACCTGTCCTCGGACTACCCCGCCGCGGTGAGGACGGCCGATGCCGGCGAGCTCGCCGAGCAGCGCGGCCTGGCGGTGGAGGCCGCCCGGGCGGTGGACGAGCTGGGGCCGGCCGGGCTGCCCTTTCGCTCGCGCGTCGCCGACGTGGCCTCCCGCATCGGGCGGGGCGTGGACCCGGAGGGCGTCGCCCGCGACTGCCTGGCCCTGGTCGACGAGCTCTCCCGCGCCGGCGGCCTCCCGCGGAGCCCTCGCCTCCCTCCGGACCTGGCCCTCGGAGCGCTTCTCTTCCGGGAGGGGTGCGCGGTCTGCCACGGGCCGGAGGGAAACGGTGCGGCGGCGGTGGCGGCCTGGCTCCACCCTCCACCGGCGGACCTTCGCTCGGACCGGATGGACCCCTACTCGCCGTTCCGCGCCTACAACCTGCTCGCCCTCGGCGTCGAGGGGACGGCCATGCCCTCCTTCCCCACGCTGACCGAGGGGGAGCGGTGGGCCCTGGCCTTCCACCTCCTCACCCTCCGGCAGCCGCCCTGCGACCACGCGCCGCCGCGTGCCGACCTCGAGCTCCTGGCCAGCTCCACCGATGCCGAGCTCGCCCGGCGCTTCGGCGCGGCCGAGGTGGCCTGCCTGCGCCGGGTGATGCCTCGCACGGACGCTGACCAGGCCCTGAGCGCCACCCGCTCCGGGCTGGACGACGCCCTCCGCCTGGCCGAGGCCGGCAACCTGGCCACCGCTCGCCAGGTGCTCATCGACACCTACCTGCGCGCCTTCGAGCCGCTGGAGCCGATGCTCCGGGCGCGACACCCGGCGCTGGTCCAGAGCTTCGAGGCGGGGATGGTGCGGGCCCGGCTCGCCGCCGAGCGAGGGGATGGGCGCTTCGTCGAGGAGACGCGCGCCCTGCGCACCCTGCTCGAGGATGCCGCTCCGTCTCGATCCGGGCGGGGCGACGCCGCCACCGTGTTCTGGCTCGCGCTCCTGGTGGTCGTCCGCGAGGGCTTCGAGGTGGTCATCGTCATCGCCGCGCTCCTGGCGGTGCTCCGGAAAATGGAGCGGAGCGACCAGGCGCGGGTGGTCCATGCCGGCTGGGTGACGGCCCTGGTGGCCGGGGCCCTGTGCTTTGCCTTCGGCCGGCGGCTGCTCGCCGGCGGAAACCGCGAGCTGATGGAGGGCATCGGCGGTCTCCTGGCCAGCGGGATGCTCGTCTACGCGGCGGTGTGGCTCAACGCCAAGGCGCACATCCGCCGCTACATGGGCGAGCTGCGCGAGCGGATGGAGGCCGCGCTCGGGCGAGGAAGCTCGGTGGGGCTGTTCGCCATCTCCTTCACCGCCCTCTTCCGCGAGAGCTTCGAGACGGCCATCTTCCTCCAGGGCCTGTCCATCGATTCGCCGGGCGGGGCCCTGGCCGGCGCCGCGGCCGGGGCGGCGGCGATGCTCGCCCTGGTCCTGGTCATCCGGCGCGTCGGCTTCGTGCTCCCGATGAAGCCGCTCTTCACCGTCTCCACCTGGCTCCTCTACGGGACGGCGGTGGTGCTGCTCGGGCAGGGGCTGCATGCCTTCCAGGAGCTCGGCCTCCTCCCCCTCCTGCCGGTCCGCGGTCCCCGCGTCGATGCGCTCGGGCTCTTCCCCGACCTGCTCACCCTGCTGCCGCAGCTGGCGATGGCGCTCGCCCCGCTGGTCATCGCGCTGTGGCGCCGCCGCACCCGAGTGGGGCAGGCTCCGCTCGATGCCAGCCGGCCCGGGCGCGCCTGACGGGCGCCCGCGCCCCTCGACCCCCGACGGAAGATGAGCGACCACCGGACCGGAGGCTTCGACCTGCTCGCCCACGCCCGCGCGGCGATGCGGGAGCGTGGCTTCGTCCCCGATTTCGAGGCGGCGGTCCGGGCCGAGGTGGCCGGCCTGCCTCCTCTGCCCGGCGATGGGGTCGAGGACCTGCGCGGGCTGCTCTGGTCCTCCATCGACAACGACGACTCGCAGGATCTGGACCAGATCGAGGTGGCCGAGCCCCTGCCCGGCGAGGCGATCCGCATCCGGGTGGGCATCGCCGACGTCGACGGGTCGGTGCGGGCCGGCGGGGCGACCGACTCCCACGCCCGGAACAACACCACCTCCGTCTACACCGGGGTCACCGTCTTCACCATGCTCCCCGAGACCCTGAGCTACGACCGGACCTCGCTCCGCCAGGAGGAGGACCGGCCGGCGGTGGTGGTGTCCTTCCGCGTCCACCCCGATGGGACGGTCGACGAGGAGCACATCGCCCGGGCGCTGGTCAGAAATCGCGCCCGGCTGGCCTACCCCGGCCTGGCCGGCTGGCTGGCTGGGAAGGACCCGGTCCCGGAGCGGGTGCTCCGGGTGCCCGGGCTCCGGGAGCAGCTCGAGCTCCAGGCGAGGGCGACCGAGGCGCTTCGCCAGCGGCGGGTCGAGCAGGGAGCGCTGGATCTGGAAACCATCGAGGCGCGCCCGGTGATGGAGGGCGGGAGCATCGTCGACCTGCGGGTGACGGAGAAGAGCCGCTCCCGGGAGATCATCGAGGACCTCATGATCGCCGCCAACGGGGTCATGGCCCGCTTCCTCGCCGCCGGACGCCGCTCGGCCATCGCCCGGGTGGTGAGGGTGCCCCGGCGCTGGGACCGCATCGTCGAGCTGGCGCACGCCCTGGGAACCTCGCTGCCCGGAACGCCGGACTCCGCGGCGCTGGAGCGATTCCTGGTCGAGCGCCGGAGGCGGGACCCCTTGCGCTTCCCCGACCTGTCGCTGGCGGTGGTGAAGCTGCTCGGGCCGGGGGAATACGTGCTGCAGAGGGCCGGCGCTCCGAGCACCGGGCACTTCGGTCTCGCCGTCCAGGACTATACCCACTCCACCGCGCCCAACCGCCGCTACGCCGACCTCGTCACCCAGCGCCTGGTGAAGGCGGCGCTCTCGGCCACCCCGCCGGCCTACGACGACGACGAGCTCGGTGCCGTCGCCGCCCACTGCACGGCCATGGAGGACGGGGCGCGGCGCGTCGAGCGGCTGGTCCGGAAGATGGCCGCCGCCCTCCTGCTCCGCGGCCGCATCGGTCAGGTCTTCGACGGCCTGGTCACCGGGGTGTCGGAGAAGGGGACCTTCGCCCGGCTCATCGCCCCGCCCGCCGAGGGACGGGTGGTCCGCGGGGAGCGCGGGATGGACGTGGGAGACCGGGTGCGGCTGAAGCTCCTGGACACCGACCCGGAGCGCGGCTTCATCGACTTCGGGCGGGCCTGATGCCGGGCCCGGCCTCGAGCCCCGCCCCCACCGCCGACCTCCTGCCCTCGAGCGCGACCCGCGCCCGATGGGCGGCTGGCCTCCTGCTCCTGACCAGCGCCCTGTTCAGCCTCGCCGCGACGCTCGCGCTCGCCTCCTGGGCGACGGCCCAGCCGCTGGAGCTGGACCTGGCGGCCGGTGAGCCGGTCTCCCTTCTCCAGGGGGCCTTCGCCGGGTTCGCCTGCCTCCTCCTCCCCGTCGGGCCGGCCTGCGCCACGGCCTTCCTCCTCTGGCTTTACCAGGCCAAGCGCCGGCAACGCTGGTTCGGCGGCCAGGACTCGCCCCGGCGGGCGGTGGTGGTGTGGTTCATCCCGGTGATCAGCGTCCTGCTCCCCTACCGGGAGATGCGAGGCCTGTTCACCGGCGCGGCCCCGCACCCGGACGATCGCCGCCCTCTCCTCGGCCTGTGGTGGGCCTGCTTCCTCGGGGCGGGCGCCTTCAGCCTGGCCGAGGCGGTGACCCGCGGAGCTCTGAGCGGTCCGAGCGCCCATCCCGGGCTCTCGAGGCCGGCGGCCGCTCTCTCCCATGCCCTCCTCGCCGTGGCCGGCACCCTCGCCGCCCGCTTCGTCGGCGAGTTCGAGCGCCGCACCGCACGGCGCGAGGCGGCCCTGGGCGGGAGCAACCGCTAGCCGACCGGACGGGCCATCACCCAGTCGGTCTGCACGTCGGTGCCGAGGCGGAAGGGCTGCTCCCCCACCCGGGCGAAGCCGTGCTTCTCGTAGAAGTGAATGGCACGGGCATTGTGCTCCCACACCGCGAGCCAGAGCGCGTCGTGCCCGTCACGGAGGGCCAGCGCGTGGATGGCCTCCATGAGGCGGACCGCGGCGCCGGTGCCGTGCCAGGTGCGGTCCACGTAGAAGCGGCAGATCTCCAGCGGGCTCCGCCCCCGGGGCCCGGAGGGGCAGGCGCGCAGCTTCACGTAGCCGGCGGGGCGGGCCTCGGCCTCGAGGAGCAGGAAGCGCACCGAGCGGTCCTCGAGCTCCGCCCGCTGCAGCCCGCCGCCGAAGTGCTCGGCCAGGTAGCGGGCCATGTCCTCGGGCGTGTTGTCCTTGGCGAAGGTCTCGCGAAACGTCCGGGCGCCGAGCTCGGCCAGGGCTTCGGCGTCGGCGGCGGTCGCGGTGCGGACGGTGAACATTTCGCCCGCCCGGGAGGTTGGACCGGGTGGGTTCCCCGCCGCAAGCCGCACCGCGCATCAGGTGGAGGCCCAGCGCTCGCCCTCGGCACGCGCCTCGCCCCCGGCGGCGAGCTTCTCCAGGATGGCCAGCGTGCTGCGCTCGGCGACGGGCGGCCAGGCGGTGGGGGTGTCCTGGTAGGCCTCGGCGGCGATCTCCGGGAGGGGGCGCGGCTCGCGCCGGAGGGCGGACTTCACCCGCTCCTCGCGCGCCGCGCGGTGGGCGAGAAGGGCCTCCAGCGCCTGTGCACCATCCGCCAGGGGCGGGCCGTGCGCCGGGTAGAGCGCTCGGACGGGCAGGTCCCGGAGCCGGCGCAGCTGGCGGAGGTACTCGGCCATCTCGCCCTCCGGCGGGTCGATGAGGATGGTCCCCACCCCGGCCACCATGTCCCCCACCACCGCGGCACGGCTCGCCTCGTCGACCAGGCAGAGGTGGTCGCGGGCATGCCCGGGCGTGTGCAGCACGCGCCAGCGCATGTCCGGCTCGCCCTCCAGGGTGAGCACCTCCCCATCGGCGAGGACGCGCTCCGGCCGGACCCCGATGGCCTCGGCCGTCCGGGGATGACACCACACGCGGAGCCCGAGGCGCTCGGCCAGCGGGCGGACCCCTCCCACGTGATCCAGATGGTGATGGGTGAGAAAGACGGCGCGCGGCCGCAGGCCCTTGCGCCCGAGCTCGGCGAGATGGGTGACGAGGCGGTCGAGCTCCCGTGGCTCGCTCGCGCCCGGATCCACCACCAGGAGCTCCCCGTTGCCGAGAAGCCAGCAGTTGGTGTGGGTGGCCGGCAGGAGGGTGGGAGTGCGCAGCGCGAACACCCGGACGCCGCGCTGGAACTCGACGGGGTGGCCGCCCGGGCCCTCGGCGGGATGCACGCCGGAGAGCCGCTGCTGGGCCACCTCCAGTGAGGGGGCGACGAGCAGCGTCTCGAGGGCGAACTGGTTGGGCGGGTGAAGGAGGGCCCGCCCCTCGGTCCAGGCGAGGAGCGCGTCCGCCGGGCGGACCCAGGCGCCCTCGGCGAGCTCTCCCGGCCAGACCTCGGCCGCCGTGCCTGGAGCGACCTCGACCAGGAAGAAGCGTGCGTCGAACCGCACCGGCATGAAGGAGGGCGTCACCCACCTTCCGGCGGGGAGGAAGTCCGGCGCGTGGAGGGTGACGTCCAGCGCCGAGAGGATGTCGCCGAAGGCGCGGGCGCCGGCGAGCAGCGCGGCCCGCGCCTCCCCGAGCGCCGCCGGGGAGGGCGTCGACCCCCGCGCCCGGAGGACACCGGTCTCCTCGAAGAGCTCGCGGGCGGCCGCCGCGCGGAGGGTGGCCTCCTCGCCCTCCGCGCCTTCCACCGGAATGCTGCGGTCCGCCGCGTCCACCCTGCCCCCGGGGAAGGCATAGAACCCGGCGGCGAAGGACAGGGTCGCCTCGCGGCGAAGCCAGAACACCTCCCGTCCCTCGCTGCCCGGCCGGACCAGGACCACCACCGCCGCATCGCGGGGAACCGGCGGCGCGGGCGGCTCGGGCATTCCGGGCAGGGCCTCGCTCATCCGCCTCCTCCTTTCGCCCGGCCGAGGACGGCGCGCGCCGCCTCGAGCTGGTCGGGACGGACGTAGGCCCGTGAGAGGCGGACCGCGCCGGCATATCGCTGGTAGAGCGGCGTGTAGCGTGCCACCGGGGTGAGGCGGCCGCTCGACTCGTCGAGGATGTAGAGGCTCGGGCCGGCGCTCCCGTCGAAGTAGCGCGAGAGCGCGCTCTCCGACTCCACCTCGAAGTGCTCCACCCCGGCCCGGTCCAGCGCCGAGGCCAGCGCCCCCAGATCGTAGCCCTCGTCGCGCTCGGTGAACTGGGCCACCAGCTTGAAGCCGGAGCGGGCGACGATGCGCTTCGCCCAGCGGTTGGAGGAGCTGCGCAGGGCGTGCATCAGGGCCACGTCGTCGCAGTAGAGAAAGGCAGCCGGATCGGCGGGGATGTCGAACTCGCCCGAGGTCTCCCGGTCATAGGCGGCCAGCATCCAGTCGAAGGCCACCGCGGTGTGGTGGAGGTAGACGGAGAGGAACATGTGGTAGCGGCTGAGCAGGAAGTCCTCGAAGGCGAACGCCGCGCTGCGGGAGAGGGCCAGCTCCATGCGGTCCTCCACGCGCGCCGGGTGGAGGTTCTGGATCAGCCAGTCCAGGTCGAACCGGCCGTAGTTGACCCCGGTGTAGAAGGAATCCCGGAGCAGGTAATCCATCCGGTCTGCGTCCAGCTCTCCGGAGACGAGCGAGCGCAGGAGCGGCGTCCAGTCCGCCCCGCCGTGCGAGAAGTCGAGCCCGCCGGGCGGCGTGCGGCCGGTGACCAGGGCCACCAGGGCCTCGGGGCCGAGCCCCTGGCCGCCGAGCCGCTCGCGGAGGAGACCGGCCAGGCTGCTCGCCAGGATGAGCTGGGCGGTGAAATCCTCGTGCGTCGCCCGACCGGCAGTCTCGCCCAGCCAGGCCGGCAGCCCCAGGCGAGCGCGCGGCGGCGCGATTCGTTCCGAGGCGTGGCTGAGCGGCATGTGGCCGAGGTCGTGGCAGAGCGTGGCCAGGCGCACGGCGGAGCGGAACCGGCTGCGTGTGGCCGGAGGGAGCTCGGCCCGGGCGGCGATGCCGTCGAAGAGCCGCCCCACGACGTGCATCGCGCCCAGGCCATGGGCGTGACGGGTGTGGGTGGCGCCGGGAAAGGCCAGATCGCCGAAGCCGAGCTGCCGCACGTGGCGCAGCCGCTGGTAGTAGGGGCTGTCCACCACCGCCGCCTCGTCCGCCGAGACCGGCAGCGTGCCGTGGATGGGGTCGCGGATGCGCATGACCGCTCGACGGCGGCACTCTCGCACGACGGCACGGTGCGAGGCACGCGACGTGGCGACCGGACGAGCGGCCCGCCGAACGTCTCGCGGCTGACGGTGGGTCGTGCTAGCGTCAGCTCTCGCATCGGACGCATGCTCATCGCCCTCCTGCACAACGCCGACCACGACGCGCTGGAGGACGACCCAGGACGCGAGGCACGCGAGGACGTGCTCCGGGTGGCCGAGGCGCTCGCCAGCGCTCTCACCCGGGGGAAGCGAGTGGCCGTCCCGGTGGCGGTCCGCGACCAACCCCTGGCCGACTTCTGCTCCCTGGGGCGGCATCCGCCCGACCTGGTGGTCAACCTCTGCGAGTCGGTGTCCGGGGACGCCCGCGGGGAGATGGCGGCCAGCGCGATGCTCGAAGTGCTGGGCATCCCTTACACCGGCTCCGGACCCCTGGCGCTCGGGCTGGCCCTCCACAAGGACAAGGCGAAGGAGGTGCTCGTCGCGCGCGGCGTGCCCACCCCGGCCTTCGCCGTGGTCGGCCGTCTCGAGGAGGTGGCCGGGGTGGAGCTTCCCTTCCCCCTCATCGTCAAGCCGGTTCGGGAGGACGCCTCGGTGGGCGTGAGCTTCGACTCGGTGGTGCACGACGCCACCGGCCTGCGCGCCGCGGTGGAGGCGGTGCTCCGGACGTTCCAGCAGCCGGCCCTGGTGGAGGGCTTCGTCGCCGGCCGCGAGGTCTACGTCTCCTTCCTCGGAAATGCGCCCCGGGTGGTGCTCCCCCTGTCGGAGATCCGCTTCGGGAAGGCCTTCGAGGGGCGCCCCCGCATCGTCAGCTACCGGGCGAAGTGGGAGGCGGCCAGCCCGGAGTGCCGGGACAGCCCATCCGTCCCCTGCACGCTGCCCGCGCCGGTCCATGCCCGGGTGGTGGACGCGGCTCAGTCCGCGTTCGCCGCGCTCGGCTGCCGGGACTACGGGCGCGTCGACCTGCGGCTCACCCCGGAGGGCGAGCCCTACGTGATTGACATCAATCCGAACTGCGATTTGCATCCGCAGTCGGGGTACGCGCGCTCTGCCGCCTCCGCGGGGATGGACTACGCCGCCCTCGGTGCCCGGCTGGTGGAGGTCGCGCTCGAAAGGACTCATGGACATCCGTCCCATCGCGCCGGCCGACCGGGCTCCGCTCGCCGCCCTGCTGGACCGGATCGAGAACTTCTCTCCCGAAGAGGTGCGGTGCGCGCTCGAGGTCATCGACCTGGCGTTGCAGCCGAATAACCCGGACTACCTGGTCCTGGTGGCGCTGATGAACGGGGAGCTGGTGGGCTACGTGGCCTACGGGCCGACCCCGATGACCGAAGGGACCTACGACCTGTACTGGATTGCCTCCGAGCCGTCGCTGCGGGGCAAGGGCATCGGGGCGGGGCTGATCGCCTCGATGGAGGCGGATCTGCGCCGGCGCAAGGCGCGCCTGGTGCGAGTGGAGACGTCGGCCACCGAGGACTACGGCCCGGCACGCGGCTTCTACCAGTCCATGCGCTACCTCGAGGAATCGCGCTTCCGTGACTTCTACCGGATCGGCGACGACCTCATTCTCTTGAAGAAGAAGCTCTGAGGAGCCGGGGCCGTGGCGACGGTCAGACCCGGCGGCCGCGCTCGCCTCCTCGTGGTCGCCGTGGCCGGCCTCCTGGTGGCGGCGGGCGTGGGCGCCTTCGTCGCCGTCCACCGCCCGCCCCCGGCCCACCCGCTGCTCAGCGACGCCCTCCGCGCCCCGCGGCCGCCGGGAGGCGAATGGTTCGGCTTCTACCTCCTGGACAAGAAGGTGGGCTGGCTCTTCACCGACCTCGAGCTCGTCCCCGGACGGCCGGATCGCGCCCGCTCCGTGCAGGAGCTCCTCATCCGGGCGCAGGTGGGGGAGGTGATGGCCGAGCGCCGCCACCGCGAGGAGCGCATCTACGAGGCCCGGCCGGGCGGACGGCTGCTCTCCTTCCTCATCGAGGACCACGGCGACGGCGGCGACCAGACGCTCACCGGGCAGGCCACCGCCGGCGGCATCGAGGTGCTCCGCCGGCGCCCGGGCCACGCCGACGAGAAGCTCGCGCTGCCGCCGACGGCGGAGACGGTGGAGGATGCGGATCAGGTCCGGGTCGCGCTCCTGCGCGGCCAGCCGGTGTCGGGCAGCGTGCTCGACCCCATGGACCTCCAGTCCTACACCCTCACCACCACACCCGGCGGCACCGAGCACCGCACGCTCCATGGCGTGGTGGTCACCCTCCGGCATGCGACCACCCTCTCGGAGAAGGACAGGGTTCCGGCGCTCTCCACCGTGGCCACCGACGGGGCGATCCTGGAAACGTCCTTCGGCGGCACGGCGGCCGTCCGGGCCGAGGCCAAGGCGGTGGCCCAGCGGCTGGACCGGGTGGAGATCTTCGGCCTGTCGCGCGTCCTGCTCCCCCGGCCGCCGCCGGCGTCGGCGCGGGACATCCCGGGAGAGCTGACCCTGGTCGTGCAGGGGCTTCCCCCGCAATCCCGGCGCCTGACGCCCCGGCAGACCTACCGCCCGCTCGACGCAGAGCGGGTGGAGGTGCGCATCCGGGCCGCGCCACCGGACCCATCCCAGCTCCGGACGCGGCCGCTGGGCACCGGCGCCCCGGAGACCGCCGAGTACCTCAAGCCGACGCTGGCCGTGGAGTCGGCCGCCCCGGAGATCGTCGCCCTGGCGCAGGAGATCGCCGGCGGCCAGACGGATGCCTACGCCGCCGCCCGCAAGGTGGTGGCCTGGGTCTACTCCCACATGAAGAAGGACTACGGATACAACGCCGACCGGGCCACGGACGTGCTCCGCCAGCTCCGCGGAGACTGCACCGAGCACTCGCTCCTGGCGGTGGCGCTCCTGCGCGCCCTGGGCATCCCTGCCCGGCGGGTGGACGGAGTGGTCTACACCTCGGGAGGCGACGGGGTGGCGGCGCTGTACTGGCACGAGTGGGTCGAGGCCTGGGTGGGCACCACCTGGACCCAGCTCGACCCGACCTTCGGGCAGCCGGTTGCCGACGCCACCCACCTGACCCTCGGCGAGGAGAGCCAGGCGGACATCATCCCGCTCCTGGGCAAGCTGCGCGTCGTCGAGGTGCGCTGACGCGCTCAGCGGCGCCGGTTGAGGAACCAGAGCAGCCCCAGGGACCCGAGGATGGAGAGGATCCATCCTGCCGGATGGATGGACATGCCCGTCAGCCCTCCGGTGAGGAGCGAGCCCACCACGCCTCCGACCAGCGATCCGGCCATGCCGAGGACCGCGGTGGCGGCCAGACCCATGGGCTGCTTCCCGGGAAAGATGGCCCGGGCAATGAAGCCGCAGATCAGCCCGACGACGATGAACGACACCAGGGAAATGAGCATGGCAACCTCCGGGAGGCAGGGGCCTGTGTCAGGAGACCGGCGAACTCTGCTCCGGCCCTGCCCTCATGTCACGGGCGTCTCGACCGCGTCGGAGACCTCCTCCAGCGCTGCGGCCAGGACCCCCGGGTCGGTGATGGGCGGGCCGCAGGAGAACCGGCGGCAGAGGTAGGCGGCGGCGCGTCCCTCCACCTCCCGGCGCCCCTCGGCCGTCGCCGCCAGGACGGCGGGGACCTGGCGGGGGTCGACGTGCGCCAGGGCCACGGTGGGCGCCCAGGTGGAGTCCATCGCCCGGCGCAGCGGCTCGACGGCGCTGCGGCTCCCGACGAGCAGCACCTCGGCCGCGCCATCGAGGGCGGTGTCGGCGGCCTGCCAGAGGTGTCCGAAGGCGAACGGGTTTCTGACCATCGCCCCGCGGAGGCGGCGGAGGGAGTCGAGCGCCGCCTCGAGCAGCGGCGCCTGCCCGGTGAGGGCGGCCAGGGCGAGCTGGGCCTCCATCAGGGTGCTCGCCCCGGAGGGGACGGCATTGTCGTGCAGGGCGTAGGTCGGAACGAGCAGATCCGACGTGCCCCGCGGCGCGCTCAGGTAGACCTGCGCCTCCTTGTCCCAGAAGCGCTCGCGCGCCACGTCGACCAGCTCCAGCGCCGGCTCGAGCCAGCGGGCATCCAGCGTGGCCTGGGCGACGGCCGCGAGCCCGGCGGCGAGATCGCCGTAGTCCTCGAGGAAGCCGGGCGGGCTGTCCGTCCCGGCGAGCCGGAACAGGGTCCGGTCCCGCCAGTGGCTCTCGAGGACCGCCGTGGCCGCGCGCGCGGCGAGCTCGGCCCAGGCCGGTCGCCGGAAGGCCCGGGCGGCCAGCGCCAGCCCGCGGACCATCAGCCCGTTCCAGCCGGCGAGGATCTTGTCGTCCCGGGCCGGCCGGACGCGGCCCTCCCGCGCCGCGAAGAGGCGCGCCCGGACCGTGTCCAGCCGGCTCTCGACCTCCTCGAGCGGTTCGCCGAGACGCTCGGCGAGCGTCGGTGCCGGGACGCGCACCTCGAGGACGTTGCGGCCGTGCTCGAAGTTCCCGTCCACACTCGCCCCGAAGTGGAGGGCGGCGAGGTCCGCCAGCTCGGCCCCGAGCACCGCCCGCATCTCCTCCAGCGTCCAGGTGAAGAAGCGGCCCTCCTCGCCCTCGCTGTCGGCATCCTGGGTGGCGTGGAACGCTCCGGATGGAGCGGTCATCTCGCGCTGCAGCCACGCCACCAGCCGCTCGGCCACCGCGCCCCACAGCGGCCGGGGCTCGACCAGCTCCGCCTCGGCATAGAGATGGAGAAGCTGGGCGTTGTCGTAGAGCATCTTCTCGAAGTGGGGGATCCGCCACCGGCGGTCGACGCTGTAGCGGTGGAAGCCGCCCCCGAGCTGGTCGTGGATGCCGCCCAGCGCCATCCGCTCCAGCGCCAGGAGCACGCCGGCCCGCGCGCCCTCCAGGCCGCGGCGATGCGCGCGCAGGAGGAGCGCCAGGTCCATGGGGTTGGGAAACTTGGGCGCCGACCCGAAGCCGCCGTGCTCCGGGTCGAGCTCGGCGGCCAGCGCGGCGCCGGCCGTCCGGACATCCTCCACGGTGAACGCACCGGCCGGCGCGTCCAGACCCCAGGTGGAGAGGTGGCGGAGGCCGGAGGCGAAGCGCTCGGCTTGCTCCCGCACCTCCTCGGGTCGCGTCCGGTAGGCCTCGGCGAGCGTGAGGAGCAGCTTCTTGAACCCGGGGATGCCGTAGCGGTCCTCGGGCGGGAAGTACGTCCCGCCGTAGAACGGCTCGAGCGCCGGCGTGAGGAAGACGGTCAGCGGCCAGCCCCCGCCCCGGCCCATGAGCTGCACCACCCCCTGGTAGAGCTGGTCGAGGTCGGGCCGCTCCTCCCGGTCCAGCTTGATGCTGACGAAGTGGGCGTTCATCACCCGGGCGGTCTCCGCGTCCTCGAAGGACTCGTGGGCCATGACGTGGCACCAGTGGCAGGCCGAGTAGCCGACCGAGAGGAGGATGGGACGGTTCGCATCGCGTGCACGGGCCAGCGCCTCCTCCCCCCACGGGTACCAGTCCACCGGGTTGTTCGCGTGCTGGCGGAGATAGGGCGAGGTCGCTCGCTCCAGCCGGTTGGGAGGGTTCACCGCTTCGCCCACTACCCCGCTGGACGGCCGCCGGACAACCCTCACCGCTTCCAGCCGCGGGCGGGCCCCCCTGGCTTGGCAGCGGAGGGCCGAACCGGGCACGCTTGCCCGCTCAGCTGCCCGTGCCCCTCGACGCCGGACACTTCGAGCACCTCCAGGCTCTCCTGCGCCTGGAGCGCGCTTTCGTGCTGGAGCGAGCAGCCGAGGAGCGGCGGGGGCTGACCCAGGCCGAGCGCGAGGCGCGCGGCCTCTCCGTCTCGGATCTCGAATCCATCGAGGAGGCGGTGGGGGTAGGGGGACGCTTCGTGCTGGCCCTGGAGCGGCCGGGCGCTGCCCGCCTCGGCGTCCGCTGGACGCCGGGCGACCCGGTGGAGGTCCGTTCCCGGCGCGCCGGAGGGGCGACCCCGGAGCGCGCGGTGGTCCTCCGCGGAACGCCCACCCGGCTCGAGCTCGCCTTCGAGCGCCCCCCGGGCGACTTCGTGCGGAGCGGCCGGGTGGTGGTGGACGTCCTCCCCGACGACGTCACCACCGGGCGGGCCCTGGCGGCGGTCGACGCGGTGGCCGGGCTGGAGCGCGGCGCCGGGCGGCGGATGCGGGACCTCCTCCTCGGCATTCGGCCTCCGGAATTCGAGACCGCCGGCGAGCCGCGCGGCCTCGATTCCAGGCTCAACCCCGAGCAGCGCGAGGCGGTGCGGGTGGCGCTCGCCGCCCGCGATCTGTTCTGTCTCCAGGGCCCGCCGGGGACGGGGAAGAGCGCCGTGCTCGCCGCGGTGGCCGGAGCCGCGGCTCGCGAGGGGCGAGGCCAGCTCCTCTGCACGGCGGCGAGCAACGCCGCGGTGGACCACCTGCTCTCGCTCTGCCTCGACGCGGGTCTCCGGGCGGTGCGCATCGGGCATCCGGCGCGCGTGGCCGAACCCCTCCAGCACGCCGTGCTCGATGCGCTGGTCGAGGCCCACCCCGACCACCGGCTCGCCCGGGAGCTCTTCGACGACGCCTTCGCGCTCCTGGGCCATGCCCGCAAGCAGCGCGCCCGCGGCCGGAGCCGGGAGCGGTTCGCCCACGCGCGCGCGGCCCAGTCGGAGGCGCACGCGCTGTTCCGGGAGGCGCGCGCCCTGGAGCGCAAGGCGGTGGACGCGGTGCTCGGCGGGGCGGACGTGCTCTGCGCCACCCTGGCCGCCCTGGGCACCGAGCCCCTGTCGGGAATGCATTTCCCGCTGGCCCTGGTGGACGAGGCCACCCAGGCCACCGAGCCCCTCACCCTGCTCGCCTTCCTCCGCGCCGACCGCGTCGTGCTGGCGGGAGACCACCGCCAGCTGCCGCCGACCATCCTCTCGCCCCGGGCGGCCCAGGGCGGGCTCTCCAAGAGCCTCTTCGAGCGACTGGTGGACTCGCACGGCGGCGCGGTGCACCGGATGCTCAAGGAGCAGTACCGGATGAACGATGGGCTGATGGCCTTCGTGTCGGCCGAGTTCTACGGCGGGGAGCTCCGCTCCCACCCGGCGGTGGCCAATCGAACGCTGGCCGAGCTGCTCGCCCCGGGCGCTGCGCTCGACGTGCCTCCCTTCCTCTTCCTGGACACCGCCGGACGGGGCTTCGACGAGGCGCGGCAGGAGCGGGCCGAGAGCTTCGACAATCCGGGCGAGGCGGCGCTGGTCCAGGCCCGGGTCGAGGCGCTGCTCCGGGCCGGGCTGGCCCCGGAGGGCATCGCGGTGATCACGCCCTACCGGGGACAGGCGCTCCGCCTCCAGGCCGCCCTGGACGGCGCCGGCGTCGAGGTGGACACGGTGGATGCCTTTCAGGGACGGGAGGCGGAGGCGGTGGTGGTGAGCGCGGTCCGGAGCAACGTCCGCGCCGAGGTCGGCTTCCTCTCCGACCTGCGCCGGATGAATGTCACGCTCAGCCGCGCGCGGCGGCACCTCTTCGTCGTCGGGGACTCGGCCACGCTGGCCGGACATCCGTTCCAGGGTCGACTGGTCGACCACGCACGCGCGGTCCACGGCTACCGGAGCTCGTGGGAATGGGCCGATTCCTGAAGCCCGGAATCCGGCGACATCGCAAACATTGCATAGCAAATGGTGTCAGCGACCCACCCGCGCCTTGCCATCTCCTCGAAACTCCTGGGATGAATCCTCAGGGTTTCCCGGCATGTTCAGTGCTTGCGGATTTCAGTGACACGAGGAGAAGCGTTGAGCCCGATGCCTGCCAAGCCGGTGGAGATCCGCCAGGAGGAGGACATCTGGGTGCTCCGCGTGGAGCAGGCCGACGGCAAGGTCCAGGAGTACCGCTGCAACTCCGAGCATCAGGCGAAGCAGCTGGCCCAGGTCCTCACGCCGCGCGAGCAGCCGAGCTCCTGACGCTCTCGGCCTGGACCTTCACCGGTGTGCGCACGGGCTCGCTCGCCTCGCGAGCCCGGGGGAAGACCAGGTAGCGCAGGAGGAAGAGCATCCCCACGCCGAACACCGCCAGGTCGGCGATGAGCTTGGCCAGCACCACCGGGACGGCGAACAGGTCGGCCAGCACGTGGACCAGGGAGGCATGGGCAATCATCCCCACCGAGGTGGTGGCGGCGAAGCGCACCAGCTGGGGGCCCATCTCCGGCTCGCAGTCCAGGAAGGCGAAGCGCCGGTTCCCGACGAAGGCCACCGTCGAGCCCACTGCCACGCCGACGGCGGCAGCGAGGGGGTTGGGGAATCCCAGCCACCGGACGCAGGCCAGGAGCACCCCGACGTCCACGGCGGTGGCCACCGCGCCCACGGCGAGGCTCCGCGTCGCCCAAGCGTGGGAGAGGCGTGCCACCAGGTGCCCGAGGGCTTGGTACGTGCGCGGCAGCTTCACGGCCGGCCCCGGGTCTTAGCAGCCCCGGTCCCGTCGTGGCGATCCATCTCGCAACCTTCACCGTCCTGTCACGCCACTCCCAGTGCGAGTCCGAAGAGCGCCCGGTAGCCGAGCACCGGGGCGGCGGTGAAGCGCTCCGCGCGAAAGACGTCGCGCAGGAGGGTCGGCCCCTCCGGCAGGCGCGCCAGCCCGAGAAGGCCGCGCTGCAGCCGGACCGCCGCGGCGGGAGGGAGCGAGGGTCCGGCGACGAAGGCGTCGAGCGGGCAGCGGGCCGTGACCAGGAGCGCCTGCACCTCCCGGCTTGCCCCCGGGGCGACCTCTTCCACGCCGGCGAGCACGTCGTCGCCGGTGGCCGGAGCGAGCTGCGCGGCCACGTCCACCTCTCCGGCGAGCAGGGCATCGAGCGCGGCGCGGAAGCTTCCGTAGAAGGTCTGCTGGAGGAAGGTCCGGTCCGGGGGGAGCGCCGCCGCGCGGAGCACCGCCGCCGGCAGCAGGTACCCCGCGAGGGACGCCCGGTCCACCCAGCCGGCGCGCGTCCCGGGGAGCTCGCCCAGCTCGCGCGGGCCCTCGAGCCGGGTCACCAGCACCCCTCGGGCCTCGAGGCTTCCCCGCCGCACTGCCCGGGCCACCACCCGGCCGCCCAGCGCCTCGAGCCGCGCGCAGGCGAGCGGAGGCGCCCAGACCGCCTCCACCCGGCCGGTGCGGGCGGCCTCCACCAGGCCGTCGTCGTCCGGGGCGACCACCAGCTCCACCGCGCGCCCGAGGGCTCCGGAGAGCACCCGCCGGAGCCGGGCCAGCCCACCGGGGGGCGACGCGAGCGGCAGCGAGGGCGGAATCCCGAGCCGGACGTCATTGCCCTGCGCGCTCACCACTTCCAAGGGCCCCCCTTGCTGGCCTCAAGCGTTCTCGAGGCGGAGCCGCTCCACCTCGTCGTCGGCCAGACCGAACGTGGCCTGGAGCAAGCTTAGCACCCGCCGCGCCGCGGCGGAGGGGGCCCCGTCCGAGTGGGCCACCTTGAGCGCCAGGCGAAAGGCCCGCAGGCGCTGGGCGTGGGTGCTGATGCCCTGGGCCAGCGCCCGCATGCGGTCCGACAGGCCGTGGTGGGCCAGCGCCCGGACCGCCTCGCTGACGAAGGCCTGGGCCCGGTCGGCGCTGACGTTGTGGAAGAGCGGGTCGCTGGCGAAGCTCTCCACCATCGCCCGGGCCTCCTCCTCGGTCAGCTTCCCGTCCGCCGCCGACACCAGCACCATCACCTCGGCGTAGAGCCGCTCCAGGGGGTCGCCCAGCGCCTCGTCGAGCGACCCGCCCTTCTCGAGAACCTCGATGATGCGGGCCACCTCGTCCTCGGAGATGCCCAGCGCGGCCTGGAAGGTCTTGAGCAGGCCGAGCTCGGCGCGCGTCGCCCGGTGGTCGGCCAGCGCCACCGCGGCGGCCAGGCCGAAGGCGAGCATCCGGTGCTGGTGGGTGGGGAGCCTGGTCCGGAGCGAGCCGAGGATGCTTTCCAGATTGGCCGCCGAGGCGAGCTTCTTGACGCTCTTCTGGACCAGCCGGGTGAGCTCCTCGGGGCGGGTGCCGTCGAACTCCGGGCGCTCCACCACCCGGCGCACCAGCGCCTGCAGCCCGACCTCGGTGGGAGATCCATCGGCCATCGCCGCCAGCAGCATGACCTCCACCAGTGCGCCGTTGCGCTCGGTGCGGGTCACGGAGGGCTGTGCGCGAGCCATGCGCTCTCTCCTCGGTGTCCCGGGGTGGTCCACAGCGCGCGATCGACCAGGTGCGAGGCTCGCACGTTGCCCATGGCGGCGAGCACGCTGGCCCGGACATGGGGGTGCTCCCGCTCCAGCTCGTCGAGCAGGCGCTTCATCCGCTTGCGCTGCAGGTTCTCCTGGCTGCCGCACAGGTCACAGGGGATGACCGGGAACCCCATTCCCGCCGCGTAGGCGGCGATCTCCGCCTCGGGCGCATAGGCCAGCGGCCGGATGACGGTGTTCCGCCCGTCGTCGCTGCGGAGCAGAGGGGGCATGGCCTTGAGCGCGCCGGCGAAGAAGAGGTTGAGCATCAGCGTCTCCACCAGGTCGTCCCGATGATGGCCGAGCGCGATCTTGTTGCAACCCAGGGCGACGGCGGCATTGTAGAGGATGCCCCGGCGAAGGCGGGAGCACACCGCACACTGCGTCTTTCCGGGGGGCGTCTTCTCCAGGACGACCCGGTAGGTGTCCTCGCGGAGGATGCGGAACGGGTGGCCGGCCTTCCGGAAGTAGGCCTCGAGGACGTGGACCGGAAAGCCGGGGTGGCCCTGGTCGAGCGTCACCGCCAAGAGCTCGAAGCGCACCGGCGCACGGTCACGCAGGAGCGAGAGCAGGTGCAGGAGCGTGTGCGAGTCCTTGCCCCCGGACACCCCGACCAGGATCCGATCCCCTTGGGAGATGAGGTCGAAGTCGGAGATGGCACGGCCCAGGTGGCCGAGAAGCGACTTCTCCAGACGGGCGATCTCGTTCATCGGTGAGAGGGCGCATCCTAGCGGCGCCCCGCCAAAAAACGACTAGGGTGCCCCCGGTGAACCCCTTCCAGCAGCCGGTCCACGACGTGCGCGCTCCGGCCGAGGTCACCGCGGTCGCCGACGCCCTGGCCGGGACCGAGCTCCTGGCGGTGGACGTGGAGGCGGACGCTCTGCACGCCTTCCGGCCGCGGCTGTGCTTCGTCCAGCTCGGCACGGATCGCGACATCTGGCTGCTGGACACGCTGGAGACGCCGGGGCTCGCTCCCCTGGCCCCGGTCTTTCACGATCCGTCCATCCTCAAGGTGTTTCACGCCGCCGGCGGCGACCTCCAGTTCCTGGCCGAGGCCGGTGTGCGCGTGCGCGGATTGTTCGACACGCACCGCGCGGCCACTCTGCTCGGGCGGCCCCAGGTGGGCCTGGCGGACCTGGTCGCGCAGGAGCTCGGCGCCCGGCTGAGCAAGGAGCACCAGCAGGCGGACTTCGCGCAACGGCCGCTGCCCGCTCCTCTCCACGCCTACATCGCCGATGACGTCCGCTACCTGCCCGAGCTTGGACGCCGGGTCCGAGCCGCCTGCCAGGCCGCCGACATCCTCGAGGAGGTGCTGCTCGACTGCGAGCGGCTGGCGGACGAGGCGGCCGTCCGCCCGGACGTGGCCCGGTTCGAGCCCAAGGTTCCCCGCAGCCTTCCGCCCAAGGACCAGGCGTTCATCGCCGCCGCCGGCGCCGCGCTCCACGCGCTCCGGCTCCGCTGGGCCGAGGCCTCCGACGTGCCGATGGGACGGATGCTCTCCAACGCCGCGCTCCAGGAGCTGGTCACCCGCCCGCCGGCGGATCTCAAGGCCCTGGCGCGCACCCCGGGCGTGCGCGGCCAGGTGGTCCGCGAGCACGGGGAGGAGGTGCTCGACCTGCTCCGCCGCCTCCGCGCTCAGGCCAGCCGCGGCGAGCTCACCCCCCCGCCGGCCCCGGCCCGCGATCCGGCCCGGAAGAAGCGCGAGGACGCGCTCAAGGGCTGGCGCAGCGAGGCCGCCGCCGCCCGCAAGGTCACTCCCTCGGTGGTGCTCACCAATCCCCTGGTGGAGGCGCTGGCCCGCGAGCCTCCCCGGACCCGCGAGGACCTGGCGCGCGTGCCCTACCTGGGCGAGAAGCGGGCCAGGCTCTACGCGGACGCTCTCTTGCGGCTCCTCCGCTGAGCGGGTTCCCGGCGTGAGGGGCGCACCCGCGGGCCCCGGGCGGTGTACCGTCGCGGGCGCGATGCGCGCCCTCCCGGGCTCCTCGAGCCTCCCGGTCCTGCTCCTCGCCGCCTGCGCGCCGGCGACCACCCAGCGCGCGGCTGCACCGGCCATCGCCGCCCCGCCTCCCCCCCAGCGCTATGCCGTCCAGCCGCCGCCGGCGCCGCTGGCTCCGGCCCGCCGGGCGAAGGTGACCGAGCTCGTGCCCGAGCTCGACAGGCTCTTCGCCGCCGACGTCGCCCAGCGGCATTACCCGGGCATCGGCGTGGGCATCGTCCTCGACGGCGAGCTGGTCTATGCACGGGGCTTCGGCCAGAGCGACCTGGCCGCGCGCGCGCCCTTCGACGAGGACACGGTCTTTCCCATCGCCTCGGTGACGAAGAGCTTCACCGCCCTGGCCATCCTCAAGCTTCGCGACGAGGGACGGCTGTCGCTCGATGTCCCGGCGGCGGAGTACTACCCGCCGCTCCAATCCGTCCTCTACCCCACGCGCGATTCGCCGCCGATCACCGTCCGCCAGCTCCTCACCCACGGCTCGGGGCTGCCGGAGGACAACTACTGGGTGGACGTCCTCGGGGAGATGACCGACGCCGACCTCCGGGCACTGGTGGAGTCGGGGATGTCCTTCTCCCGTGCCCCGGACACGCGCTGGGAGTACTCCAACGTCGGCTACGCGCTCCTGGGCAAGGTCATCGAGCAGGTCGCCGGGATGCCGGCCCGGGAGTACATCCGGCGGGAGATGCTCGTCCCCCTGGGCATGACCTCCAGCGGCTGGGAGCCGGCGGAGATTCCGCGGGAGCGGCTCGCCGTCGGATACCGGGGCAGGGAAGGTTACCGGGCCCGGGACTCGCGCCAGGAGCCGGCGCCCATCCAGCCGCTCGGCGTGCTCGACGTCGCCGGCGGCCTCTACACCACCGTCCGCGACATGTCGCGGTACCTGGCCTTCCAGCTCTCCGCCTGGCCACCGAGCGACGGGCCGGAGGCGGGCCCGGTGCGGCGCAGCACGCTCCGCGAGATGCAGCAGGGGACGCGGCGCGCCGACTTCCGGGAGTTCCCCGGCGTGCTCCTCCTCCCGGAGCCCCCTCCTTTGGCCCAGGTCGCCGACGAGCGGCTCCGCCTCACCGCCTCGGCCTACGGGGACGGACTCCTCTCCAGCACCACCTGCGCCGAGGACTTCCAGGTCGAGCATTCCGGCGGTCTTCCCGGGTACAGCACCTACCTCCTGCTCCTCCCCGAGCGGGGGTTCGGCACCATCCTCTTCGTGAACGACGAGCGGGTGGGCTCGCGCCCGGACCGTGAAGCCATGGTCCTCTTCCGGCGGGCCGGGCTCCTCGAGAAGCGCGCCGTCGTCCCCGTGCCGGCGCTGCTCGATGCTCGCGCCGCCGTCGACCGCCTGCTCGGGAGCTGGGACGCGGAGGCCGCGCGCCGGCTCTTCGAGCCCACCTTCTTCTCCTACCAGCCGGTGGAGAAGCTGGCCGAGCAGTTCGCCCGGCTGCGGGCGGAGCACGGCGCCTGCCGGCCGGAGGGGACGCTGGAGGCGGTGAACTGGCTCCGCGGCCGCTGGCGGCTCGAGTGCGATCGCGGCGCGGTCACTTTCGTCGGAGCGCTCTCGCCGCGCTCCCATCCGCGCCTCCAGGCTCTGCTGTGGAGGTCCACGCTTCCGCCCAGCGCGGGCATGACGGAGGCGGCGCGCGCCCTGGCCGGTCTGGTCGGCGCCTGGAACGACGGGCGGGCGCGCTCGCTCCTGGCGCCGGCCACGGACCTGGGCCGGACCAGGAAGGCGATGGCGCGGCTCGCCGTCGACCACGGGAGCTGCAGCGTCGAGCGGCCCCTCTCTGGGGACGGCTCGAAGGAGGGGGTCTTCCTGCTCGCCTGCAGCGACGGGCCGCTCCAGCTCTCCCTCTCCCTGGACGAGAAGACCGGGCGGGTGAGCGAGTGGAGCGGCGCGCCCCCGCGGGCCCCGGATTCGCCGAACTGCGCCCGGTGAGCCCGGCGAGTCCTCAGAGCAAGAGCTCCCGCCGCGGGCTGCCGGGCGCGGACGCCGTCCCGGTCACCCGCACGTAGTCGCCGAGCCGGGGTCCCGGCCCAGGCACGGACGAGACCCTGGGCCGCACGACGCGGATCCCGGTCCGGGGCGCGCCGTCCGGGTCCTGGAGGGTGAAGCCATAGGAGCTGCTCGCGCTGCTGTGCCAGGCGCCGACCACCACGCCGCGGACGCTGGCCCGCGCGCCCGGCCGCCAGGTCCGGATGAGGTCGGCCACGTCATGGGTGGGCTCCCAGGCCCGTGTCCCGGCGTCGGACGCTCCCTTCCCGACGCCCGCGCATTCCACGACGGCGAGCACGGGAAAGGTGGGGCCGGCCTCGGGAACGAAGAGCTGCCACACGCCCGAGATGCGCTCGAGCTCGCTCCCCGAGGCCCAGGCGGTCCGGCAGGTGGGGCGATTTCCCAGGAAGGCATACGTGTCCACCGGGACCAGGCGCCCGGCCGCATCCACCGCGCCGAACCCGTCGCAGTAGACGCCCGACGGGACCGGACAGGGAGCGGTCTTGGCAGTGGTCGGCACCGCCAGCTCGACCCGCATGTCCAGGTGGTCGAGCCCGCCATCCGGACCCAGCAGCCAGCTCGAATCCTCCACCCGCCACGGGGGCGGGAGCATCACCCCGCTGGTCAGGACGTCCACGCCGGCATCGGCGGCCGTGGCCCAGACGCTCGACCGCCCAGGGTCGCCGCCCGCGGATTCTCCGTCCACGCCTGGCGCCTCCAGACATCCGGTGCAGCATCCGGCGCCGAGGAGCAGCACCCCTCCCACCCATCGAAACATTCCTCACCCCCAGAGTTGGCGAGAGAGCCCGAGCAACACCGGTGCCAGCTCAGGAGAGGTTTCGGCCGGACAGCGCCCCGTACTTGGCGCGGAGGTAGGCGACGAAGTCCACGTCGGTGAGGCCGGACCCGGTCACCTTGACCACGAGATCTTCGGCGTCCAGGCGTGACCCCTCGGCGTGGACGTGCGTCCGGAGCCAGCTCCGGAGCGGCCCGACCTCGCCGCTGCCGATGGCCGGCCACAGGTCGGGCAGCGCCCGCTCGGCCGCGCGCAGCAGCGAGGCGGCGTAGAGATTTCCCAGGGCATAGGTGGGGAAGTAGCCGAGCTCGCCCCAGGCCCAGTGGATGTCCTGCAGGACGCCCTTCACCACGTCCGGCGGCTCGATGCCGAGCAGCTCGCGCAGCATGGCGTTCCACGCGCCGGGCAGGTCGGCGACGGCGAGGTTCCCCCGGAGCATCTCCAGCTCGAGCTCGGTGCGCAGCACGATGTGCAGGTTGTAGGTCACCTCGTCGGCCTCGACCCGGACCGGCGTGCGCGCGACGCGGTTGATGGCGGCGTGGAACGCCTCGACGGGCACCGCGCCGAGCTCGCCGGGGAAGGCCCGCTGGAGGCGCGGGTACACCGCCCGCCAGAAGGCCAGGCTCCGGCCGACCAGGTTCTCCCAGAGGCGGGACTGCGACTCGTGCAGGCCCATCGACGGGGCGGCGGCCAGCGGCGTCCGGTGGTCCGACTCCCGGAAGCCCTGCTCGTAGAGGCCGTGCCCGCACTCGTGCAGGGTCCCGAACAGTGCGGCCGAGAGGTTGTCCTCGACGACGCGCGTGGTGAGCCGGACGTCGGTGGGATGAGTCCCGCCGGTGAAGGGATGGACGCTCCGGTCCTGGCGCCCGGCCTCGAGGTCGAAGCCGAGCCGCCCGAGGAGCTCGACGGTGAAGCGCCACTGGGCCTCGGCCGGGAAGCGGCGCCCGGCGAGAGCGTCGGCACCGGGCGGCCAGCCCGCCAGCGCCTGGACCAGGGGGATGAGCCGGTCTCGCAGCGCATGGAGCACGGGCATCAGCCGCTCGGTCCGCATCCCGGGCTCGTAGCCCTCGAGCAGGGCGTCGTAGCGCTCGCCGCCGTGCCCGATGGCGTCGGCCTGTTCCCGGCGGAGCACGAGCAGCCGCTCGAGCGGCGCGGCAAAGGGGGTGAAGCTCCGCGCCTCCCGCGCCACGCGCCAGGCGGTGAGCGCCGCCCCCTGGGACTCGGCGAGAGTGCGGACGAGGTCGGCCGGGACGCGGATGGCCCGGTCCCGCTCCCGGGCGAAGACCCTGGCCATGGCGCGCTCGTCGTCCGAGACGGCCTTCTCCGACCAGGCGCCGAGCCAGTCGCCGACCTCGGGCGCCACCAGCCGCTGGTGGTAGAGCCCCTGCAGGGTGGAGAGCTGGCCGGCGCGGGCGGGCTCCGCCTTGGGCGGCAGGTAGGTCTCCTGGTCCCAGGTGGCGAGCCCGATGATGCCGGCAAGGTCCTTCAGCTCGCGCATCCGGCCGAGGAGCAGCGAGCGTGCATCGTCCGTCACGGACCCGAGCTTACCCCTGTTAAGACCGGGCGCCGTGGCCGAGCGGCTCGCACTCTTCCTCACCGCTGACGACGAGCGGGCCTTCCTGCGCTTCCTCGCGCCGCACGGGCTGGAGGTCTACCCGCGCCGGGTGCCGGAGGGCTGGAGGCCCTTCCCCGCCCGTCCGGAGTCCCTGGACCGCCTTCCGGCCGAGCTCTACCTGGCCGCCCCGGCGCTCGGGCCGGTGCTGGTGGACCGGGTGAAGCGTGGGCCGGACCGCGGATCGTGGCGAGTGGACGAGGTCCGCTCCCCGGTCATCTTCTGGGAGCGCTCCGCGCGCACCGAGGCCGGCGAGCTCCTGGCCGGGCAGCTCTGGGCCGAGCTCGACGTCACGCCGGAGACCGGCCGCCGGACCGCCGCTCCGGACCGTTTTCGCCGCCTGTTCGGCGAGATGCGTGACTGGCTGAAGCGGACCTGCCGGAGGAGCGAGCCCTTGGGGTACCTGGTCGGTCCGGCGGCGGCGCGCGCTCACCGGGAGGGGCTGGTCCTCCGCGAGGCGGGGCACCGCGGGGGGACGGTGCGCCCGTACCGCTGACCCGGGGCGGACCTCGCCGGTAAGCTTGGCCGTGCTCTTCCGCCTGGCCGCAGGCGCGGTGGTCCTCGTCCACCTGGGGTTCATCGCCATGGTGGTGCTGGGTGGGCTCCTGGTCCTGCGCTGGCCGCGCGCGGCCTGGGTGCAGCTGCCGGTGTTCGGCTGGGGCGCGGCGGTGAACCTCGCCGGATGGCCGTGTCCGCTGACGACCTGGGAGAATGCGCTGCGGGCCCGGGGTGGCCTGGACACCTACCCGGGCGCCTTCGTCACCCACTACCTCCTCCCATCGGGCGGGTGGCGGGTGGGCGGCGTCGGCGTGGAGACGGCGGTGGGCCTCTTCGTGCTCCTCGCCAACGCGGTCGTCTACGGGCTGGTCGTCTGGCGCCGGCGCCACGGCACCGAGAAGTTGCCCGGGTGACACCGGGGCGATCCCCGGGCCCTCCATGCTGGCGTCCCGACCGCCCGGCTCGGTTCCGTGTCCGACCCTTCCAGGACCGCCGCCCGGGCTCAGAGGCCGGATGGCGATCCTCGGACTGGCGTTGCTCACCGCCGCAGTGCTCGGCGTGGCGGTGGTGGCGGTGATGGTGCTCCTCACCGTGGTCCACCTGCGTCTGCACGCGCCGGTGCCCGGGGCCTGGCCCGGCATCTCGGTGCTCAAGCCGCTGTGCGGGGCGGACGATGCGCTGGAGGAGAACCTCGCCAGCTTCGCCGCCCTTCCCTATCCGGGCGAGTACGAGCTGGTCCTCGGCGTGCGCTCGCCGGAGGATGCCGCCTATCCGCTGGCGCGCGAGGCGCTTCGCCGCTGGCCGGGGCGCGTGCGGCTGGTGCTCCAGGAGGGCGAGGCCGGCTTCAACCCCAAGGTGAACCAGCTGGTCTGCCTGGCGCGCGCCGCTCGCCATGACCTCCTGGTGGTGAGCGACTCCAACGTCCGCGTGCCGCCCGGATACCTGAGCGACATCGCCGGCCACCTCTGCCGTCCGGGCGTCGGATGCGTCACCCACCCGGTGGCCGGGCAGGGGCACCGCTCCCTCGGGGCGCTCCTCGACAACCTCCACCTCGGAGGGACCATCGCCCCGGGGATGGTGGCCGCCCAGCGGGTGCTGGGCCGGGACCTGGTGGTGGGCAAGTCGATGGCCCTCTGGCGCCACGACCTCGAGCTGCTCGGGGGCTTCGCCTCGGTGGCCAACGTGCTGGCCGAGGACCACGCGCTCGGGAACCGCCTGGTCCGCGAGCTGGGAGCGCGGGTGGCGGTCTCCAGTCTCCCGGTGTGGAACATCGCGGTGGAGAAGAGCATCGGTGCCTTCTTCAAGCGCTACCTCCGCTGGAGCGTGACCCACCGCACGGCGATGAGCTTCCCCGCCTACCTGGCCGAGTCGCTGCTCAATCCCATCCCGCTGGCGGTCATCGGATTCGCCCTGCGCCCGGGCGCGGGGGCGGCGGCCACGCTCGTCGCCTGCGCGGTGCTCAAGCCGGCCCTGGACTCGGTCGCCTTCAGCCGCCTCCGCCGGGAGCTCTTCTCCTGGCCGGCCTTCGGGGCCGGCTGGCTCAAGGACGCGCTCCTCTTCGTCACCTGGGTCCACGGGCTGTTCGCCCGCACCGTGGTATGGCGAGGCAACCGCCTGCGAGTCCTGCCCGGGGGCACGCTGGCTCCGGTCCGGGCCGCCGAACGCGCCCCCGTCACGGAGAGTTTTCAGGGCTTTCATGGCCCAGGGGCCCCGACCTGGTCAGATGTGCAGGCATGAGGGCACACACGCTCGCTCACCTCTCCGACCTCCACCTCGGCCACGGGCAGGCCCGGGAGGACTCCGCACGGGCGCTGGTCGAGGTACTCGAGGAATCGGACATCGAGCACGTGGTGGTGACCGGGGACATCACCCACCGCGGCCGCGACGAGGAGATGTCCCTCTTCCTGGACGTGTTCGGCCCCCTGCACCGGGCTCACCGGCTGACGGTGGTCCCGGGAAACCACGACCGGACCTCGGACGATGCCGGGCGGCATCTGATGGGCGGGCGACGGGTGCTCGTCCAGCGGCTGCCCGGGCTCCTCCTCGTCCAGGTCGACTCCACCGCCGACCACAACCGGTCCTTCCTGGCCTCGCAGGGGGAGCTGACCCCGGGCATGCTCGACGAGGCGGAGGGCGCGCTGGGCGATGCCCCGGCCGGCTCGTTCCGCGTGGTGCTCCTCCACCACCACCCGCTCGCCCTGCCCGAGGAGACCTGGCTCGAGCGATGGAGCGAGCGTCTCGGGCTACCCTACTGCTCCGAGCTCCCGCTGGGGCGGGCACTCCTCGAGCGGGTGAGGGGCCGGTGCGACCTCATCCTGCACGGGCACCGCCATGTCCCCCGCGAGATTCACCTCGGCGCGCCGGGAGAGCGCCCCCTGACGCTGTACAACGCGGGGAGCTCCACGGACCTGGGGCGGGTCCGCGTCTTCTCGCATCTGGAGGGGATGCTCCAGGGCCCGCCGCGCTGGCTGTGGGCCGAGCGCTCGCGGGCGCGGGGTCGCCGGCGGCTCCCGGCGGCGCTTCTCGTGCCGAGGGTCCGGGACGACGCGACGTTGCCCACGTTGGCCGCGGGCCGCTGACGGCCCGAGGAGCCTCTACCGGGCAGGGTGCAGCGCCGCCTCCAGGCGGTCGAGCCGCTCATCCGTTCGCGCGCGCCAGACGTCGTTGCCCTCGGCGCACTCGCGCAGGACGTGGGCCAGGGTGCGCCACGAGGCCCGGAGGCCGGAAGTGCCCGAGGCGAGGAGGTCCACGCCCTCGGCGACTGCATGGGTGAGCCGCCGGAGCTCGGCGACGTCGCCTTCGACCCGCGCCAGCCGAGCCGAGACGTCGTCCAGCTGCTCGAGGAGTCTCAGCACGAAGTCATACCGTTCCGTGGACGGTCCCTGCCGGAGAATGGATGGGCGAGCGGTGACGGCGCGCCCATCTTGGTGAGCGGCCAGGGACCGATGCACCGTCGAACCGCGAGGGGACGCCCGAGGTCTGGAGGACGATCTCTCGAGGCGAGCGTGGAGACGGGGCGTCGCCCCTGAGCCGTCACCAGCTCATCCTTGCCTCGCCGTGAAGCTGCCGCGAGGCGGTCAGGAACTTCAGCTCCGGGTGCTTCTCCACGGTGTGCGCGAGCGCCCAGTCGTCGCGGAAGAGCACCAGCGGCTGGCCGTCGCGGTCCTGCACCGTCTGGCGGTTCCCGTCCCAGTCGAACGTCTTCGGGTCGAAGTCCCCCACCACCCAGCGGGCGTGGCCGTAGGGCAGCTTGTCGAGCACGATGTCCGCGCCGTACTCGTGCTCGATGCGGTACTGGAGCACCTCCAGCTGGAGGGGACCGACCACCCCGACGATCGGATCGCGCATCCCCATCCCGAGCTGCTGGAAGATCTGGATCGTCCCCTCCTCGCTCAGCTGCTCCAGGCCCTTCTCCATCTGCTTGCGGCGCATCGGGTCCCTGGCCCGGACCACGGCGAAGTGCTCGGGCGAGAACCGCGGCACCCCCTCGAACTCGAAGTCGCCGTCCTCGGCCAGCGTGTCGCCGATGCGGTACTGGCCCGGGTCGAAGAGCCCGATGACGTCGCCCGGCCAGGCCTCCTCGATGGCCGTCCGCTCGGCGGCCATGAACTGGGTGGGGTTGGCCAGCCGCACCGTCTTCCCCAGCCGAACGTGGAAGGCGTTCATCCCGCGCGTGTAGTGGCCCGAGACCACCCGGACGAAGGCCACCCGGTCGCGGTGCGCGGGATCCATGTTCGCCTGGATCTTGAAGACGAAGCCGCTGAACCTCGGATCGCTCGGCTGGCGCATCCCCTGACTGGTGGCGCGGGCCGCCGGCGGCGGGGCGAGATCGAGGAAGGCCTCGAGGAAGGGCCTCACCCCGAAGTTGGTCATCGCGCTCCCGAAGAACATGGGGGTGATCTCGCCCCGGTCGCTCTTCGCCCGGGAGAAGGCGTCGCCGCCGACGTCGAGGAGCTCGATGTCCTCGCGGAGCTGGGCCAGTTCCCGCTCGGCGAGCAGCTCGCCGGCGCCGGAGTCCAGGCCCAGCACCCGCTCGCTGACCTCCGACTCGCCGTGGCCGCCCTCGGCGGAGAAGAGGTGCACCTCCCGGGCGCGCCGGTCATAGACGCCGCGAAACTCGGGCCCCATGCCGATGGGCCAGTTCATCGGGTAGGCCCGGATGCCGAGCACCTGCTCCAGCTCGTGCATCAGGTCCAGCGGCGCCCGCCCGTAGCGGTCCAGCTTGTTGATGAAGGTGAAGATGGGAATCGCCCGGAGCCGGCACACCTGGAAGAGTTTCTTCGTCTGCGGCTCGACGCCCTTGGCGGCGTCGATGAGCATCACCGCGCTGTCCGCCGCGGAGAGCGTCCGGTACGTATCCTCGGAGAAGTCCTGGTGGCCGGGCGTGTCGAGCAGGTTGACGGCGTGGCCCCGGTATTCGAACTGCAGGACCGACGAGGTCACGGAGATGCCGCGCTCCTTCTCCAGCTCCATCCAGTCGCTGGTGGCGTGGCGCCGCGCACGGCGGGCCTTGACGCTCCCGGCGAGGTGGATGGCGCCGCCATAGAGGAGCAGCTTCTCGGTCAGCGTCGTCTTGCCGGCGTCGGGGTGGCTGATGATGGCGAAGGTGCGCCGGCGGGCGACCTCGCGCTCGAGCTCGGAGGACATTTCGGGAATCGGGTGGGGCCTCCTACCACGAAGGCTCCCGCAAGAAAGAGGGCCGGGCCCCCGGGGGACGAGGGCCCGGCCCGTGCTGCACCCCGGACGGCGAATCCGCCGCCCGGAGCCGTCCAGCCGCCTTAGGGATTGTCGAAGCTGGGCATCACGGTGGCGGCGGTCACGCTCGGATCCGGGGCGCCGGCCTCCGGGGTCAGGTCCTGGTCGCTGGCCGGAGCCTGGGCGGTGGCGTCGCGCAGGTCGACGGCGCAGGCGGTGATGCTCCCCGTCTCGCTGGAGACGGTGCAGGCGTTGGGCGCGGTGCAGACCCAGACCTTCTTCCAGGTCAGGTTCTCGTTGGCGTCCCAGCACTCGGCTCCGTAGATGAGCTCGCCGTTGGGCACGTCGCCGCCGGTCACCAGAGCGTCGGCGCGGCCGCCCACGCCGGGGTTGAAGCGCGCCCGGCCGAGCAGCAGCTCGGCGTGGTCCGGATTGCCGACGAACTCGGGCAGGTCGCCGTAGTAGAGGACCCGGACGCTGCGCACGCCGGCGCGGCTCTTGAACCCGGCGAACGCTGCCGACACCGGGGCGTGGGCGGTGGTGTCGGAGGAGAAGTTCTGGAGCACGTAGACCAGGGTCTTGGCGTCCCCGGCCACGCCGCTCGGGTCGGTGGAGTCATAGTTGCTGTACGCCCCGTAGAGCTTGCCCTGGCCCATGAAGCCGGGCTTGACCACCTTGAAGGCGTCCAGGTCGATGCCGATCTGCCCGCGGCCGCGGTGGGCCATGTCGGTATCGGCGTGGAACACCGTCCCCACGGCGAGGAGGGTGTAGGCCACGTCGGCCGCCGCCCCGGTGGTCTTGCCCTCCAGCTTCCAGGCGTAGCGGTTGGGAGCGAAGCGCTTCACGGTGAGCAGGTAGGTGACCCCGTCCTTGTCCTGCGGACCGAAGGTCTCCGCCGATCCGACGGCGATCTGCGTCCCTTGAGTTGCGATGATCTGCCCGATGGGGTCGAAGAACTGCTTCACGCCCTGGTTCAGGTCCTGGATCGCCGTTCGGATGGCGGGCAGGAACTCGAGCCCACTGGCCGTGTCGGCGCTGCTGGCCGGTCCGATCCTGAGCGCCGCGGCGGCCGAGCCGTCCGAGACGAGCGACGCATCCTCGGACGCGGCTCCGGTGGCCTCCAGCGTCAGCGCGGTGGAGTCCGGAACCGACGCCTGGAGCTGGTCGGTGGAGGAGGTGTTGCTGCCGCAGGCCGCGGCGAGCGGCAGGGCCAGAGCGAGAAGGAGATGCTTCTTCGGAGACATGGTCGTTGGAACCTCGGCGATGGTGATGGATCTGGACGGCTGCCCCAGGTGAACCCAGGGACCGGGGGGCAGGTTGCGGGCTAGCTGCTGGCCGACGCATAGCGTGCCAGGGAGCCGAGCCAGACGCGGCGGGAGACCCAGGCGAACGCACACGCACCCACCACCGAGCCGGTGAGCGCCAGGGGTGAAAGGCGACCCAGCATCGCCTCGGCCGGATAGGTGGTCATCAGGGCCAGCGGAACCACCAGGGTGAAGATCCAGCGCAGGACTCCTCGAAACACCTGCACCGGCCAGCGCGCGGCGTCGAACACCGAGTTGAAGAGATTGGTGAGGTTGTCCACCTTGACCACGTAGAACGCCGCGCTCACGGTGAGGATCCAGAGCGAATAGAGGAGCAGGGTGGCGCTGGCCAGGAGCACCACCGCCGCGCACAGCCCGAGAAGCGAGGGCCACTTCCCCATCCGGACGAAGGCCACTCCCCAGATGGCCAGGGCGGTGAGCAGGTTGGTGCTGCGCCACGGCTCGAAGCGCGCGGTGGAGACCAGGAACTGGGCGTCGGCCGGCTTGAGGAGCACGAAGTCCAGGGTCCCCTTCCGGATGTGCTCCACCACGGCGGTGAGGCTCGGGCTGATGGCGCCCTCGAGGATGGCCTCCAGCAGGGTGAACCAGCCGACCACGACCAGCGCCTCGGCAAAGCTCCACCCGGCCACCGCCGGGCGGTCATGGAAGACGACGAAGAGCGGGACCAGGGCGGTGGTGGTCCAGAAGAAAGAGACCGCCCCGTCGATGAGGAAGTCGGCGCGGTACTGCATCCCGAGGAGCACCGAGCTCCGCACCTGGACGCGGAAGAGCCGGAGGTAGCGGAGCAGTGTGTGCATCATCCACCGTAGGCCGCGAACCGGCGCAGCCCCCGGCGCCAGACGATGGCCGCCAGCCCGAGGAAGGCGAGCACGAAGGCCCACTGCCGGGCGAGCATGCCCAGCGCCGCGGGCAGGTCGTAGGCGGAGGTCATCACCTCCACCGGAAAGCCGATCTGGTAGCGAAAGGGCAGCCAGGCCACCAGCGTCCGCAGGACTCCGGGAAAGAGCTCGACCGGGACGAGGTAGCCGCTGAAGACCATGAAGGCCACCAGCCACACGTCCATCACCTTGATGCTGCTCCCGGTCCACAGGGCGAGGCAGCCGATGAGGGCGTTGGCCAGGAAGGTGATCAGCCAGCCCCCGAGCACGGCCACGGCCCACACTCCCCAGAGCGCCGGGCTCCGCGGCAGCCTCGCCGTCCCGAGGAGGAGGAGGGCGAGCATGGCCACGGGCAGGGCCACCACCAGCCGCAGCGGGAGCGCGGCCAGGTTCTCCACCGCGTAGCTCACCATGGGGTGGAGCGGGCGGAGGAGCCGCATGGCCAGCGTCCCGGTGCGGACCTCGAAGCTCATCTGCCAGGCCACCCAGGCCCCGGTGAGCTGGCGAACGATGAAGGTGGCCAGGAAGTAGGCGAGGAAATCGCGCTGGTCGAACCGGCCGACGGGGGCGTCCGCCGCCACCGCCGACCAGAGGGCGAGCATGATCAGCGGCATGGTGGTGGAGAGTACCCAGACGAGCATCTCCGCCCGGTAGGCGATGGCCTCGGCGAATCCCACCCTGACCAGGGTGGGAAGGGCGCGCACCGTGGACCGCGCGCTCATGCCGCCGTCTCGGTGCGGGTTCGGCCCTGGCTGAAGAGCTCGCTCATGACCTCCTCTAGAGGAGGGTCCTCCACCGTCAGGTCGCGGACACTGAGGGTGGCCAGCGCGCGGGCGACGGTGCCGCTCACCTTGTCCTGGGCGATCTGGAGGACGACCTGCGCCGCGTCGCTGGAGACGACCTTGCCCATCCCCTCCAGGGCGCGGGCCTCCGCCGGGCGGTCGAGACGGAGCACGACACGCTTCTCCGGACGGATCCGACGCACCAGGGCGTCGAGCCGACCGTCGTAGGACAGCGTCCCCTTGTCGATGACGATGACCCGGGGGCAGAGCGCGGCCACGTCGTCCATGTAGTGGCTGGTGAGGAGCAGGGTGGCCCCGGTCTGCTCGTTGTAACGGCGGATGAAGCCACGGATGGCGGCCTGCATCGAGACGTCCAGCCCGATGGTCGGCTCGTCGAGGAAGAGGACCTTCGGCCCGTGGATGAGCGCCGCCGCCAGCTCGCACTTCATCCGCTCACCGAGCGACAGGGTGCGGGTGGGCTTGTTGACCAGGTCCTGGAGCTCGAGCAGCTCGGTGAGCTCGGCCAGGCGTCGGCGGTACTCGGGCTCGGGCACCTCGTAGATGGCCCGGTTGAGGGCGAAGGTCTCCGACGGGGGGAGATCCCAGAGGAGCTGCTGCTTCTGGCCCATGACCAGCATGATCTTCTTGAGGAAGGCCTCCTCGCGACGCTGCGGAACGTGCCCGTCGACGCGCACCTCGCCGCTCGAGGGGTAGAGCAGGCCGGAGAGCACCTTGAGCGTGGTCGTCTTCCCGGCGCCGTTGGGGCCGAGGAAGCCGACCCGCTCCCCGCGCCCGATGTCGAAGGAGATGCCGTCCACGGCCTTGACCGCGGTCGGGATGCGCCGGAAGAGCGAGCCGAAGGCGGCCAGGAGGCCCGGCGGACGCTTGTACACCGTGTAGTGCTTGCGCAGGCCTCGGACGGAGATCATCGAGGTCCTCCATCTAACGCTCCTGCGCATCGGGCGCGAGGCCCCCGGGCGGCGGCTCGCCATCGCCGGTGGTAGCCTTCTGCTCCGGCGTGACAACCCTGGGCCTCATCCTCACCGGCGGCGGCGCGCGCGCCGCGTACCAGGTGGGGGCGCTGCGGGCGGTGGCCGAGGTCGTCGGGAACTCACACAATCCCTTCCCGGTGATCACCGGCGTCTCGGCCGGGGCGATCAACGGTGCGGCGCTGGCGGCCCACGCCGACGACTTCTCCGGGGCGGTGCAGCGCCTGTCCGAGACCTGGCTCTCGCTCACCCCGGACCACGTCTACCGCACCGACGTCCTCAGCGTGGCCTCCATCGGCTCGCGGTGGATCCGCAACCTGACCTCGGGTGGGCTGGTCACGCTCCGCCAGGTGAATCACCTCCTGGACACCACCCCGCTCCGAGCGCTCCTCACCGAGCGCATTCCCCTGGAGCGGGTGCCGGCGCACATCGCCGCCGGCCGGCTCCGGGCGCTGGGCGTGACCGCCACCAGCTACCTCACCGGGACGGCAGTGACCTTCTTCGACGCCGTTCCGGACGTGCCGCCGTGGGCACGGAGCCGGCGGCTGGGCCGGCGGGAGTCGCTGACCATCGACCACGTGATGGCCTCGGCGGCCATCCCGGTCTTCTTTCCCCCCGTGCGGCTGGGCGGCTCGTTCTACGGCGACGGCCAGGTGCGCCTCACCGAGCCGCTCAGCCCGGCCATCCACCTCGGAGCCGACCGCCTCGTGGCCATCGGCGTCCGCTACATGCGCACCGCCGCCGAGACCGAGGAGCTGAACACCGAGGACGCCGAGACCCGCCTCCTGCCCGTCTCGCAGGTGGCGGGCGTGCTGCTCAACGCCCTGTTTCTGGACCACCTCGACTCGGACGCCGAGCGGCTGGAGCGCATCAACCACACGCTGAGCATCTCCACGCCTCCGCCCGGCATCCGCGGCGCGCAGTTCCGCGTCATCCCGGTGCTCACCCTGCGCCCCTCGCGTGAGCTGGGGGGGCTGGCCGCTGACCAGATGGAGCACTTCCCCCGGGTGGTGCGCTATCTCCTGCGGGGGATGGGCGCCGGGCGGCGCGGGGGGGCGGACCTGGTCTCCTACCTCGCCTTCGAGCGGACCTACGTCGACCGGCTGCAGAGCCTGGGGTACGAGGACACGCTGGCGCGCCGCGCCGAGCTGGAGGACTTCCTCGGCGGCAGCCGCGCCGTGGCTAGCGCTTGAGGCAGAGGGTCATCCCGTCCCGGACGGTGAGGAGCACCTTGTCCACCCGCGCATCCCGGGCCACGGCGTCGTTGAAGGCGACGATGGCCCGGTCCGACTCGCTCTTCGGCTGAAGCACCTTGCCGCTCCAGAGGGTGTTGTCCGCCACCAGGAGTCCTCCCCGGCGAAGGAGGGGGAGGACGGCCTCGAAGTAGGCGAGGTAGCTCTCCTTGTCCGCGTCGAGGAAGACGAAGTCGAGCGGCCCCTTCAGCGTCTTCAGGGTCTCCAGCGCCGGGCCCATCCGGATGGTGATCTTCCGGCCCACCGGGCTCCGGGCGAAGGCGCGGCGGGCGATGGCCTCGGCCTTCGGGTCGACGTCGCAGGTGATGAGGGTCCCGTCCTCGGGCAGCCCCTCGGCGATCATCAGGCCGGAGTAGCCGGTGAACATGCCGATCTCCAGGGCGCGCCGGGCGCCGCTGAGGCGGACCAGGAGGCGCAGGAAGTGCCCCTCCATGCGGCCGACCTGCATTCCGGGGGATGCCATCGCGGCATAGGTCTCCTCGCGGAGCCCTTCCAGGAGCGGCGGGACGGGCTCGCAGTGCTCGCTGGCGTAGGCCTCGATGGCCTCGGGGACCAGGGTCATGGACATGGGACGCCTTCTACTCCTAAGGCGAGCCTGTGCGAGACGGCGATTGGGCGGCGCGTGACTTGCTCCGTTGGATGCCCCGGCTGGTCGCGGTGTGGCGCGCCGCCCGGCGGCTTCCGGAAGGGCCGCCGGCGCTGACCCCGGGGGAGGTCCGCGACGTGGCCGCCGGCGTCCGGACCCTGTCGCACGGGCTCACGCGCGGCCGGGAGCTGGCCGGCGAGCGCTACCTGGACGACCCGCGCCTCCTGGGCGCCTACCTCCTCTTCTACTGGCCGGTGTCCTACGCGCAGGGGCGCGCGGTGCTCGGGGAGCTCGGCTCGCGGCCCCGGCGAGCGCTCGACCTGGGGAGCGGGCCGGGGCCGATGGCCTTCGCCGCCCTGGACACCGGGGCCTCCGAGGTCATCGCCGCGGACCGGAGCCGCCCCGCGCTGGCGCTGGCCCGGGCCCTGGCCGCCGAGGCGGGCGAGGCGCTCGCCACCCGAGATTGGGATCCGCACCGCGCCGGCGAGCTGCCCGCCGCCGGGGTCGATGTCGTCCTCCTTGGCCACCTCCTCAACGAGCTCTTCGGGCGGGGGGACCCGGCGCTGGGGCGCCGGGCGGCCCTGGTGGAGCGAGCCGCGGCGGTGCTCCGGCCCGGAGGCTCGGTGGTCATCGTCGAGCCCGCGCTCCGGGAGACGTCGCGCGAGCTGCTCGCCCTGCGCGACCTGCTCGTCCGGCGCGGTTTTGCCGTCCGTGCTCCCTGCCTCTGGCGGGGAGATTGCCCGGCGCTGGCCAGGCCCTCCGACTGGTGCCACGCCGAGCGCGCCTGGTCGATGCCGCCGCTCCTCGAGCAGCTCGCCCGGAGCGCCGGGCTGCACAAGGAGGCGCTGAAGATGAGCTACCTCGTCCTCGCCCCCGCCGGCGAGGCCTGGGCCGAGGCGCCGGCGGGCCGCGTGTTCCGCATCGTCTCCGAGCCGCTGGAGGGGAAGGGTCGACGCCGCTTCATGGGCTGCGGGCCGGAGGGTCGGATGGGGCTCGCGCTCCAGGAGAAGCACCGCACCTCGGCCAACGCATCCTTCTTCGGTCTCCACCGCGGCGACGTGGTCGCCGTCACCGGGACCGAGCCCAGGGGCGACGGACTCGCGCTGGGCGAGCGCTCCGAGGTTCAGCTCGTCGCCCGGGCGGGCCGTCCCCTGCCCCTCCGAGGGCGTGAGCGGGGGTGAGGTGCGGGGTGAGGCGGGGTGAGGTGCCCGGGGTGAGGTGCCAGAGGTCTTCCCCGGGGGTGAGGTGCCAGAGGTCTTCCGGGGGGTGAGGTGCCAGAGGTCTTCCGGGGGTGAGGTGCGGGGGTGAGGTGCCAGAGGTTTTCCGGAGGGTTTTCCGGGGGGGGGGGC
>DASPUU010000322.1:0-13063 GCA_035622755.1 Myxococcaceae bacterium
TGGACGAGCTCGTAGATCTCGCGCTGCTCCCGGCTGAAGCGCCCGGAGATGGGGAGGGTCCGGGTGATGTCCGCGGTGTAGAGGCTCTTCCCCTCCACGCCGGCGTCGAGGAGGAGCAGCTCGTCCCGGCGGAGCGGGCCGTCGTTGCGCACCCAGTGCAGGATGCAGGCGTGCGCCCCGGAGGCGGCGATGGTCCCGTACCCGACGTCGTTGCCCTCCTCGCGCGCGCGGAGGTGGAAGACGCCCTCCACGGTGCGCTCCGTCTGGGCGCGGCGGAGCGCGCGGATGACGTCCTCGAATCCCCGGTGGGTGGAGGCGATGGCGGCCTGGAGCTCGCGGACCTCCTGCGCGTCCTTGAGCAGGCGCATCTCCGCCAGCGCCGTGGCCAGCTCGTGGTCGCGCGCCCCCTGGTCGGAGAGAGCGGCATCCACCACCCGGCTGATGCCCCGCACCACGCGCCAGGGACGGGTGGCCGGTCGGTGCAGGGCGTCGAGCGTGCTCCGGAGCTCGGTCAGGCTGCGCGCCTCGTCGACGCGGTAGCGGGCCTGGCTCTGGGGGACGCCCAGCCGTGGGCCGACCCACAGCTCGCCCTTCATCCGGTCGGTGAAGAAGGTGGCATCCGATCGGCCCGGGTTGGGCTCGACGAAGAGGATGTCCCGGTGGCCGCCGCCGCCCTGGGGCTGGAGGACGAGGACACCGTCCGGCTCGGTGTTGCCGGTGAGGTAGTAGAAGTCGCTCCCCGGCCGGAACCGGTAGAGCGTGTCGTTGCTGCGCACCTTCTCCTCGCCGGTGGGGATGACCAGCGTCTCGCCGGGGAAGAGCCGGGAGAGGGCCCGTCGCCGGGCGGCGAAGGCGGCGTGGAAACGGATGGGGGCGGGGAGCCTGGCCGCGGCCGGACGCCAGCGCTGCATCATGAAGTCGAGCAGCGCGGGGGGAGCGGCGATGTCGTAGCCGGTCGAGGGCGGGGGCGGCGCGTCCGGCGCGCTCGGGGGGACCTTCAGGGGCTCGGCGGGCGGGGTGGGGTGGGCCATGGCTCGGTGCCGGGGAGCTTCTCACGCCCGGGCTCCGCCGGGCGACTCCCGTCCAGCCACCCGAGCGCGTAGGGAAGGACGGCCTCCACGCGGAGCGTGCGCGGCCCGAAGGAAGCGGGGGTGAAGCCGTGCCGCTCGAGGAGCTCGCGCTCGAAGGGCACCCACCCCCCCTCCGGGCCGATGGCCAGGGCCACCCGACCGCCGGGGGGCCGGGCGAGCGGGGCCCGCTCCGGAGCCGGATGGAGCAGGAGCCGGGTGCCCGGGCCGAGCAGCCCGTCGACCGTGTCCTCGACGAAGGGGCGGAAGCGCTCGAAGAGGTGGACCTCCGGGGCGCAGGTGTCCTTCGCCTGCTCCAGGCCCTCGCGGAGCGCGGCGGCGGTGCGGGCCTGCTCGAGGAGCGGCGAGCCGAAATAGCTCTTCTCCACCCGGGCGGCGTTGACCAGGAGCAGGCGGTCGACGCCCAGCGCGGAGGCCGAGGCGAGCAGCCGGCGGAGCACCTTGGGGCGGGGAAGGGCGAGGACCACGTCCACGCCGGGGCGGGCGGGCGGTGGCGTGTCGAGCCGCACGCGGAGCAGCACGGTCCCCGGCTCGGAGCGGAGCACCTCCGCCGACCCCATCCAGCCCCCCATCCGGCCCACCCGCACCACGTCCCCGGGCCCGGCGCGGAGCACCTCGCGGACGTGCAGCGCCGTGCGGCCGGCCAGGGTGGCCGTCCCGTCGGCGCGCAGGTCGGCATCGTCGAGGAGGAGCAGGTTCACCGGGCGGCGGGCGCGGGCTCGACGGCGCGGGCGGCATTGACGCCCTGCTCGCTCGCGTCCACGGACGCCGTCACCACCCCGTCGACCAGGGTCGGGTCGTCGAAGGGGGCCCGGCCGATCTGCCGGGTCCCCAGCGCCGGGAAGAGCGGGGCGAGCAGGTAGTTCCTGGCGCAGAACGTCCAGAAGCTGGGCTGGACCAGGGCCGGGTGGATCCGCGCCGCCACCCGCTCGTGCAGCGCCGGCAGCGTGCTCCAGTGCGCTCCCGGGGTCTCGTGGTGCACGGTGTGGAAGCCGTTGTTGAACAGCAAGAAGTTGAGGGCGTCGCCGGTGAAGCTGCGCGAATGGTCGTACTCGCTCCACGGGTCGGTGTGCACGTGCTGGATGTAGTTGAAGAACATGATCGTCCAGAGCGCGAAGACCGCCGGGACCAGGAACATCAGGAGCCAGAGCCGCATCCCCAGGGCGAAGCCATAGAGCGCCACCCCGAGCCCGATGAGGCCGAGGTGGATCCCCAGGAAGGACGCGTACTGGAGGACGATCTCCCGGAAGAGCTCCGGCCGGGTGGCGCGGGCCTTGCGGATGTACTCGTTGGTCGGCGTGGCCTGGAACACGCTGGAGATGAAGGGGTAGGCGAAGACCATCGGGAAGTGATGGGCTTTCGTGTACCGCCAGGTGATGGTCGCGTCGCCGGCGCGGTTGACGAACTTGTGGTGGTTCAGGTTGTGAGTGGGGATCCAGGCGAAGGTGGGATACCCGTAGAAGATGCTCAGCCACTGGCCGAAGAGGGCGTTCAGCCGCCGGCTCCGGAAGGTCGGGCAGTGATTGTGGTTGTGGGCGATGACGCCGGCGGAGAGCGCCAGGTAGGCGGCCAGGGGCCAGAGCCAGCGCGCCAGGGAGGGCACCGCATACGGGGCCAGGGCCACCAGGGGCATCGCCGCTGTCCAGACGAGGGTTCGCCGGTCGGCGGCATAGCGGAGCACCCTCCAGCATAGAGCACAGCCAGGGGAGGAAGCCCAACGGATTCGCTCCCTAACGGAATGAGCGCCCAGGTGTCTTCCACTACCCCGGTGGATTATTCGATCCTGCCTGTGGCACCCGAGTCCCCGCTGCTGAAGGATGACCATGCCGTGACCGCCCCCGAGGGCTCCTCCGTCGCCCCCCCTCTCCCCGGGCTCGAGGCCGGCGCCACGCCCGGGCTCCTGCCCCGGCTGCGCCGGTGGCGCTGGCCGGCGCTGGCGGTCCTGGTGGTGGCTGCCGCCGTGACCGGATGGCGCGTGCTCCGGCGCCCGGCGCCGCTTCCCTACGAGACGGCCACCGTGGACCGGGGGCCGATCGTCGCGCGCATCACCGCCACCGGCGTGCTCTCGGCGCTGGTCACCGTCCAGGTCGGCGCCCAGGTGAGCGGACGGCTGGTGCAGATCCCGGTGGACTTCAACTCCCCGGTCAAGAAGGGGCAGCTCATCGCCAAGCTCGACCCGGCGCTCTACCAGGCCGGGGTGGACCAGGCGCGGGCCAACTGGGTGGCGGCCAAGGCCCAGGTCGACAAGTCGGTGGTCCAGGAGCTGGACGGCAAGCGCCAGTACGACCGCACCGTGGTCCTCAAGGACAAGGAGCTCATGTCCCAGGCGGACCTGGACACGGCCGAGGCCACCTGGCGGGCCGCGGTGGCCCAGACCGGAACCGCCCGCGGCCAGCTGGAGCAGGCCAAGGCCAATCTCAAGCAGGCCGAGGAGAACCTGGCCTACACCAACATCTACTCGCCCATCGACGGGGTGGTCATCTCGCGCAACGTGGACGTCGGCCAGACGGTGGCCGCCTCCCTGCAGGCGCCGGTCCTGTTCACCATCGCCGAGGACCTGCGCCGCATGCAGGTGGACACCTCGGTGGCCGAGGCGGACGTGGGCAAGCTCCGCGACAACATGGAGGCCACCTTCCTGGTCGACGCCTACCCCAACGAGCGGTTCACCGGCCACATCCGTCAGATCCGCAACGCGCCGCAGACGGTGCAGAACGTCGTCACCTACGACGCGGTCATCGACGTGGCCAACCCGGACCTCAAGCTCAAGCCGGGGATGACGGCCAACGTGACCGTCGTCTACGCCGAGCGGCCGGACGCCGTCCGGGTTCCCAACGCCGCGCTGCGCTTTCGCCCCCCTCCGGAGATGCTCGCCCAGCTCGGCGGGGCCCGCGGCCAGGGTGGCGGGGGCCGGGCCGGCGGCGGGGCACCGGGCGGAGGCTCCGGCGCGCGGGGGCCGGGACCGGGTGGGCCGGGAGCCCAGAAGCCTCCGGCCGGGGCGGAGAGCCAGAAGACGGTGTGGGTCCTGCGCGAGGGGAAGCCCCTTCCCGTCCGCGTCGGCACCGGGGTCTCCGACGGCACGCTGAGCGAGATCACCGAGGGGAACCTCCGTCCCGGCGACCAGGCCATCACCGGAGTGACCAGCGCCCCTCCCCCGGGCTCCGCCGGAGGACCGCCGCGCCGGCTGTTCTGACGTCCATGGCGCCGCAGATCGCCATCGAGGACGTCACCAAGAACTACCGGATGGGCGACGTCGAGGTACGTGCCCTTCGCGGCGTCTCGCTCAGCATCGAGAAGGGCGAGTTCGTGGCGGTCATGGGCCAGTCGGGCTCGGGCAAGTCCACCCTGATGAACCTCATCGGCTGCCTGGACCGGCCGACCTCCGGCCGCTACCGGCTCGACGGCACCGAGGTCTCCGGGCTGACCCCGGACCAGCTGGCCCGGGTCCGCAACCACACCCTGGGCTTCGTCTTCCAGAGCTTCAACCTGCTCTCCCGGACCTCGGCGCTGGAGAACGTCGAGCTCCCCCTGCTCTACGCCGGGCTGGACCGCCGGGTCCGCCACACCCGGGCCCGGCGATCGCTCGAGCGGGTGGGCCTCGCCGACCGGATGGACCACACCCCGAGCCAGCTCTCCGGCGGCCAGCAGCAGCGGGTGGCCATCGCCCGGGCGCTGGTCAACGACCCCCGGGTGATCCTCGCCGACGAGCCAACCGGCAACCTCGACTCCCGCACCAGCGTCGAGGTGATGGCGCTCTTCCAGGAGCTGGGGCGGAGCGGCATCACCGTGGTGCTGGTCACCCACGAGGCGGACATCGCCGCCTTCGCCGGCCGGGTGGTGGTCCTCAAGGACGGCCGGCTGCTCAGCGATCGGCGCCAGACGCCGGCCCCGGCCGTCCTCCCGCGCGGGGAGGAGGCGGCGTGAACCTCTTCGAGGTCATCCGGGTGGCGCTGCGGGCGCTCCTCCGCAACAAGCTCCGCTCCTTCCTCACCACCCTGGGGATGATCTTCGGGGTGGGGGCGGTCATCGCCACGGTGGCCATCGGCGAGGGGGCGCGCTCGGCGGTGGAGGAGGCGTTCGCCTCGATGGGGACCAACCTCCTGGTGGTCCTCCCCGGCACCACCACCGCCGGCGGCGCTCGCGGCGGCAGCGGGACCCAGCCCACGCTCACCTGGGACGACCTCAAGGCCATCCGCACCGAGCTGCCCTCGGTGCGCTACGCCGTGGCCGTGCTGCGCTCCGGCAGCCAGGTGATCAGCGAGGACGCCAACTGGACCACCCAGATCCAGGGCACCGAGCCGGACTTCTTCGAGATCCGCAGCTGGCCGATGCAGGTCGGCACCCGCTTCACCCAGTCGGACCTCGACTCCGGCTCCAAGGTGGCCATCCTCGGGGCGACGGTGGCGGAGAAGCTGTTCGGGGCCAACGCCAACCCGATCGGCCACGTGGTGCGCATCCGGAACATCCCCTTCCAGGTGGTGGCCGTGGCCGGCAAGAAGGGGCAGAGCCCGTTCGGTCAGGACTACGACGACACGGTGTTCATCCCCCTGACCACCTTCATGGCCAAGGTGCAGGGAGGGCTGCAGAAGTTCATCGCCGGTCAGATCCTGGTCACCGGGGTCACCGCCGAGCGGGCGGAGAGCGACGTGACCATGCTCCTCCGCGACCGGCACAATCTCCGCGGCGGGGACGACGACTTCTTCATCCGCAACCTGGCCGAGGTGGCCAGCGCCCAGGAGGAGTCGAGCCGGACGGTGTCGCTCCTCCTGGCCATCGTTGCCGGCGTCTCGCTGCTGGTGGGCGGCATCGGCATCATGAACATCATGCTCGTCAGCGTCACCGAGCGGACCCGGGAGATCGGCACCCGGATGGCCATCGGGGCCCGGGCGGTGGACATCCTGATGCAGTTCCTGGTCGAGGCGGTGACGCTGGCCACCTGCGGCGGGATGTTCGGCATCGCCTTCGGCGTGCTCACCGCCCGGTGGATGACCTCGCTCTTTCACTGGCCGGTCCTCTTCCGGGCCGACGTGGTGGCGGTGGCGGTGGTGTTCAGCGCGCTGGTGGGCGTGGCCTTCGGCCTCTACCCGGCGCGCAAGGCGAGCCAGCTCGATCCCATCGAGGCGCTCCGCTACGAGTGAGCGGTCGGCTCAGGGGAAGCGGCCGGCGGCGACGAGCAGGTCGAGCGCCGACTGCCGGAGCGAATCCTCGGCCACCACCGCCTGGGTGGCGGCGTCACGCGCGGACCGGAAGGCGTCGATGAGGTCGAGGTTGGTGGTGGCCCCGGCCCGGTAGGAGACGTCGGCCAGGCGGTAGGTGTCGACGGCGTAGGCGGCCGCGCGCCGGGCGTTCTCCAGGGCCCGGGCGCTCCGGTTCACGTCGTCGAAGGCTTGCCGCGCGTCGGAGAGAACCTGGCGGGTGGCGCCCTCCAGCGTGATGCGGTTCTCCTCGAGCAGGGCCTCGCGCTCGTGGGTGTGCCCGTAGCGCGCCCCTCCGTCGAAGATGCTCCAGGAGAGCATGGCCTGCGCCTGCCAGCCCCACTCGGGGACGGTGGGCGTGGCCGGGTTCTGCCAGAAGGGCTGTCCGACCAGGGTCAGCGTGGGCAGGTAGTCCATCCAGGTCATGTTCAGGGACTTGTCGGACGCCTTGACCTGCTCCCGGTAGAGGCGGATGTCCGTCCTCCGGGAGGGCGCCTCGGCGAGCGCCGCGTCCAGCCCCGGCAGCTGGGGGAAGCTGGGCGGCTCCCGGGCATCGATCGGCCCGGGCGCGCCGAGCAGGACGCCGAGCGCCTCCTGGGTCCGGTAGAGGTCCCGGTAGCTCGCCTGGAGCGCCACCTCGGCGCTCTCCAGCGTCTGGGCGGCGCGGGCGGCGTCGACCTTGTTCCCGATTCCCCCCTCGAGCCGCTTCTTGGCGAAGTCCAGCTGCGCGGCGGCCGTGTCGCGGGCGAGGACGTTCACCTCCACCTGCCGCTTCTGGGCGATGAGGGCGATGTAGGCCCTGGCGGCGTTGGTGGCCACCACCCGGCGAACGTCGGCCTCGTTGAAGCGGGAGACCTCCACCTGGTCGTTGGCCCGGATGGTGTTGGCCCAGGTGGAGGGCGCGAGCAGCGGGATGGCGATCTGGACGTTCCCCGCCCACTGGCTTCCGGGCGCGTAGACCACTCCGTTGAGGACGCGGCTGCTGTCCAGGCGGAGGTAGTTGAGGTTGGCGACCAGCGTGGGGATGGCGGCGGCGCGGGTCTCCTCCATCAGGGCCCGGACGCGGGCGATCTCCTGGGTGGCGGTGAGGACGCTCGGGTTGCGCACCAGCGCCCGGTCGACCGCCTCCTGGAAGGTCATCGACTCGCGCACCGGCGTCGTCCCGTCGACGCCCCCGTCCACCGCCTCGAGCGGAGCGCCGAGGCGAGGCGGCGGGCCGGAGGTCAACCGGGGCAGGGGAAGCGGCCCCTCGGGGGGAAGGGGCACCTGCCCGGCGGCGGTCAAGGCGAGCAGCAGGGCTGGCACGGCGGGCGACCAAAGACGACGCATGAGCGAGCTCTCCGGACTCGGGTGTCAGGGGGCCGAAGCCGGCGGCGAGCAGCGATGCCGGAGCCCCGGGGTCCACGGACGCATCGGGGCGCTCTCATGTACGGGCGTCCGGGTGATTGCAACCAAGACGGACACGAAATCCCCGCCGCCGCCCCCTTACGCTATGAAGCGTGGGGCATGGACCCGCACTCCCTCGGACCTCCCCTGTCCACCGTTCCGCTGTCGATGGTCACCACCGCCTTCGAGCTGCCCGGCTACCGGGTGGTGAAGAACCTCGGCGTGGTGCGCGGCATCGTCGTCCGCTCGAGGAGCATCGTCGGCAGCTTCTTCGCCGGGCTGCAGACGCTCTTCGGCGGCAACATCACCCTCTGGAGCGAGATGTGCGAGCTGGCGCGCCGGGAGGCCTTCGAGCGGATGGCGCTCCATGCCCGGGCCGCCGGGGGCAACGCGGTCATCGCCGCCGCCTACGACGCCACCGAGATCGCCGCCGGGGTGACCGAGGTCCTCTGCTACGGCACCGCGGTGGTCGTCGAGCCCTCTCGCTAGCGGAGGTCCTTCCAGGTCCAGGCCGCCGCCGCGGTCACCAGGGCGGGGAAGAGGAGCATCAGCGCGCTCCACCGGCCGAGCCAGGCCATGACCGCGTTCTGGGCGGCGATCACCCCGAGGTAGCCGAGGAGCGGCGCGCGCCGCATGCGCCACCAGAGGATGACCAGGAAGGCGATGGCCAGGAGCGAGCTGGCGAAGATGAAGGCCGGGAGCCAGCCGGCCCCGGCCGAGGCGCCCAGCTCCCGGTAGAGCGGGGAGAAGGCGAAGGCCACCGCCTGGAGGGCTCCGGCGAAGGCGATGGCGCAGGCGACGGTGAGGGCGATGGAGCGGCGCCGGAACGGGGGACCTCCGGCGTCCATCAGCGGGCGTGGTCCATCACCCGGGCGCGCCACTGGCGCCCCAGGGCCAGCGCCACGCCGGCGTTGGTCGCCCGCCGGCAGGCGAGCACCAGGGCCTGCTCCGAGCTCGGGTGGAGGGGGAGGGCGAGGAACAGGCCTCGTCCGGTGAGCGCCCAGGCTTCGCGGAGCTCGCCGGACGATGCCGGGGCCGCCGGGGAGAGAAGCTCGCTGGCCACCGCCGCGCCGCGGCCCAGCCGGAGCCCGGAGCCCTCCTCGGCCAGGAAGGCGCTCTCCACCTCGGCGGTGGGAAGGTGCACCACGCCCGCGGCCAGGCATCCCGGGACGTCGGCCGCGGCCGCCTCGAGGGTCTGGGCGAGCGGCGGCGCGCCCGGCCCGAGCGTGGGCGAGCGCAGCGGCCCCGCCTCGGCGGGGGCGGGCGCCCGGTCCAGCACCCGGGCCAGGAGGGAGACCGACGTCTCGTCGTCGACGTCGTCGAGGAGGGCGGCGCAGCTCGGCCCGACCACTCCCACCCGCCAGTGGCGCGGCGTGCCCACGGCGGCGAGCTGGAGCGGGTCGCCGCCCGGCGGGCGGCCGTGCGCCCGGAGCAGGCCGCCCAGGGTGACCAGCGCGTGCTCGAGCCCCTCGAAGCTCTGCGGCGCCAGCCCGTATGCCCCGAGCACCGCCTCCCGGCCACCGGCGTCGCCGTTCTGCAGCACCACCACGCTGGTGCGCGCCCTCGGGCCGATGTCCGTCGCCGCGCGGTGTGCGACGTCGAGCGGAGCGGGGGCCAGCGCCCGGGCACAGGCCAGGTAGGCCTCGAAGGCGCCGAAGGTCAGCCTCGGGTCCATGGTGCTCTTCAGGGTCTCGAAGTGGGGCTCGGCGCCGGGCGGGGCCACCGCCGAGAGGTGGAGCAGCCGCTTCACCATCTGTGCCTTCAGGGCGGCGCGCACGGCCAGCTCGGCGCGCGGCCCCCCGGACTCGATGAGCACCTCGCCCAGCGGCCGGCGCTCGGCGCGGGCGCGCTCCAGGGCCTCCGGCAGCAGGCGTGCCATCTCCGGGTAGAGGCGCTCGAGCTGGGTGCCGAGGCGCTCCTCCTCCGTGCCCCCGGCCACGAAGCGCAGGCGTCCGGCGCCGGCCACCAGGTCGAAGCGGCTCCCGTCGGAGAGCGGCCCGTACTTCCACAGGCCGGCGGTGGGGGTCTCCTCCACCGTCTCGAGGAGCTGCGCGAGAAAGACCAGCTGGCGGTGGAGGCCGGCATCACCGAGAGCGGCGGAGGGCGCGGGCATCGTGACCCCGGTGGGCGGACGATGCTAGGGGCGGCGCGGTTGCCCCCGTCAAGAACTCGCCGCGGGGAGCGTCTGGCTCCCGCGCCGCGGGGGTGTGTGTCCTCCGGCTACCCCCGGCCTCCGGCGGCGTGCGCCCGGAAGAACGCGCGCAGGCGCGGGGCGATCTCCTCGCGCCAGCGCCGCCCGCTGAACACTCCGTAGTGGCCGGCGCCGGGCTGATGGTGGTGCTGCTTCTTCGCCTCCGGGATGCCCGAGCACAGGCCGTGCGCCGCCTCGGTCTGGCCGAGCCCGGTGATGTCGTCGGCCTCTCCCTCCACGGTGAGCAGCGCCGTCCGCCGGACGGCGGCCGGGCGGACCGGGCGGCCGCGATGGAGGAGCTCGCCGCGGGCCAGGGCGTGCTCCTGGAAGACGACCCGGACCGTCTGCAGGTAGTACTCGGCGGGCAGGTCCATCACCGCCAGGTACTCGTCGTAGAAGCGGCGGGTGGCTGCTGCGCCGTCCTCGTCTCCCACGAGCAGGTCGCGGAACAGCTTCCAGTGCGAGGCCAGGTGACGGTCGGCGTTCAGGGAGACGAACCCGGCCAGCTGGATGAAGCCCGGACACACCTTCCGGCCGGCGCCCGGCTCGCTCGCCGGGACCTCGTGCACCACCCAGCGCTCGAACCACTCCAGCGGCCGGTCCCGCGAGTGGCGGTTGACCTCGGTCGGGCTCCGGCGGGTGTCGATGGGACCGGCGAAGAGGGACAGGGTCCGGGGCTGAGCCTCTTCCTCCTCCTCGGCCAGGAGCGACACTGCCGCCAGCACCGGCACCGCCGGCTGGCACACGGCGACGACGTGGAGGTCCGGGCCGAGGAGGCGGAGCCACCGAACGAGCAGGTCGATGTAGTCGTCCAGGTCGAAGCGTCCGGCCTCCGCCGGGACCAGCCGGGCGTCCATCCAGTCGGTGAGGTAGAGGTCGTGATCGGGGAGCAGCTCGCGCACCGTCTCCCGGAGCAGCGTGGCGTGGTGGCCGGAGAGGGGCGCCACCAGAAGCACGCGGGGGTCGTCGCGGCCGGCCTCCCGCTCGAAGCGGACCAGGTTGCAGAACGGCGTCCGCTCCACCACCGTCTCCCGCACCGCCACCGTCCGGCCGCCGATGCGGGTCGAGTCCAGGCCGAAGGAGGGCTTGGGGTAGACCCGGGTGGAGCGCTCCCAGAGCTCGCTGGCCGCGGCCAGGGCCCGGGAGAGGGGGGTGGGGGGCAGGGCGGGGTGCGACCACACCGCCCTGGCCAGGGAGGCCCAGAGGTGGAGCGGTTCGCGGAGGCCCCGCTGGAGCTGGTAGGCGCGGTACATTGGCCGGAGACTACGAGGCGGCGCCGACGTTGGCCACCGCCTTCGCACTTGCAGCATCAAGGACCCTCCCCGGGGGCGGCCATGGCCGTGGTCATCAAGAAGTACGGGAACCGGAGGCTCTACGACCCGGAGGCCAGCCGCTACGTCACGCTGGCCGAGATCGCCGCCAAGATCCGCGGCGGGGGCGAGGTCCGGGTGGTGGATGCCAAGACCGGCGCCGACCTCACCCAGGCCACCCTGACCCAGGTGATCATCGAGGACCGCAACGCGGGACAGCTCCTGCCCGCTCCGCTTCTCCACCAGCTCATCCGCATGGGAGACGACGCGCTGGCCGAGTTCCTCGGCCGGTACGTCACCCGGGCCCTGGAGCTCTACCTCCACGCCCGCCAGGGGATGGGGGCCGTCTCGGCCTTCAATCCCTTCTCCGCCTTCGTCCCCACCGACCCCTTCGCCGCCTTCAACCCTCCCCCGGCCGAGCCGGTCTCCCGCGAGGTGGAGGCCCTCCGCCGCGAGGTGGACGAGCTGAAGAAGGCGGTGCGCAAGCGGCGCCGCTAGCCGAACTGCCCGGATTTGTTGCAGCGCAGCAATTTCGCTTGACCGGAGCGGCGGCTGGGTTACCTTGGCCCCGTCGGAGCGAATGGTCGCCCCGAGCAGACAGGGGTTAGTCAGATGGCAGAGCAGCAGAAGAATTCGCAGGTGCAGCAATTCCCGGTGGAGTGGACCCGCATCGTCTCCGACCAGGTCGGCCGCGTGGAGGCCGGGCTGGGCGAGCTGGCCAAGCTGGAGAGCAAGACCATGGCCCAGGCGGTCAGCGGCCTCGAGGAGTCGGCGCGGTACGCCCGCGAGTCGCTGGCCTTCGCCGAGAAGGCGAGCGCCGAGTGGCGCAAGCTGGTGCTCGACGCGACGCGCCGGGCGGCGGCGTTCTTCGCGCCCGGGGCCTGACAGCCTTGCATTGACCCGCAGCGGGAGCTGGTGACAGCCTCGCTGCGGTCATGCTCAGCGTCAGCAAGGTCACCACCGTCGACGAGGCGGTGGCGCTGATCCGGTCCCGGGACACGATTGCCACCTCCGGCTTCGTCGGGAACGGGACCCCGGACGCGCTGCTCGAGGCCCTGGCCCGGGCCCACGAGACGAGCGGCGCCCCGCGCGAGCTGACGCTCCTCTTCGCCGCCGGGCAGGGGGACGGCAAGACCCGGGGGCTCAACCGGCTCGCCCGGCCGGGGCTGGTGCGGCGGGTCATCGGCGGGCACTGGGGCCTGATCCCCAGGCTCGGAGCGATGGCGCTGGCCGGGGAGATCGAGGCCTACAACCTCCCCCAGGGCTGCATCTCGCATCTCTACCGGGACATCGCCGCCGGAAAGCCGGGGACGGTGTCCAAGGTCGGGCTGGGGACATTCGTCGACCCGCGCCACGGCGGCGGAAAGGTCAACGACGTGACCCGGGAGGATCTGGTGGAGCTCATCCAGCTCCACGGCGAGGAGTGGTTGCTCTACCGGCGGATTCCCATCGACGTGGCCATCCTCCGCGGCACCACCGCCGACACCGCCGGCAACGTGACCATGGAGCGCGAGTCCCTCACCCTGGACAACCTGGCCATGGCCATGGCGGCCAAGAACAGCGGGGGGCTGGTCCTGGTCCAGGTGGAGCGCATCGCCGAGGCCGGGTCGCTCTCCCCGCGGGCGGTGAAGATTCCCGGGGCGCTGGTGGACTGCGTCTCCGTGGCCGAGCCCGAGTACCACTGGCAGACCTACGCCACCCCCTACAACCCGGCCTACTCGGGCGAGGTGCGTGCCGTGCTCGAGGCCCTCCCGCCCATGCCGCTGGACGAGCGCAAGGTCATCGCCCGCCGCGCCGCGCAGGAGCTGGTCCCGGGGAGCATCATCAACCTCGGCATCGGGATGCCGGAGGGCGTGGCCGCGGTGGCCCGCGAGGAGGGGCTGCTTCCGCTGCTCA
>DASPUU010000323.1:0-2947 GCA_035622755.1 Myxococcaceae bacterium
GTAGAAGACGAAGGTGTTGAGCAGCGTGTTGCGTGCGCGCACCACGATGCCCCGCCGCCCGGCGCCGGCATCCGGGAAGTCGAGGGTGAGCTGCTCCTTCGCCGCCAGGTCCTCCGGGCTGGCCAGGCTCTGGTACTCGAGATCGTCCGGCCCGAGGACCGCGGGCAGACAGTCCCCCCCGGGCGACCGGCAGGAGATCGCCGGATGCGTGGCCGGCGCCGGGAAGTACGCGTCGCCGGAGCGGTAGACGCGCGCCCCGGCCGGCTGCGGGACGGCCAGCAGGCGCACGCTGCGAACCCAGTGGGTCTCCAGCGCCTCGTTGACCATGGTCAGGACCACCGGCCTGCCGTCGGGCAAGAGCTCGATCAGCGCGTCGACGTCGGTCGCCTCCAGCGACGGGGCGACGCTGGCCGAGAAGCCCTCCGCCAGAAGACGGGGCCGACCGTCGATCTCCGCGTAGAAGGTCGGGCACGATCCGAAGCACGCCTTGGGGTTGGTGGCGCAGAAGATGCCGAAGCCGGCGGTGGCCGCCGCTGCCACGCCGAGGACGATGTAGTCCCCCCGGATGACGGAGTGCGGCTCGTTGGTCTCCACGAGCGAGACCTCGGGCAGCGCAGCCGACAGCTCTCCGCGCTGCACGGGCAACCGGTCGGCGTCGTAGCGGATGCCGCTCCCGGAGACGGTCTGGAATTCGGGCGACAGCGTCCACCGGGTGAGGACGAGCACGTCCCCGTTGGACAGATGGGCCTTCAGGAAGGGCGCCGAGCGATCCACGGTGGCGTAATCGCCGGGCGGGTGGAGAGCGTTCTGCCAGATGGTGACGCAGCCGAGCCACGTCGCCGCAACCACTGCGGCCCCCCAGGCGCTCGACCGGACTCTCCGACTCAACGTAGCAGTTCCCCCGCGCACCGGCCAAGCAAGGATCGGGCCCGCGCGCCGCCACGATGTCGCGCGCCATGTCCGAGCGCAATCGGCGCCCGCTGGCGACGGCTCGGGTCGCCCGGCGACGGAGGATGACGGTCAGCTCACCAGAGCTCCGTCGTCTTCCCGTTGAGCGTGATGCGCAGCGCCCGGCACTCGTCGGGCACGTCGCGGCTCGGGTAGACGTAGACGCTCACCACCGTCCCCGGGACGAGCGACTTCACCGCCAGCCCCTTCGACTCCAGCCTCGACGGCGACCCGAGCACCACCGTCCACGTCTTCGGCGCCGGCTTCTCCGCATCGAGGATCAGGTTCAGGTACGGCTTCTCGTACACGGTGGTGTGGATGACGCCCTTGAGGGCCATCCCCCTGGTGTCGTCGTAGGTGCCCCACCCGTGGACGGCCAGCGCCGTCCCGGCCGCGGCCAGCACGGCCAGCGCCGCTCCCCCACGTGCCAGGTTCCTGCCCATCGCCGCACCTCCGCCGGGGTAGATTCCGGACCGCCCCGTGAACGACCGCCTTCTCCGCGCCGCCCGCCGCGAGCCCGTGGACACGACGCCCGTCTGGATCATGCGCCAGGCCGGGCGCTACCTCCCCGAGTACCGCGCCGTCCGAGGCAACACCGAGTTCCTCACCCTCTGCAAGACCCCCGACCTCGCCGCCGAGGTCACCGTCCAGCCGGTCACCCGGCTCGGGGTCGATGCGGCCATCATCTTCTCCGACATCCTCATCCCGGTGGAGGCGATGGGGATGGAGCTCGAGCTGGGAGACAAGGGGCCGCACTTCCCGTCGCCGCTCCGCACCGCCGAGGACATCGACCGGCTCGCCATCCCCGACCCGGAACAGGCCACCGGCTTCGTCGCCGAGGCCATCCGGCGCACCCGCCGCGCCCTGTCCGACTCGGTGCCGGTCATTGGCTTCGCCGGCGCCCCCTTCACCCTGGCCGCTTACATGGTCGAGGGCGGCGGGACGAAGAGCTTCATCCTCATCAAGCGCCTCCTCTTCGAGCAGCCCAGGCTCGCCCACGTCCTCTTCGAGAAGCTCACCCGGACGCTCATCCCCTACTTGAAGATGCAGGTCGCCGCCGGGGCGCGCATCGTCCAGGTCTTCGATTCCTGGGGCGGCGAGCTGGGCCCGGACGACTACGAGACCTTCGCGCTGCCCTACGTGCAGCGCATCGTCCACGCGCTGAAGGACACCGGCGTCCCGGTCATCGTCTTCGGGACGTCCATGTCCACGCTCCTTCCCCAGCTGGTCCGCACCGGCGCCGACGTCATCGGCTGCGACTGGCGCATCCACCTCGACGACGCCCGGCGCATCGCCGGCGACGGCGTCGCGCTCCAGGGGAACCTCGACCCGCTGGCGCTCTTCCTTCCCACCGCCGAGCTCGAGACCCGGGTGAAGGACATCCTCCGCCGGGCCGGCCCCCTGGGGCACATCTTCAACCTCGGCCACGGCATCCTTCCCCCCACCGATCCGGAGGCGGCCAGGGCGCTGGTCGACGCCGTGCACCGGTTCGGAGCCCGGGGGAAGGGCGCAAACCCTTCGCGTTGACACGCGCACCGCCCCGTCCTTAAGCCCCGGGGAACCATGGCACGCGCTGCAATCGTCCAGGGCCTCCGCACGCCCTTCGTCAAGGCGGGAGGCGCCTTCCAGTCCCTCACCGCGCTCGACCTCGGCCGGACGGTCGTCCAGGAGCTGGTCGAGCGCTCGGGCATCGACCCGGGCGACGTCGATCAGCTCGTCTTCGGCCAGGTCATCCCCACGCTCCTCGCCCCGGGCATCGCCCGCGAGGTGGTCATCGCCGCCGGCCTCCCGCGCCGCGTCGAGGCGCACACCGTGGCCCGCGCCTGCGCCACCAGCATCCAGTCCCTCACCGACGCCGCCTCGGCCATCGCCCTCGGGCTCTCGCAGGTGGCCATCACCGGCGGCACCGAGTGCATGTCCGACGCGCCCATCTTCACCAGCCGGCCGCTGGCCCGCGCCCTGGTCAGGGCCTCGCGGGCGAAGAGCCTCCCCGAGAAGC
>DASPUU010000324.1:0-44086 GCA_035622755.1 Myxococcaceae bacterium
CATCGCCGGGCTGCTCGACCGCTCGACGCCTGCCGTTCCGCCGGCCAGCTCCTCCTCGAGGAGCTTGGCGTGCTCGTGGTCCTGGCGGTGGAGCCGCTCCAGGGCCGCCTGCTGGGCGCCGGCATGGATGGCGATGCCGAGGAGCTGCGCGTAGACCTCGACCAGGGTCACCACCTCGGGCGCGTAGGGCTCACAGACGGACCGGTCGAGCGTCAGGACGCCGTACGTCTCATCGCCGGCGTACAGCGGAGCGGCGAGGCAGGAGTGGCCCGGAGGAAGGTCGAGGACGCCGTCGAAGGGGTCTCCATCCCCGTGGGCGTGGTCCTCCTCCCGGTAGGCGCGCGCCCGGCGCGTGTCGAGCACCTCGCGCAGCGTGGGAAAGCGCTCGAGCGGGAGGGAGTGGCCTTTCACGCGGGAGGCGAGCCGGCCGCGCGCCGCCTGGACCCGCAGGCGCTGACCCTCGAGGGCGAAGACCGTGGCCAGGTCGTAGGGCGCCACCCGCTCCAGCCAGTCCAGGCCGCGCCGGAGCAGCTCCTCCAAGGTCAGGGCCGCGGGAACCAGCCGCGCCAGCTCCTGGAGGTCCTGGGCCAGGTCGAGCGGACCCTCCGGCGAAATTTTCGGCTGGCGAGGCATCGCCCCGCATTCTAATCGCCTCCGCACCGAAATGTCGGTGAGCTCCGTACCGAGATGACGGTGAAATCATCTTCTCTCATCGGTGCGGTGACATTCCATCCATCCGAAAGCAGGACGTTCTTGTTGCCAACGCGGCGACCCATGCGCATGGAGAAGGCACATTCTTCCCATTCGAAGGAGCAAGACATGCTGACCGTTGGCGACAGGCTTCCGGAGTTCCGGGTCAAGGGCGTGGTGGGTCTGGAGAAGGGCAAGGAGTTCAGGGACATCTCGGACAAGGATTTCCCCGGCAAGTGGAAGGTCCTCTTCTTCTGGCCGATGGACTTCACCTTCATCTGTCCCACCGAGATCGCCGAGTTCGGCAAGCAGAACCCCAAGTTCCTGGAGCGCGATGCCCAGGTTCTCGGGGCGAGCACCGACACCCACTTCGTGCACCTGGCCTGGCGCAGGGACCACAAGGATCTCACCCAGCTTCCCTTCCCGATGCTCGCCGACACCAAGCGCGAGCTCTCCACACAGCTCGGTATCCTTCACCGGGACGGCGTTCCCTTGCGGGCGACCTTCATCGTCGACCCGGACAACGTCATCCGGTGGGTGAGCGTCAACGACCTGTCCGTGGGCCGCAACGTGGCCGAGGTGCTGCGCGTGCTGGACGCGCTCCAGACCGACGAGCTCTGCCCCTGCAACTGGGAGAAGGGCAAGCCCACCCTCGACCAGCTGAAGGCGGCCGGTTGATGGGCTCGCTGGAGACCCTGAAGGCGGCCATTCCCGAGGCGGCCAAGGACCTGCGGCTCAACCTCGGGTCGGTTCTCCAGCCCGGAGGCGTGCTCACCCCGGAGCAGACGTGGGGCGTCGCCCTGGCCACCGCCCTCGCCGCCCGCAACCCGGAGCTCCGGCGCGCGGTGCTGGAGGAGGCCCTCGCCGCCGTGCGTCCGGAGGTGGTCGAGGACGCCCGCGCGGCCGCGGCGCTGATGGGGATGAACAACGTCTACTACCGGTTCCGTCACATGGTGGGAAAGCCGGAGTACAAGGACACGCCGGCCCGGCTCCGGATGCAGCGGCTGGCGCAGGTGGCCACACGCCAGCCCGACTTCGAGCTCTTCTGCCTGGCGGTCAGCGCGGTGAACGGCTGCGAGTCGTGCGTCCGCTCACACGAGGAGGCGGTCCTCGCCGGCGGTCTCACCGTGGATCATGTCAACGACGCGGTGCGGATCGCCGCGACCATCCACGGGGTCGCCGTGGCGCTCGAGATGTGAGGGCGCTCAGCGCTCCGCCGGGGTGGAGGTGAAGAGCACCGCCTCCCCGGCCGTGTCCCCGTCCACCGTCTCGAGCCGGAGGCGGAAGGGCTCGCGGTCCTCGCCCGGGAACCGCGCCGGCGCCCAGCCACCCAAGAGGAGGTGGGGCCGGCCGTCGTCGGCGGTGAAGCGGAGCCGCAGATCGATGCGGCCGCTCTTCCAGTGCACCCTCCGGTCCCCGATCACCTCCGCGGACCGGGCCAGCCCCTCGACGACCACCGTCCCGCTGGCCCGCATCTGCCCCGAGTCGAGCAGCGTCTGGGCGGAGGCCGCCGTGCTGGTCAGCTCGAGCGCGACGGTGGCGTCCGTGCCGTCGCTCTCGCGGCGCCAGGTGCCGGCCAGCGACTCGTGAAAGGAGACCCCGACCTGGGCGGTGATGCGTCGCGCCCACTCCGGGAGGCCGAGGAATGCCTCGGCGCGCGAGGAGGACATCATCGTCGACTCCCAAGGCGGGAGCGGTCCTCGCTCGCGGGATGGGCGGACCGTTCCCTCCGCGCCGAGCAGAGTCCGACCGAGCGGGGGTGTCAAACCCAACCCCGCGCCGGAGACCCAGGTCCGCGGAATTCCTCGCGCTCCTCGGCTGTTGCCGCTGACCCTGGCCGCCCGTACAGTCCGCGGCCCGCCAGAGGAGCAAGCCCTGAACTTCGACATCCGAGCCCTCACCGAGCGCGTGCGCGAAGAGAGCAGCTTCGTCGACGCCCTGCTCAAGGAGACCGGGCGGGTCATCGTCGGACAGCGCCAGATGATGGAGCGCGTCCTGGTGGGCCTGCTCTGCAACGGCCACATCCTCCTGGAAGGCGTCCCCGGCCTGGCCAAGACGCTCACCGTCCGGACCTTCGCCGACGGCATCACCGCCCGGTTCCGGCGAATCCAGTTCACGCCCGACCTCCTGCCCGCCGATCTGGTCGGGACGATGATCTTCAACCAGCAGGCCGGGAGCTTCACCGTCCGGCAGGGTCCCATCTTCGCCAACGTCATCCTCGCCGACGAGATCAACCGCGCGCCGGCCAAGGTCCAGTCGGCCCTGCTCGAGGCGATGCAGGAGCACCAGGTCACCATCGGCGACAACACCTACCCTCTGCCCGAGCCGTTCATCGTGCTCGCCACCCAGAATCCCATCGAGCAGGAGGGCACCTACCCGCTGCCCGAGGCGCAGGTGGACCGCTTCATGCTCAAGGTCAAGGTCGGCTACCCCACCCGGGAGGAGGAGCGGGTGATCATGGACCGCATGGGGGGCGAGGAGCCGCCGCGCGCCACCCCGGTGGTGACCACCGAGCAGATCGCCCGCGCCCGCGCCGTGGTCCACGAGATCTACGTCGACGACAAGGTCAAGGACTACATCCTCGACGTGGTCTTCGCCACCCGCGACCCGGTCGGCCACGGGATGAAGGACCTGGCCGGCTCCATCGAGTACGGCGCCAGCCCGCGCGCCACGCTCTACCTCCACCTCGCCGCGCGCGCCCACGCCTTCCTCCGCCACCGCGGCTTCGTCACGCCGGAGGACGTCAAGGCGGTGGGGATGGACGTGCTCCGGCATCGCGTCAGCCTCACCTACGAGGCCGAGGCGGAGGAGCTCACGCCGGAGGCGATCGTCCAGCGGGTCTTCGACCGGGTGCCGGTCCCCTGATTCGCTAGGACGAGCCGCCCGCCGTGCTTCCCCGGGAGCTGATCAGACGCATCCGCCGGCTGGAGATCGCCACCCGCCGGGTGGTGGCCAACCTGCTCGCCGGCCAGTACCACTCCGTCTTCAAGGGCCGGGGGATGGCCTTCTCCGAGGTGCGGCCCTACCAGCCCGGCGACGAGATCCGGTCCATCGACTGGAACGTCACCGCCCGGATGAACGACGCCCACGTCAAGGTCTTCGCCGAGGAGCGGGAGCTGACGGTGATGCTGCTCGTCGACGTCTCCGGCTCCCAGGGCTTCGGCTCGCAGGGGCGCACCAAGGCGGAGATGGCCGCCGAGGTGGCGGCGCAAATCGCCTTCTCCGCCATCGCCAACAACGACCGGGTCGGGCTGGTGCTCTTCAGCGACCGCGTGGAGCGGGTCATCCCGCCCAAGAAGGGCCGCAAGCACGTGCTCCGGGTGGTGACCGAGATCCTCGAGCATCGTGCCGCCGGCCGGGGAACGGACCTGGCCGCCGGGCTGACCTGGTTGCTCCGCGTCAGCAAGCGCCGCGCGGTGACCTTCGTCATCAGTGACTTCCTGGTCGACGACTACGAGGTGCCGCTCCGCACCGCCGCGCGCACCCACGACGTCATCCCGGTGGTGACGCGCGACCCCTTCGAGGACGCCTTCCCCCACCTCGGGCTGGTCGAGCTCGAGGACCCGGAGACCGGCCGGCGGGCGCTGGTCGACACCTCGCGCCCCTCGGTGGCCGGCGGGTTCCGGGCGGCCATGGCCGCCCGGCGGGCGCAACGCACGCAGGTCTTCCGGCGCCTGGAGCTGGACGCGGTCGAGCTCCGGGCCGGAGAGGACCATGGCGAGGCCCTGGTTCGCTTCTTCCGCAGCCGGGCCCGCAGGCTGGCCGCATGAGCGGACGGCCGACGCTTGCCTTCTGGCTCCTGGCCGCGCTCGGGGTCGGTGCCGCCGAGGATGGTGGGGCCCCGCTGCCCCGCATCTCCACCGCGCTCTCGGCGGAGAAGGTCCGCCTCGGCGAGCCGTTCACCTACACCGTCACCGTCACCCACCCCACCGGCGAGCGCTGGGAGCTGCGCAGCCCGGCCGACCTGGGGGCCTTCGGCCTCCGAGGCTCGGCCCGACAGCGGACCGACGGCCCCGGGGAGAGCAAGACCTCCTTTCGCCTGGAGCTGGCCCTCTTCGAGCTCGGCGAGCGGCGGCTGCCCGTCCTGGTGTTCGACGTCGTGGGGGGCGGCGCACCGCACACTGCCTCGGTGGCCGGAGCGCTGATCGAGGGGCTCTCCAGCCTTCCGCCGGACGCGGCCCAGAGCGGCGCCAAGCTGATGGACATCAAGCCCAACGAGGACGTGCCCGTCCGGAGCTACCGGCTCCTCTGGGGCCTGCTCGGGGCGGCCGCGCTCCTCCTCGGCGCGCTCTGGTTGAGGCGCTGGCTCGCCGCCCGCCGGCGTCCGCTGGCGGTGGAGCGCCTCCTCCCCCTGCCCGAGCGGACGCGCCGATCCCTGGAGGCCCTGCGCGCCGAGGGGCTGCTCGCCCGGGGCCTGGTGCGCGAGTACCACTTCCGTCTCTCCGAGATCGTCCGGGGCTACCTCGGGGAGCGGTTCGGCTTCGAGGCCCTGGAGTGCACGAGCTGGGAGCTGCTCAACGAGGTCGAGCGGCTCCCTTCCTCGCACGTCGACGAGCCCGGGCTCCGGCGCTTCGTCGACCAGTGCGACGTGGCCAAGTTCGCCCGGGCCGAGGTCTCCCCCGGGGCCTGCGAGTGGGCGATGGGCTACGCCTTCGCCCTGCTCGAGGCCACCGCTCCCCCCCCGCCGCCGGTCACCCCCGATGCTGCCTGACCTGCTCTGGCACGACCCGGCGCTGCTCTGGCTCCTGCTCCTCGTCCCGGCGGTGGGTGTGCTCTCCTGGCGCGAGCAGCGGCGGCGCGCGGCGCTCCTCTTCTCCGCCACTCCCATCCTCGCCTCCGGCCACCACGGCCTCCGGGCGCGGCTCCAGGCCGGGCTTCCCGTCATCCGGATGCTGGCGCTGACCCTGGCGGTGGTGGCGCTGGCCCGCCCGCAGACCCACGGCGCGCGGACGCGCGACCTGTCGGTGGAGGGCATCGACATCGTCATCGCCCTCGACCTGAGCACCTCGATGGAGGCGGTCGACTTCCGGCCCCAGAACCGCATCACCGTGGCCAAGGAGACGCTGAGCGACTTCATCTCCTCGCGGGTCAACGACCGCATCGGCCTGGTGGTGTTCGCCGGTGCGGCCTACACCCAGGCCCCCCTGACCCTCGACTACGGAGTCCTCAAGGAGGTGGTGAAGCAGCTCCGCACGCGTGTGCTCGAGGACGGCACGGCCATCGGCGACGCCATCGCCGTATCGCTCAACCGCCTGCGCGACTCCGACGCCAAGAGCAAGGTCATCGTCCTCATCACCGACGGGGACAACAACGCCGGGAAGATCTCTCCGCTGGATGCGGCGGCCATGGCCAAGGCACTGCACGTACCGGTGTTCACCATCCTGGTCGGCAAGGGCGGCCGGGTGCCCTTCCCCGACGGGACCGACCTCTTCGGAAACCCCAGCTACCGCGAGCTGGACATCGCCATCAACCCGGATCTCCTCAAGGCCATCTCCCGCGAGACGGGCGGAACCTACTACCGGGCCACCGACCGGGAGTCCCTGCAGAGCGGGCTCCGGGCGGTCCTCGACCGGCTGGACAAGAGCAAGCTCCTCGAGGGCGGGGCGATGGCCAACATGCACGAGGAGTTCCCGCCCTTCCTCCTCCTCGGCTTCCTTCTCGCCGCGGCGGAGCTCCTGCTGCGCACCACCTGGCTCCGGGTGTTCCCGTGACGGACGGCGCCCCGGCTCGGTTCGGCTTCCTCGGCTACCCGCTCGGGCTGGCTCGGCCGGGCTGGCTGGCCCTGGGTGTGGTCGCCCTGCTCCTCGGGGCGCTCGGGCTCGTCCTCGCGCTGCGGCGGGGCGCCCGGCTCGAGGCGCTGCTCGGGTCGCGGCTGAGCCCCCTCCTCGCCCCTGGGGTGAGCATCGCCCGGCCAGCGCTCCGGGCCGTGCTCCAGTCGGCCGGGCTGCTCCTCTTCGCCGTGGCGCTCGCCCAGCCCCAGTGCGGGAGCCGGACCGAGCTCGCCCGTCGCCGGGGCATCGACCTGGTGGTGGCCATCGACGCGAGCAAGTCCATGCTCGCCCGCGACGTCCAGCCCGACCGTCTCGACCGCGCCCGGCTGGAGCTGAACACCCTCCTCGATTCCCTCAAGGGCGACCGGGTGGCCATCGTCGCCTTCGCCGGCGACGCCTACATCCAGTGCCCGCTCACCAGCGACTACGCGGCGGCCAAGCTCTTCCTCCGGGCCATCGATCCGGAGCAGATGCAGCAGGGCGGGACGAACATCGGGGCGGCGCTGCTCCTGGCCATGAACGTCCTCGAGTCAGCCGACCGCGGGGCCAAGGACCGGGTGGTGGTGCTCCTCTCGGACGGCGAGGACCTCTCCGGCGAGGAAATGGACGCGGCCGAGTCCCTCCGCGGCGCCGGCATCAAGGTGTACGCGGTGGGCATCGGAAGCGATGCCGGGGAGCCGATCCCCGAGCTGGGCAAGTCGGGGGAGGTGGTGGGCTACAAGAAGGACGCCTCGGGGAACACCGTCCTCACCCGCCTGGACCGGGCCGGCCTGGAGGCGGTGGCGCAGCTCACCGGGGGCGAGTTCTTCTACCAGCCGCACGGGGTGGCCATTCCCGGGGTGGCGGCCCGCATCGACCGGCTGCAGAAGAGCGAGCTCGAGAGCCGGCTCACCGTCCGGTGGGACGAGAGGTTCCAGGTCTTCCTCGCCCCCGGGCTGCTCCTCCTGGCCTCGGGCATGCTCGTCCCCGGCCGTCGCCGAGGTGCCCGGTGAGCCGGCGGGGGGACCTCTGGAAGGTCGTGGGCATCGGCGGGGCGCTCGGAATGCTCGGCGCCGGGCCGGCGTTGGCGCTGGGGCCCCTGGAGCGAAACCAGCCCCAGGTGGCGGCCGGCCTGAAGGCGTATGACCAGGGTCGTTACGACGATGCGCTGCGCGAGTTCGACGCCGCCCGGAAGGAGCTCCCGGGCAGCGCGGCCCTGGAGTACGACCGGGGCAACGCCCTCTACCGGCTCGGGCGCTTCGACGAGGCGCGCAGCGCCTACCAGCGTGCGGCGGAGATGGCTCCGGGCGAGCTCCGGGCGAAGGACCTCTACAACCTGGGCAATGCGCTGGCCGAGCTCGGCCAGCCGAACGACGCCATCAACGCCTACCGCCGTGCCCTCCTGCTCGAGCCGAAGGACGAAGCGGCGCGGCACAACCTGGAGGTCCTCCTGCGCCAGCTACCCCCGCCGCGCTCGGGCTCGGACGGAGGCACGCCCGACGCCGGTCAGGACGCCGGCCGGCCCGACGCCGGCCAGGATGGCGGTCCACCGGACGGAGGCCGCGGAGACGGAGGGCAGGGAGACGGCGGGTCCGGGGACGGGGGAACGGGCGGGGATGGAGGGCCGGGAGACGCCGGGACGAGCCGGGGACGAGGCGCCGCGGACGCGGGCACGGGGAAGGAACGCGAGGCCCGCCCCGGGGAGGAGGGAAGGGCCGGGGCCGACGCCGGGGTCCTCCCGCTGGAGGCCGATGCCGGGATGCTCCTGCCGGAGGAACTCGGCGATGGGGGCACCCTCGACGCCCTCCAGCTCGACCGACGGGACACCGAGCGCTTGCTCGATGCGATGAGACAGAGCGAGAAGAACCTACAATTGTGGCGGTTCCAGCAGAAGAAGCGTCCGAGGAAGCCCGATGAGAAGGACTGGTAGCGCTGCCGCCGTGGGGTGTGCGGTCTGGCTGACCGCCGCCGGTGCCTCGGCCGCGGTGGAGGTACGGGCGGACGCGGACCGGAGCGAGGTCGGCCTTCCCGACACGTTCGTCCTCACGGTGCGGGCCTCGGACGCGCCGCGCGGGAGCAGCCTGGGCCTGCCGGAGATGGACGGGGCAGAGGTGCTGAGCACCTCGCGCGGGATGTCCACCAGCATCCAGGTCGGCTCGAGCGGCCCGATGCTGCGCCAGGAGCTGACGCTGACCGCCGTCCTCCGGCCGACGCGGGTGGGCCGCCTGACGCTCGCCCCGGCCGAGCTTCACACCCCGGACGGGGTGGTGAAGAGCAACAGCGTGACGCTGACCGTGCAGAGGGCGCACGTTCCCGGGCCCTCCACCGCTCGCCCCGGGCGCCCGGACCTCCCGCCCTTCCCCTCGCCCTTCGGCGACGGCGACGACCCCTTCGCCGCCCTGCGCGACCGCGAGGCGGCCCGCCCCCGGGCCGAGGGCGATCTCTTCCTCCGGAGCGAGGTGGACCACCGCGAGGTCTTCGTCGGCGAGCAGGTGACGCTCTCCTTCTGGATCTACAGCCGCGTCGATCTGAGCCGGGTGGACAACGTGGGGATGCCCAAGCTGGACGGCTTCTGGAGCGAGGACATCGACAGCCCGAGCACGCTGAACTTCGAGCCGCGCACCGTGGAGGGCGTCCCCTACCGGGCGTACCTGCTCAAGCGGCTGGCGCTCTTTCCCATCAAGGCCGGCAACCGGGACATCGGCCCGGTGGAGGCGGACATCACCACCGGCTTTCTCTTCGCCGGCCACCGCGAGCACCGGGTGGGGAACACGGTCACCCTCAAGGTCAAGCCGCTGCCCGCGGGGGCCCCGCCGGGCTTCGTGCCGGCCAACGTGGGGAGCTACCGGCTCAGCGCCGAGCTGTCCGCCGCCAGCGCCGAGCTCGGCTCCCCGGTGACGCTCCGGGTGGTGCTCGAGGGCCAGGGCAATCTCAAGGACGTGGTCCTCCCCCGCGCCGCGGGGCCGGCGGCGCTCAGGCTCTACGACCCGACCAGCCAGGACCGCATCTCGCCGGTCAAGGGACGCATCCAGGGACGGCGGAGCCAGGAGTACCTGGTCATGGCGCAGCAGACCGGCGTCTTCCAGATTCCGGCGCTGACCTTCGCCTACTTCGATCCCGAGCTGCGCCGCTACGAGACCACGCGGACGCAGGCGCTCACCCTTTCGGTGACCCCCGGCGGCGGCGGGTCCACGGTGGCCGTGCCCTCGAGCTCCGGGCCGGACACCGCGCGCAACGTGCTCGCCGCCAGCGCGCTTCGCCCCCTGCGGGTCGACCCCCGCTTCGACGTGCACCCGCCGGCCTGGCGCCGGCCCTGGGTGGTGGCCCTGGCGGTGACGCCCCCGGCCGCCCTGGTGCTCGTCTCCCTCGCCGGAGCGGTGAGCGCCCGCCGGGCGCGGCGGGACCCGGCCACCGAGCGACGGAGGAGGACGCGGGCGGCCCGCGGCATGCTCGCCGCGGCGGCCAGGCTGCAGGACTCCGGGACCGACGCCGCCTTCTCCGAGCAGGTGGAGCACGCGGTGGTCACCTTTCTCCAGGCCCGGGTGGGAAGCGGCCTCACCGGTCTCACCCGCCAGGCCCTGCGCGACACGCTGAACAGGGCCGGCGCCCCGGAGACGGTGGAGCTGTGCGCGGCGCGCGTGCTCGACACCTGCGATGCCGTGCGGTTCGCCCCCGGTGCGGTGCGGCTCGACCGCCAGGCTCTCCTCCGCGAGGCGGAACGGGTCCTGGAGGGGTGGGAATGAGCGCCCTCCTCCTGGCCCTGCTCCTGGCCCAGTCCGGCACCTCCCCGGCCGAGGCCCGGGCCCTCTTCCGCGAAGGCGTGGAGGCCTACGGCCGGGACGACGCGGCCGGCGCCGAGGCTGCCTTCCGGAAGCTGCTCGAGCACGGGATGGCCAGCGCGGAGGTGAATTACAACCTGGGCACGGTCTGCCTGGCCGAGGGCAAGCTCGGGGACGCGGTCCTCTACCTCGAGCGAGCGCGGAGGCAGGGCGGGGGCCCGGACGTGGACGCCAACCTGGCCATCGCCCGCGGGCGGGTGGTGGACCAGGTGGTGGGAGGTGCGGCCGACGAGGGGCTGCTCACCCGGCTGGTGGCGGCCACCTCGTCCGAGGCCGCCGCGCTCGCCTTCCTCGTTCCCTGGTGCGCCGGCTTCGTGCTCCTGGTCGCCCGGCGCCTGGTCCGCCTCGCCCGGCCGGCGGTCATCGGCGCCTGGCTCCTGCTCGCGGCGGCGCTACCCGGCGCGGGGCTCCTGCTCGCCCACCTCCTCGTGCACGAGACCGTCCACGAGGCGGTGGTCATCGCCCGCACCCTCCCCGTCCGCGAGACGCCCGATGCGAGCAGCAAGGTCAGCTTCGAGCTCCACGCCGGGAGCGCCGTCCGCCTCCTCGCCTCCTCCGGCCCCTTCGTCCGGGTGCGCCTCCCCAACGGCCTGGAGGGGTGGGCCGACCCACACGAGCTCACGCCCATCGTCGATGGGCAGCCTCTCTGAGCGCCCCTGGCGTGGGCCCGCTCGTGCTAGAGGAAAGGTGTCGATGGCCGAATCGGCGCCTTTCCGGATCCTGGTGGTCGAGGATGAGCCCGTCATTCGCGAGCTACTGCGGACCATGCTCCACGATGGGCCGGTGGAGGTGGAGACCGCGGCCAACGGGGTGGAGGGGCTGAAGCGGGCCCGGACCCAGGTCTTCCACCTGGTCCTGCTCGACGTGGTGCTGCCGCTCATGGACGGGGTCACCGTGTGCCGGATGCTGAAGAGCGACCCGGCGACTGCCTCCATCCCGCTGTACATGCTCACCGCCAAGGTGAAGAAGGCGGACATGGAGGCGGCCCTCGCGGCGGGAGCGAACGGCTACATCCACAAGCCGTTCCGCGCCGAGGAGCTGATGGAGCTGGTCAACCGGCTGCGCGAGGGGCGAGCCGGCTGACGCCCGCAGGGGCCCCCCCGGGGCTCAGGGGAGGCGCGGGTGGAGGAACCGGGCCAGGGCGAAGAGGTCCTCCCAGTCGAGCCGCTCGAACTCCACCGCCACGCCCTCGGGGTGGACCCGCATCACGCGGCCGCGGAAGAGCCGCAGGTAGTCGCCGGGCAAGGCGATGGAGAGCTCGAGCAGCTCCCCCGGCTCGGCGGCGAAGCCGACCAGAAGCAGGCCGACCATGGACAGGTCCCGGGCCTGCGCCATCCAGGCCCCGTCCGGGGCGCGGACCTCGACCGGGAAGCCAGCCGGGACGCGCGGGTGGGTGCGCTCGGGGACCTCGGGGGGCTGGAAGCTGGAGACGCGCATGCCGCTTGGGTGAGGGCCAGGGAGCAGTGTCGGGTCGGTCCCCGCGGCGGGCAAATTTTGGGGGGCGGCCCATGGCCGGGGGGCGATGGGGGGCCCGGGGGGGATCCCTGCTCCGGGACGGATTCCGTCCGGCCGGGGAGCGCCGCCGCGAACGCTCGCCCGGACGCCGGGAGGCACGGTGTGTGAAGGCGCCGAGGGCTCCCAGCCGAAACCGGAGGCAAGACCCGATGAGCGCTCCAGCCACCCTCGATGTTCCGACCCTGACGCCGTCGGTGGCGCGACAGACGCCGCCCAGCTTCGGTGCCGCACTCGTCCGCACGATGGGCGCGGTGGCTCGCGGGGGCCTCGGCCTTCTCGGCGCCCTGACCCCCGGCGTCCCGCTGCTCAGCGCGGCGGTGAGCGGCGTGGCGGCGGCCACCGCCGCTGCGTCCGGCGGGACCACCCCGCCACCGATTCCCCCGCTCAACAGCGAGCAGGACGTCCTCAACCTCCTCTCGCAGCCGGGAGAGCTGAGCACCCAGGACTACCTGCGCATCCAGGCCTTCATGCAGCGGGAAAGCCAGACCTTCACCGCGGTCTCCAACATCCTCAAGGTTCGCTCGGACACGACGCGGGCGGCGATCAACAACATCCGCTAAGGCGACGCCGGGGCCGAGCCGCATGGAGCCGCTCCACAGCATCTTGCCCGTCTCGCCGTCCCCGGCCGGGGCGGCGTCGCGCCGCGCGTTCGCCGACCTGCTCCGGCCGGCTCGCGCCCCGGCCCTTGAGGTCTCGCACGCCCTGACCGCGCCTGCTCCGGTGGTCCGTGCGCCGGTGCTCCAGGCGCTGGAGCGGGTCAGAGCCGCCCAGGCGCGGATGGATGTCGTGCTCCGGCTGGCCGCATCGGGCAGGAGCTTCCGTCCCGCGGAGCTCCTCGCCCTGCAGGCCGCGGTTTCGCGCGAGAGCCAGGTCGTCGACCTGTCGGGCCGGCTGGTGGAGCGCGCCACCGCCGCGGTGAGGCAGGTTCTCCAGACGCCGGTGTGAGGGCGCGTGGAACGGTCCGCGTCTCTCTGTCTCCTAATCTTCCCACTGCTCGCCGCGTGCAGCACGCGGATCCAGCACGGACTCGACGAGCGGCAGGCGAACGAGCTCTCGGCGGTGCTCACCGAGCGCGGCTTCGACGCGCGCAAGCTGGAGGAAGAGGGGAGGCACCCCACCTGGGCCATCGAGGTGGGTGCGGAGCAGGCGGCAGACGCGGTCCGCATCCTGGCCGAGCTGGGCCTCCCGCGTCCCCGCAACGAGGGCTTTCGCGACGTCTTCAAGCCCGGGCTGGTCCCGGACCCGGTCGAGCAGCACGTCCGGTTCCTCGAGGCCTCGTCCGGCGAGCTGGCCCAGACGCTCGAGGCGGTCGACGGCGTGGCCTCGGCGCGGGTGCATCTCGTGGTCCCGGCGGCGAGCCGGCCGGGCCAGGCCCCGAGTCCGGCCAAGGCGGCCGCCCTCCTGCGCATCCGGCCGGGTGCGCTGGAGCGGGTCATCGCCCTGCGCCCGGCGCTGCAGGAGCTCATCGCCAGCGGCGTCGAGGGGCTCCGGCCCGACGCGGTCACCCTGGTCCTCACCGAGGTGGTCTCGTCCGTCCCCGCTCCGCCCTCCCGGCCGGCCGCCGGCCGCAACCTGCTCGTCCTCGGGGGCCTCGCGGCGCTGGCCATCCTCCTCGGCGCGGCGGCACTGCTGGCCATCCGCGGGCGCCGGCCGCCTCCGGCGCGCCCGGCCGCTCTCCGGGCGGCGGCGTCGGGGCCGCAGCCCAGGGCTCCGGCCGGGCCATGAACCCGCCCGCCTGGCTGACCGGCCTCGTCCTGATCACGCACGCCCTCGCCCGCGAGCATGCCGAGGCGCTGCTCGGTGGCCTGGCGGAGGCCGTGCGTCGGCCCGGGCTCGACGCGCTGCAGGCCCTCTCCCGGCTGGACCCGGCCGCGCGCCAGGCCCGGGTGGCTCGGCTTCTCGGGGCGCCTCCGGATCGCCGAGAGCTGGCCCGCCACGTCCGGTCGCTCCCTTCGCCCCTGCGCACGGACGTGCTCCGGAGCCTGTCGCCGCTGGCCCGGAGCTCGGCACCCGGAGCCGGTCGTTCCCGGGGTCCCCCGGGGCGCTGGGGAGTGCGACTGGCCCGGGAGCTCGCCGCCCGTTGGGCGTCCGCGTGTCCGGGTGGGGAGGACGCTCCATCTCCCGCCGGGGACGGCGCGCGGGGGAGCTCCCCGGGCCGGAAGGAGTGGCGCGCTTTCTGAAGACAACCACCCCGTGCCGATGGGCGAAGCGGTGCGACAGGTCGGACGGGAGGTCGGGCTGGCTCCGGCGCTGGCCGTCCGGCGGCTCACCAGGAGACACCTGGCGCTCGGGCGCAGTCCGGCGCTGGATGCCGTCGGACGAGCCCTGGTCGCCGGCGCCGCCGAGGGCCTGACCGGAGCCCTCGGGACCAGGGTGACTCTCACCGCGCGACGGCTGGAGGCCTCGCTCTCGGCGCCGGCCTGCATGTCGCGGGGGTCGGCGTTCGCCGTGCTCGAGCTCTCCTCACTCGGCGCGCCGGCCGTTCTCGAGGTCGGGCTTGACCTGGTGGTGGCCCTCGCCGCCGAGCTCGGAGGGGTGCGGGCACTCGCCGCTCCGGTGGCGGTGCTCGCCCCGCTCGAACGGTCGGCGGCCGGTTATGCGCTGCTCGCAGCGCTCGCCGGGGCACGCTCGGTGGCCGATGCGGAGCGCCTCTGGGCGCCGCGCCTCCTGTCCTTGGAGGAGACCAGGGAGCGCGCCGCCGCTGCACTGGGGACGGGCCCACTGGTGGCCTTCGCCGGCCTCTTGTCCACGGCTGCGACGTCCGGGCGCTATCTGCTCCTGGCCCCGGTGGCTGCGCTGGCCGCCAGCGCAGCGCTTCTCCCCGAGGAGCCGCCTGGAGAGCTCCGCGGAGCCATCGCCCGCGCCGCCGTGGCGGCCACCCTCCTCCTCGGCGCCTGCCATCTCGACCGGAGCACGGCATCGGCGCTCCGCGCCGGCGACGTCGTCGTCTTCTCCGGGTGCCGGCTCGCCGCCGCCGGCCCGGAGGGCAGGGCGAGCCTGCGCTCGGCGGCTTTCGTCATCGACGGCGAGCTCTCCGGTCCGGGCATGGCCGTCCGCGCCGTCCGGCCGCGCGTGCCCATCGAGGTGCCCACCATGTCCAGCGCCCCAGAGGCCGAGGTCCCCGTCGAGGTCGAGGTGGAGCTGGCTCGCGTCCGACTCACGGTCGCGCAGCTGGCCGCCCTGCGCATCGGCAGCGTGCTTCCGCTCCAGGTCGGCGCCGGAGACCCGGTCCAGCTCCGGGTCGGCGACCGGGCCGTCGCCCGGGCCGAGCTGGTGGACATCGAGGGTGAGCTCGGCGCCCGCGTGCTCGCCCTGTTCGACTGACCCTGGGGGGTCTGCCGCGGAGGACGTTTCCATGGCTCCTCACCCATCGCTCCTCGCGCGATTGCCCTGGCGGCGTCTGACATGGCTCGCCCTGCCGGCGGCTCTGGCCCCCTGGCTCTGGTCCTGGGCCGGGCCGCTGGTGGTGCTCGGCGCCGGGACGATCTCCCTGCTCCTCGTCCTGCTCTGGGCCCGGAGCTCAAATCCCCCGGGGGCATCCCGGCTCAAGCTGGTGGAGCGCCGGGGCCTGGGCGCAGGGGGCGGCGAGCTCTGGCTCGTCGAGGTCGATGGCCGTGCGGTGCTCGTCGCCTGCGGGCGCGGCTTCGCCGCCATCCGCCCTTTGCGCCCCGGAGCGGCGGCGTGAGCCCCGGCGGCCTCGGGCCGGTCTTCACGTCCCCGGGAGTCCCCGGCCCGCTCTGGCTCCTCTCCCTGCTGGTGCTCTTCACGCTCCTGCCCTTCGCGGCGGTGGTGCTCACCAGCTTCTGCAAGGTGAGCGTGGTGCTGTCGCTGGCCCGCTCGGCGCTCGGGACGCAAGGGGCTCCGCCCTCCCTCGTGCTCAGCGGCCTGGCGGCGGTCCTGTCGGCGGCGATCATGGCGCCCACCGCCGAGGCGATGCTCGCGCAGGGTCGGGCTGCGCTCCCGCCGCGCGAGCCGTCGGCCCCCCAGCTGCTCGCCGCCGCACGGGCGATGGGCACCCCGCTCCGCGCCTTTCTCGTCCGGCAGGCGAGCCCCGAGCTCCGGGCGGAGCTGGCCACGGCGGCCGGTGAAGGACACTCGGCGGAGGACTGGGCGGTGGTCGTCCTGGGGTTCGTCCTCACCGAGCTGAAGGCGGCCTTCCAGATGGGCTTCCTCATCTTCCTGCCCTTCCTGGTGCTGGACATGGTGGTGGCCAACATCCTCCTCGCGCTGGGGATGCAGACGCTCTCCCCGTCCCAGGTGAGCCTTCCCTTCAAGATCCTCCTCTTCGTCGCCGTGGACGGGTGGTCGGCCGTCGCCCGGGGACTGCTGCTCTCCTACCGGTGAATCCCATGCCCACTCCGGTGCTGGTCGCCCTGGCGCGCGAGGCGCTGCTCCTCATGGTGGTCGTCTCAGCCCCGCCGGTGCTCGCCAGCCTCGTCGCCGGGCTCCTGATCGGCATCCTCCAGGCCGCCACCCAGCTCCACGAGCCCACGCTGGCCGTGGTCCCCAAGCTGGCCGCAGCCGCCCTGGCGCTGGCGGTCAGCGGGCCGTGGATCGCCATCCAGCTGTCGCGCTTCGCCCTCGCGCTCCTGCGCGTCCTCCCCGGTCTGGACCGATGACGCGCCTGCTCCTCGATCCGCTCGGCGGGCTCGGTTCCGAGGTGACCCTCTGGGCGCTCGCCGCCGCGCGCCTTCTCCCGGTGGCCTGGCTCTGTCCCCTCCTCGGCGGGCCGGTCGCGCCGCCGCCCGTGCGGCTGGCCGTTGGACTCGCCCTGGCCGCCCTCGCCGGGGCCCGGGCGCGGTTGGCCCCGCTCCCCGGGCCCTGGGCCTTCGCCGCCGCCCTGCTCTCTGAGGCCTGCCTGGGAATCGCGCTCGGGCTCCTCGCCGCCGCTCCGGTGGAGGCGGCGCGGTTCGGCGGCCGGATGACCGACCTTCTGCGCGGGACCTCGGCCGAGGCACTGCTCCCCGGGGTCGGCACGCGCGAGGCGGCCTCGGCCGAGCTCTTCGCGCGCCTGGCGGTGGTGCTCGGCGCGGGAGCAGCCGGCTGGACGGTGCGGGTCCTCGTCCGGTCGGTGGCCGTGGTTCCACTCGGGAGCGCTCGCCCCGGAGCCGCCTCGGCGCTGCTCGTGTCCGAGAGCGTGGTGGGCATCCTCGGGAGCGGGCTGGCGCTCGCCGCGCCGGTGGCCTTCCTCGCGCTGGCGCTCGATGCCGTCCTCGGATTCGCCGGACGGGGAGGGCGCGCGTCCGGTCTCCTCGAGGTCGCCGCGCCGGCTCGCATCCTGGGCGGCGCGGCCGTCGTCTGGCTCTTGCTCGGCGTCGCCGCAGACCGGCTGCTCGAGCTGCTCGCGGCGGCGCCCGGTGCCCTCGCCGCGCTGGCGGAGCGCCCCTGACATGGGGACCCGCTCCGAGAGGCCCACCCCTCGCCGAGAGCGAGAGGCGCGGCGCCGGGGCGACCTCCCGAGGAGCTCGCTCTTCACCGGGTCGGCAGGGCTTCTCGGTGCCGTCCTCGGCCTCCTGGCCCTCTCGCCCCACGCCGCGGCCGCGCTGAAGGCGTGGACCACGGACATGCTCCTCGGCGTACCGCTCTGGATGTCCGGCCGAGCGCTCGCGTCGGCTTCCGGCCTTGCCGTTCGCCTCTCGGCGCCCGCGCTGGCCGCCGCCTGGCTCGCCTCCGCCCTCGCCTCCAGCTGCCTCGGGGGCATCCGGTTCGACCTGTCGCTGCTCGGTCCTCGGCTCGACCGCCTCCGTCCCTCCCACCGGCTGGCCCGGATGTTCACCCTCGAGGCGCTCGTCGACGGTGCCCGCCCCCTCCTCCTGGCGGCGTTGCTCGCCGCGGTGGGGGTGGCGCTCCTCCGGCCGGCCGCTCCGGACCTCCTCCGGGGCGTCGCGCAGCCCGGGGCGATGGTCCCGGCCCTCGGCCGCCATGCCCGGCGGCTCCTTCTCGCCCTCGCCCTGGTCACCTTCGCCGCCGGCTGTGTCGACGCGCTCTGGGCTCACCTGCGCCGCCGCCGGCGCCTCCGGATGACCCGTGAGGAGGTGGTCGAGGAGCAGCGCCTCTCCGAGGGGGACCCCCGGCAGCGGGCCCGGCGCCGGGCGCTCCACCGCTCGCTCCTGCTCGCCGGCCGAGCGCGCGGCGTCCGGACCGCGAGCGCGGTGGTGGTCAACCCCACCCACCTGGCGGTGGCGCTGCGCTATGCGCCGAGCGAGGCGGACGCGCCCTACCTGGTGGCCAAGGGAAGCGGCCTGCGTGCGCAAGGGCTCCGGCGCGAGGCCCTCCGGCTCGGAATCCCCGTGGTGCGCGACGTGGCGCTGGCGCGCAGCCTGACCGCCTATGACGTGGGCGAGGAGATTCCCGAGGAGCTCTACCAGGCGGCAGCCGCCGTCCTCGAGGTGGCGGCATCGGGAGGGGCCGCCGCGTCCGGAGGCACCGGCTGAGATGCGGCGGCTGGTCCGCATCGTCGCCCGGCTCGGCGCCTGCAGCGACCTGGTCTTCCCGGCCGCGGTGGTCTCCATCCTCGGAGCGCTGGTGGTGCCCCTGCCGGCGTGGCTCCTCGACGCCGGGCTGGCGCTGAACCTGGCCGCCTCGGCCTGTCTCCTGCTCACCGCCCTCCAGGCGGCCGGCGCGCTCGAGGTGTCCACCTTCCCGGCGCTCCTGCTCCTCACCACCCTCTTCCGCCTCGCCCTCAACGTGTCCTCCACCCGGCTCGCGCTGGCCGAGGGCCACGCCGGCCGCATCATCCAGGCCTTCGGCGAGTTCGTGGTCCGGGGCGACTACCTGGTGGGGGTGGTGGTCTTCGCGGTGATCTCCCTCGTGCAATGGTTGGTGGTGGCCAAGGGCGCGGAGCGGGTGGGGGAGGTGGCGGCCCGTTTCACCCTGGACGCCATGCCCGGAAAGCAGATGGCCATCGACGCCGACCTGCGGGCTGGAGCCATCGACCAGTCCGAGGCGCGCACTCGCCGGCGACTCCTGGAGCGGGAATCGCAGATGTTCGGTGCGATGGACGGGGCGATGAAGTTCGTGAAGGGGGACGTGCTCGCCGGTCTGGTCATCGTCCTGGTCAACCTGGGTTGTGGCACGGCCGTCGGGGTGCTCGAGCACGGGATGGAGCTCGCCGACGCGGCGGGCGTCTATGCGCTCATCGCCATCGGCGACGGCCTGGTGAGCCAGGTGCCGTCGCTGTGCATCGCCACCGCCGCCGGCCTGGTGGTCACCCGGGTCGGCTCCGACGGTCCGCGCAGCCGGCCGGCCCACGACATCGGAGCTCAGTTCCTCGCCTCGTCGCAGCCGCTGGTGGCGGTGGCGGCCCTGCTTGCCGCCCTGGCGGTGGTGCCGGGGATGCCCCGGCTGACGTTCGGCGTGCTCGCCGCCGGGTTCGCCCTGGCCGGGGCCTGGCGCCGGCGCCGGCGCGCCGGGGGTGGAGCAAGCCCGGCGGATGCCGCCCCGGACGCTCCGGCCGCCGGCGACTCCCTTCCGGCGGAGCCGGCGCTCGCGACCTCCTGGCCGGTGCTCGGGCTGGACCTCGGGCCGGCGTGGGGTGCGCCCGGTCCGGCGGGAACGTCGGCGGAGAAGGTCCGACGGGCGCTCGGGCCGCTCCGGCAGCGCCTGTTCGACGAGCTCGGAATGCTCCTCCCCGCCGTCCGCCTGCGGACCTCGGCGCCGGGGCTCGCCGGGGGCGAGTACGCCGTCCTCGTCGAGGAGGTGGCCGCGGCCAGGGGCCGGTTCGAGCCGGGAGCGCTGTATGCCCGGGCGCGCGCCGAGGCGCTGGCTCTGCTCGGCACGGCCGGGCCGGAGAGCGTCTCCCATCCGGCCAGCGGGCTCCCCCTGTCCCGCGTTCCGCCCGCGGCGGTGGGGGCGCTGGCGCCTGCCCGCGTCACGACCGCCGCTGCCGAGGAGCTCCTCGTGGAGCACCTCGCCGACGTGGTCCGGGCGCACGCCGGTCGCCTGCTCGGGCTGCAGGAGGTCCAGGCCATGCTCGAGGGGCTGGAGCGAGAGGCGCCGGCCCTGGTGAGGGCCCTCCTGGACAAGCTGCCGCTGGCGCTCGTCGCCGACGTGCTCCGGCGACTGCTCCAGGAGAGGGTGAGCATCCGGAACCTGCGCGGCGTGCTCGAGGCGCTCATCGAGCCCGGAGCCGAGGGAGACGGAGCCGCCCTGGCCGAGCGCTGCCGCCAGGCGCTGGCTCCCTGGTTCGCCCGCGAGCATGCGCCGTCGGGGGCGCTGTACGCCTACCTCGTCGACCCGGCGCTGGAGCAGGTCATGCGAGAGGGGGAGGGCGGTCCGCTCGACCCGGTCACCGTCGGCGCGCTCCTCGCCGCCGTGGGGCGACTCACCGAGGGTGGCCCTCTGGTGCTCCTCACCGCCCCCGACGTGCGGCGGCCGCTGCGCTCGCTGGTGTCGGGCGCCTACCCGGCGGTCACCGTGCTGGCCTACGGCGAGCTCGAGCCATCGCTGCGTGTCTTTCCGCTCGGGCGCCTCGGGCTGGAGCCGGCGGGGTAGGGCGGCGTCGGGTCAGGCCGCGCTGCTCGTGCCGCCGCCCTCCGACGGCGTCGGTCCCGAGCCCGGCGGCCGGTTGACGCGGTCGCGCAGCTCCTTGCCGGTCCGGAAGAGGAGCCCCCGCTTCGGCTTCACCGGGATGACCTGGCCCGTCTTGGGATTCCGGCCCTGGTAGCCGTCGTAGCTCTTGACGTGGAAGGCCCCGAGGCCGCGGATCTCGATGTTCTCGCCCCGGCAGAGCGCCTCCTTCATCGACTCGAAGATGGTCTCCACCGTGGCCTCGGCCTGCTTCTGGGTGATGCCGCGCTTGGCCACCAGGATGTTGATCAGGTCGCTCTTGAGCATGGCGAACTCTCCCCGGGGAGGACGGCGCTCGGCCGGTTCCTCCCTGGAGAGGCCCCGGGGAAAGAAGGCGCTTCTGGCCCGGAGAAGCCTAGCACGATGGCCTCGGGTTGCAAGCCGTCCAGACGGTCAAGCCTGTGCAACTGCTCAGGAATTTGGTGGTGGCCCAGCAGGGGGCTTGGGGGGTGGGCTCCCGCGGCTCCCCGAGGAGCCGCCCTCGCGCCGGTCCCGCCGCCGGTCTCGCCGGCGCCCGCGGCCGCCTCCCCCACCGCCGCCGCCCCCCTCGCGCGGCGGCGGCTCGTGACGCTCGACCGGCGAGCCCAGGCCCTCCTGGTAGCGCAGCGCACTCTTGGAAGTCGCCACGCGGTGGTCCTCGCCGCTCGCCGTCCGCGCGTAGAGGTCGAACTGCTCCCGGTGGTAGCCGCCCTGGGCGCGGACCTGGATGGCCTTGTTGAAGCGGTCCATCAGGTGGCGGAGCTCCTCGCGCTCCTCGCCCTGGAGCACCCGGGCCACCTCGGAGTTGCAGTTCACCACCAGCGTCGGATCGCGAACGTTCGGGGCCTCGCGACGGATCTCCCGGAAGATGTCGTAGACCACGGTGGTCACCGTCTTCACGAACCCCTGCCCGGCGCAGTAGCCGCAGTCCTCGTGGAGGACGCGGCCGAGGGACTCGCGGACCCGCTTCCGGGTCATCTCCACCAGGCCGAGCTCGGAGATGCGCAGGACGTTGGTCTTCGCCTTGTCCCGGCCGAGCGATTCCTGGAGCGTCTTGTAGACCTTGTCGCGGTTTTGCGCCTTCTCCATGTCGATGAAGTCGCAGATGATGATGCCCCCGATGTTCCGGAGGCGGAGCTGGTAGACGATCTCCCGTGCCGCCTCGACGTTGATCTTGGTGATCGTCTCCTCGAGGCTCTTCTTGCCCACGTAGCGGCCGGAGTTGACGTCGATGGCGGTGAGCGCCTCGGCCTGATCGAAGATCAGGTAGCCCCCGCTCTTCAGCCAGACCTTGCGCTGGGCGGCCCGCTGCAGCTCCTGTTCGATGCCGTAGGCGTCGAAGACCGGCTCCTCGCTGTCGTGGAGGACCACCCGCGAGGCCAGGGCCGCGTCCTGGGCGGTGACGAAGGAGAGGATGCGCTGGTACTCGTCGCGGTCGTCGACCACCAGCTGCTCGACGTCCTGGGCGAAGAGGTCCCGGGTGGCGCGCAGGATGAGATCGAGGTCCGGGTGGAGGAGACCCGGCCCGTTGCGGCGCTCGTTCCGCCGCACCACCTGGTTCCAGATTTCGATCAGGAACCGGATGTCGCTCTCCAGCTTGGCCTGGGGGACGTTCTCCGCCACCGTGCGCACGATGAAGCCCGTCCCCGGCGGTCGCAGCCGGTCCACGATCTCCCGGAGCCTCCGCCGCTCCTTCTCGTTGGAGATCCGCCGGCTGATGCCCACGTGATCGACGGTGGGCATGAACACCAGGTGACGCCCGGGGATGCTGATGTGCGAGGTGAGGCGCGCGCCCTTGCTCCCGATGGGGTCCTTGGAGATCTGGACCACCACCTCCTGGCCGACCTTGAGGAGCTCCTCGATGCGGGCCGGCTTCCGGCTGCGCACCTTCTCCTCCTCCCGGAGTCGCCCGCGGCTCCGGTCCCGCTCGCCCCGCGTCCGCCCGCGCTCGTCGCGCGGAGCGTGATGCTCCCCCCGCATCCCGGGCTCTTCCGCCGGCGCCGGGGAGGCCTGCGCCTCGGTGACGACGGACTCCGTGGCCGGCTGTGCCGCGGGGATGGGCACCGGGCCAGGCCCGGAAGCCGCCGCCTCCGGCGCGGGAGAGGAGGCCTCGACCAGGGGCGCCGGGGCAGGACGCTCGTCCACCGGCGCACCTCCCTCGGCGCCCGCGTCCGCGGCCACGTCAGAACCGGCGTCGGGGTCAGCGTCCGGCTGGGCGTCCGGGCCATGTTCGCCGGCAGGCTCTGCGCCGGGCTCCCCGGAGTCCGCCGCCAGGTCCACTCCCTCGGGGACGTCCGGGACCTCCTCGTCGTGCTCCCCCTCGGTCAGGTCGAACTGTGACCGGGCGAAATCCGGGTCGTAGACCACGTCGCTGACGTAGAGGAACGCGGCCTTGTCCAGCCCGACGTCGAGAAACGCGGCCTGCATCCCGGGGAGCACGCGGACCACGCGCCCCTTGTAGATGTTGCCGACGATCCCCTTGTCCTTCTTACGCTCGAGATAGAACTCCGCGATGTCGCCGTTCTCGACCAGCGCGACCCTCGTCTCGCGGCCCGCTGCGTTGATCACCAAGATGCTGCTCATGCGTCGACCCTGCCTGCACAGGGTGCCGGGCGTGGCCCACCGGACGGGGGACGGTGAGCGACGACGGCGCCTGTGCGAGGGGAGTGCGCGGCCGGATCGCGCCGCACGGGTGCGGAGCCACGAGGGCTGCCGAGCCTGGAGGCGGTCTGGTCACGCGCGTCTCAACTCCCGAATGCAACGCCGAGGCTGCCTTGGCGGACGTGCGGCGGCAGCCCTGCGGCGTGCGGTTTGGCTTCCCTGGCGGGGTGCTGGGCCGAGATGCGCCGGACCCCGGGAAAACGACCCGTCAAAAAATCTGGACGTCCATGCCCCGAGGATCCCCGGCCCTGAGCCGGGCAAGACCCCTGATGGGGGCAGTCAAATCCTTTCAGATTGACAACATGGAACAGCCCGGGCCGCCTGTAAAGCCCGGTCATGCCCGGGGCGAGGGCCGCTCCACCCGGGGCCGCGACCGCCAGCGAAGGCGCAGCCCCGTCCAGCCCGGAAGGACGTCGGCGCGGCGGTCGTCCACCAGCCCGTGCTCGAGCCCCGCCTGGCGGACGAGGACCTCGTCCAGCGGCGGCGCCGTGCCCGGCCGCCAGGCGATCCACAGGCGGCCGGAGAGGGAGAGGGCCCGGACGAGCGCCGGCATCCGGGACACGAGGTGCCGCGCGTCGTGGGTGAAGAAGAGCAAGAGGTCGAGCGCGGTCTCGGCCTCGGTCAGGCGCTCGACGCCCTCGGGAAGTGGCTCGAGCGCCTCGGCCAGGCCGGGAGGCGGCTCGATCACGGCGATGCGCGATCCGGCTCGGATGCCGAGCGTCTCCGACAGGGGGCTGCTCACCTGCTCGTCTCCACCCGGAACATCGTCTCGCCGCGCGGCACCTGCTCGGCGACGAGCACCTCGTCGACCCGGGCCCGCTCCGGACCGCGGCGGCAGAAGTCGAGGAACGCTGCCACGGCCTCGGCCGGCCCCTCGGCGTGCGCCTCCACCCGCCCGTCGAGGCGGTTGCGCACCCAGCCGCCCAGGCCCAGTCGGAGCGCCTCCTCCAGCGCCGTCTGGCGGAAGAAGACGCCCTGGACCCGGCCGGAGATGAGCACCTGGATGCGCCGCGGAGCCATCGACCCTCTGGAACAGGCCTACGTCGTTTGGCCGAGGAGGTCCAGGAAGGCCTGCTCGTCGATGACCCGCACTCCGAGCTCCGAGGCCTTCTTCAGCTTGGTCCCCGAGTCGGCGCCGGCCACCACCAGGGACGTCTTCCGGGAGACGCTCCCCGACACCTTGCCGCCGCGTCGCTCGACGGCCTCCCGGGCCTCCTCCCGGGTCATGGCCTGCAAGGTGCCGGTCAGCACCACCGTCTTCCCGGACAGCGAGCCCTGGCTGGGAGGAGGAGGGGGCTCGGGGTGGATGCCGGCCTCGAGCAGCGCCTCGATGTTCTCGCGGTTCCTGGCATCGTGGAAGAAGGCGGCGATGGCCCGGGCCATCTCCGGCCCCACGTCCTTGACCCGCATCAGGTCCTCCTCGGTGGCCCGGTAGAGCGAACGGACGTCGGGAAAGGCCTCGGCCAGGGTGCGGGCGGTGGCCTCGCCCACGTGCCGGATGCCGAGCGCGTAGAGGAAGCGGCGCAGCGGAGGCCGGCGGCCCTGGGCCAGGGCGGAGACGATGTTGGCAGCGCTCTTCTCCCCCATCCGTTCCAGCTCGGCCAGCTGCTCGCGGGTGAGGAGGTAGAGGTCGGCCGGACGGCGGACCCTCCCCGATTCCACCAGCTGCTCGCACAGCTTCTCGCCCAGCCCCTCGATGTCCAGGCCGCCCCGGCTGGCGAAGTGGCGCAGCCGGGCCTGGAGCTGGGCCGGGCAGGCCAGGCCGGTGCAGCGGAGGATGGCGCCGTCCTCGTCCCGGACCGCCGCCGAGCCGCACACCGGGCAGTGGTCCGGGAAGACGTAGGGCTGCTCGGCTCCGGTGCGCACCGAGGTCACCACCTTGGTGATCTCGGGGATGACGTCGCCCGCCCGGCGGACGAACACCTGGTCGCCCACCCGGACGTCCTTGCGCTCCAGCTCCCCGGGGTTGTGGAGCGTGGCCCGGGAGACGGTCACCCCGCCCACCGCCACCGGGTCGAGCACCGCCACCGGGGTGAGCGCTCCGGTCCGCCCCACGTTGACCTCGATGGCCTGGATCCGGGTGCGGGCCTCCTCGGGGGGAAACTTGAAGGCCACCGCCCAGCGAGGGCTTCGCGAGACGGCGCCGAGCCGCAGACGGGCGTCCTCCCCGTCCACCTTCACCACCATCCCGTCCACCTCGTAGGGGAGCTGGTGGCGGCGGCCGAGCAGGTCGCGGTGGTGGGCGAGCACCGCCTCCAGCCCGCGCGCCGAGCGGTTCTCGGGATTGACCGGAAGGCCGAGCGAGGCGAGCCAGGCCAGCTTGGCGGCGTGGCCCTCGAAGGTCGGGCCGTCCCAGGCTCCGAGCTCGTAGATGAAGAGCGAGAGGTTGCGGGAGGCGGTGACCCGAGGGTCGAGCTGGCGGAGCGAGCCCGCGGCGGCGTTGCGCGGGTTGGCGAAGGTCGGTTCGCCCTCGTGCTCCCGGCGCTCGTTGAGGCGCCGGAAGTCGGCCTTGCGCAGGAAGACCTCGCCCCGGACCTCGAGGCGGGGGGGCGGGCGGCCGCCGAGCTGGAGGGGGACGCTCCTCTGGGTCCTGAGATTGGCGGTGACGTCCTCGCCGACGAAGCCGTCCCCACGCGTCGAGCCCTCGCGGAAGGCGCCCTCCCGGTAGACGAGCTCCACCGCCAGGCCGTCGAGCTTCGGCTCGCAGTCGTAGAGGACGTCCTCCGGTCCGAGCACCCGGCGGATGCGCTCGTCGAACTCGGCCAGCTCCGCCTCGTCGAAGCAGTTCGCCAGGCTGAGCATGGGAAGGCGGTGCTCGACGGTGCGGAAGCGCTCCGCCGGCGCGCCGGCCACTCGCGCCGTGGGCGAGTCCGCCGTGGCCAGGCTGGGAAAGGCGGCCTCCAGACCGGCCAGCTCGCGCATCAGGGCGTCGTACTCGGCGTCGGAGATCTCCGGGTCGTCGAGGACGTAGTACCGGTGGTCGTGATGGGCGATCTCCTGGCGCAGGCGGGCCACTCGCTCGGCTGCTCGGGCGATGTCGACGTGGGGTCGTGTCATGCGCTTGCCCCGACGATGCCTTGACACGGCGGCAGCCCGTCAATAACGTCGTTCGGCACCGGGGTATGGAGCGCTTCGCGGCTTCCCAACGCCCCGGACTCCAACCCGTTCGCCGTCCCCGCAGCCCGCCACTCGAGCCGGTCACCCCCGCTCCCGGGGTCGATCCCTCTGGCGCCACCGCCGTCATGCCCAAAGCGCGCATCAGCAAAGAGAAGCCCACCGACTCCGAGGTCGCGTCCGAAGCCCCTCCCGCCGAGCGCCCGCGGCGCCGTCGCAGCCGGAGCCCGGACGAGGAGGCGCGGCGCTCCGGCCCGGCCGCGGAGGACCCGTCGGACGGGGCTCCCCTGCGTCCGGTGCTCACCGCCGTCAGCCGGCCAGTCCGCGACGATGACCTTCACGACCCGGAGGCGGCCGGCTCGCCCGCCCTGGCCGCCTTCGAGGGCTCGGCCACCGTGGCCGAGGAGCGGCCGGTGGCGCCCCCGGTGGTCTCGGCCGTCGGACCGGACGGCTCGCCGATGCAGGCCCTCCGCCTCAACGACCTGAAGCGGATGAAGATCACCGATCTGGCGAAGATGGCCCACGACGCCGGAATCGAAGGGACCCAAGGGCTGAAGAAGCAGGACCTGATCTTCGCCCTCCTCTCCGGCATCGCCGACAAGAAGTTCGAGGTCCACGCCGAGGGCGTGCTCGAGCTCCTCTCCGACGGATTCGGCTTCCTGCGCAGCGCCGACAGCGACTACCAGCCCAGCCCGGACGACATCTACGTCAGCCCGAGCCAGGTGCGGCGCTTCGCGCTCCGCCCCGGCGACACCATCACCGGCCCCATCCGCCAGCCGCGCGAGGGAGAGCGCTTCTTCGCCCTGCAGAAGGTGGACCGGGTCAACTTCGTCGACCCGACCAGCGCCGAGGCCCGGGAGCGCATCCTCTTCGACAACCTCACCCCGCTCTACCCGACGCGGAAGCTGATGCTCGAGCACGACGGGTCGGAGATGACCACCCGCATCATCGACCTCTTCGCCCCCATCGGGCTCGGGCAGCGCTGTCTCATCGTCGCCCCGCCCAAGGCGGGCAAGACGGTGCTCCTCCAGAACATCGCTCACGCGGTGGCCAAGAACCATCCGGACATCGTCCTCATCGTGCTGCTCGTCGACGAGCGGCCCGAGGAGGTGACGGACATGGAGCGGAGCGTGCGCGGCGAGGTGGTCTCCTCCACCTTCGACGAGCCCGCCACCCGGCACGTCCAGGTGGCGGAGATGGTCATCGACAAGGCGAAGCGCCTGGTCGAGCAGAAGCACGACGTGTGCATCCTCCTCGACTCCATCACCCGGCTGGCGCGCGCCTACAACACCGTCGTCCCCCCCTCGGGGAAGATCCTCTCCGGCGGCGTCGACTCCAACGCCCTCCACAAGCCGAAGCGCTTCTTCGGGGCGGCCCGGAACATCGAGGAGGGAGGGAGCCTGACCATCATCGGAACGGCCCTCATCGACACCGGGAGCCGGATGGACGAGGTCATCTTCGAGGAGTTCAAGGGCACCGGGAACTCGGAGATCGTCCTCGACCGGAAGCTGATGGAGAAGCGCATCTTTCCCTGCATGGACATCAACAAGTCCGGGACGCGCAAGGAGGAGCTCCTCCTCAAGCCCGAGGACCTGGTCCGGGTGACCGCCCTGCGCCAGGTGCTTCATCCCTTCACGCCCATCGACGCGATGGAGTTCGTCCTCAAGCACATGCGGCCCACCAAGTCGAACGCCGAGTTCCTCGGCTCGATGAACCGCTGAGCCGGCGGGTCGCTCAGGCCGGCGGGGAGCCCGCCGGCTGGGCCCGCTGCCGCACGAAGTCGAAGCCGGCGACGAGAACCGCAGCTGCCGGGACGGCGATCAGCGCGCCCAGGAGCCCGTAGGTCCGCTCCCCCGCGACCAGCGCCAGCACCACCACGATGGGGTGGATGCGCGCGGCGCTGCCCATGATCTTGGGGTTGAGGAAGTACGCCTCCAGGGCGTGGATGCCGATGATCCACAGGAGCATCGCCAGCCCGGTCCGCCAGCTCTGGGACAGCCCCACGGCGACGATGGGGACCGAGCTGAGGATGGTGCCGAAGATGGGGATGAGGCTGAACAGGGTGGCGACGGTCGCCAGCAGGAAGGCGAACTTCACCCCGAAGAGGACCAGGCCGATGAGCGTCAGCGCGCCGTTGACCAGGCAGATGGTGACCTGGCCGCGCACCACGCCGGCCAGCGAGCGGTCGATGCGCTCCACCAGCCCGAGGACGTCGGGCGCCCACTCCGGCGGCACCAGCGTCCAGGCGTAGCGGCGGACCCGGAGGGCGTCGATGGAAAGGTAGGCGGCGAGGAAGAGCATGAGGAAGAAGGTGAACACGCCGGTGAACACGCCGGTCACCACCGAGCGGGTCACCTCCACCAGGTTGCCCACGTTGTCGCGGACCACCCCGGAGAAGCGGGCGGCGGCGCTGCGGATCATCCGTTCCAGGTCGACCTGGACGCTCCACGACGGGCGGGCGGTGGCGTCCGCCTCGGCCTCGGTCCCCTCCAGCGCCCGCTCGGAGAGCGCCACCGGGATGCCCCGCTGGGCGAACCACTGCTCGGTGTCCTGGGCCATCTCCTGGATGCGCTCCGGCGTGAGCGACTGGGCGTAGGCGACGGCATTGCCGCTGATGCGGGTCAGCTCCCGGTAGAGCTGGGGCACGATGGCCACCACGAAGAGGTACACCACCCCGAAGAAGGCGGCGTAGATGAGCAGGATGGCCAACCAGCGCGGCAAGGTCCGCCCCGAGACCTGCATCCGCTCCAGCCGCCGGACCAGTGGCGCGACCAGGTAGGCGACGAGCGCCGCCCCGGCGAGGGGGAGCAGCGCGGCCCGGAAGAGCGCGCCGAGGAGGAGCAGCCCCAGCCAGAGCGAGCCGAGCAGCAGCGCGCGGCGCCTGAGGCTGCGGGAGGAGGGAGCGGTCGCCATCGGGAGGAGTGAGGGTACACTTCCTGGCCGGAAGGCGAGGAGGATCGCGCCATGGATTGCAGCCGGTTGTGGCTCGCGGGCCAGTGGGCGGAGACCGAGCGCACCCGGGAGGTGCGGGCGCCCTGGGACGGACGGCTGGTGGCTCGTGCGGCGCAGGCGAGCGAGGCCCAGGCGGCCGCCGCCCTGGAGTTCGCCTTCGAGGCTCGTCCGCGGCTCCAGGCCCAGAGCACCGGGGCGCGGCGCGCCGTGCTCGAGGGAATCGTGGCCGGGCTGACTGCCCGGGCCGGGGAGTTCGAGGACCTCGTCTGCCATCAGGCGGGCAAGCCGCGGTCGCTCGCCCGGGTGGAGGTCCGGCGCGCCACCGAGGTCTTTCGCCTCGCCGCGGCGGAGCTCTCCCGGTTCGGTGGAGGCGTGGTTCCGGTCGATCTCGATGCGGCCTCGGCGGGCCTGGAATGCGAGGTGCGGCGCTTCCCCGCCGGAGTAGTGGTGGGCATCGTCCCCTTCAACTTCCCGCTCAACCTGGGGGCCCACAAGGTGGCGCCGGCGCTCGCCGTGGGAGCTCCGATCATCGTCAAGCCGCCCCCCCAGGCGCCCGGGCCACAGTTGCTGCTGGCCGAGCTGGCCCGCGACGCGGGGGCCGATCCGGCCGCGCTGCAGGTCCTTCCCTGCGAGGACGCCGTCGCCGAGCGCCTGGCGACCTCGCCGCGGGTGCGGGTGCTCTCCTTCACCGGAAGCGCCCGGGTGGGGTGGATGCTGAAGGCCAGGGCCGCCGGTCGGGTGCTGCTCGAGCTGGGGGGCAACGCCGCGGCCCTGGTCGCCGCCGACGCCGACCTCCCCTGGGCGGTGGAGCGCTGCGCGGTGGGGGCCTTCGCCTACGCCGGTCAGGTGTGCATCAAGGTCCAGCGCATCTACGTCGAGCGGCCGGCCTACGACGCCTTCCGCGAGGCGTTCCTGGCGCGGTCCCGGCAGATCCACCCCGGGGACCCGTCGGACGAGACCACCCTGCTCGGTCCGGTCATCGACGACGCCAGCGCCGAGCGCATCACCGCCTGGGTGCAGGAGGCGGTCGCCCGCGGAGCCAGGGTCCTGCTCGGCCACGAGCGGAAGGGGCGTCTGCTGGCGCCCACCGTGCTCGCCGATGTCCCGCCCGATGCCCGGGTGGCCAGGGAGGAGGTGTTCGGCCCGGTGGTGGCTCTCTGGCCGGTGGACAGCTGGGAGGCCGGTCTGGCGGCGGTCAACGAGGGTGACTACGGGCTCCAGGCAGGCGTCTTCACCCGCGACCTGGGCAAGGTTCGCACCGCCTTCCACCGGCTCGAGGTGGGCGGCGTCATCGTCAACGACGCGCCGCTCTACCGCAGCGACAACGCGCCCTACGGTGGCGTGAAGGGCTCCGGGCTCGGCCGGGAGGGGCTCCGCTCCGCCATGGAGGAGCTGACCGAGGAGCGCGTGCTCGTCACCCGCGTCCGCTAGCAGTCCGACGGGCCAGGGTCGGGGCTCGGGGGCGGCGCTGCCCGGGCGAGCCGGTCGAGGATGGAGCAGAGCTCGCTGCGGCGCAGCCGGCCCTCGGTGGCCTCGCCGAGCGCGAGCAGCTGCTCCACGACCCACCGGGTCACCAGGAAAAGGGCCGGGCGGTCGGCCTCGGAGACTCCGGCCTCGAGGTAGCGGCGGTTGCGGAAGTAGTCGTCGGCGGCCTCGGTCCGGCGCTCGAGGTCCCACCGCGCCAGCCGGAGGGCTTCCGAGAAGACCTCGCCCGGTGGGCGCGGGACCCGGCCCGAGAGGAGGTCCGAGAAGCCACTTCCCGTGGCCGGGTCGACGTCGCCCGCGGCCAGCGGCCAGGCGGCGAGCTCGGCCCGGAGGAGTCGAGCCGCCTCGTCGAGAAGGTGCTCGCGCAGCGGAACTGGCTTCTGGCCGAGGAGGCGGTCCCAGCGGGTCACGGTCGAGGCCGAGCCGAGCATGCCTCGAGGGGCGCGCGCCAGGGCAAGGCGGCGCCGGCCAGCTCGCTCCGGACGACCTGGTAGGCGGACCGGGCGACGAGAAAGTCGCGGTGGCGCAGGTCGTCGAGCTCGACGTTGACGAAATCCCCCGCCCGTCGCAGGTCGACCATGCCCGACGGGTAGGGGGTGCAGGCGTCGCGCCGCGAGTAGAGGGAGACCAGACGGACCCCGGGCGGCCAGGGGCCGAGGTTCAGCCGGCGGAGGAAGGACGAGCGCGGCGTCATCTGCCAGACGCTCGGCGCCAACCAGCCCACGGTGGCGCAGCCGAGGTAGGCCCGGGGCGTTCCCTGGTGAGGGGTGCCGAGGGTGATCAGCGTGCGTACCCGGGCGTCGCCGCCGAGGCGTGCGATGTAATAACGGCCGATGAGGCCGCCCTTGCTGTGCCCGATGATGGAGAGTGGCCCCATCCCCGGGTAGCGCGCATAGAGGCGCTCCACCTTGTCGCGGACGTGCTCGGCGCTCTGGTCGATTCCTCGGGTGTTGAAGGCCCCGGCCAGGCCTCCCAGGTCGATGGAGAAGACCCCGTAGCCGTCGTGCCGGAGCCGCCGTTCGAGGAGGCGGCAGCTCCGCCGCGTGCTCAGGAGCCCGTAGAGGAGCAGGACCGGGCGCGGACAGTGGGAGAAGTCGGTGCGGCGGCGGATCCGGTTCCCGGACCGGTCGAAGTCGAGATAGCCCCCGAGGTAGCGCATCCTGCGCCGCCACCGTGCCAACGTGTTCGCCCAGAGGGCCATGCGCCGGGGATCCTTTGCAAGAATCGTCTCCAGGCGTGCCCCGCCGGGGCGGCGCCTTGACGGACACCGTCGGTGCAGCGTTCCATCCCCGGCACCTCGCCTCCGGGGTCCCCCTTGACCGATCCGCGCACATTGACCCCCCGCTGGCCGGCACCGCTGCTCCTCATCGGCGGCCGGTCGGTGCCGCCGGAGGAGGGAGGCGTGCTCTCCCTGACCAACCCGGCCACCGGCGAGCGGCTCCCCGATGCTCCGGCCGCCGGCGCTCGCGACGCCGACCGGGCAGTGCAGGCGGCCCGCCGCGCATTCGACGACGGCCCCTGGCCGCGCCTCGGCGCCACCTCGCGCGGGCGCACCCTGCGCGCGCTGGCCGACGCCCTCTGGGACCGGAGGGAGGAGTTCGCGCTCGTCGAGTCCCTGAACAACGGCAAGACGTTCAAGGAGGCGCTGAGCGGCGACGTGGCGCCCGGTGCGGCCACCCTGGCCTACGCCGGGGAATGGGCGAACAAGATCCTCGGAGAGGTGGTTCCGGTCGACGGGCCGTTCCAGACCCTGGTCCTCCGGGAGCCGGTGGGCGTGGTGGCGGTCATCGTTCCCTGGAACTATCCGACCAGCCTCGCCTGCTGGAAGCTCGGGCCGGCCCTCGCCGCCGGATGCACCGTCGTGCTCAAGCCATCCGAGCTCACGCCGCTGACGGCCATGAAGCTCGGCGAGCTGGCGCGCGAGGTCGGCTTCCCCGAGGGGGTGGTCAACGTCCTTCCCGGCCTCGGCGACCCGGCCGGCGAGGCGCTCGCCCGCCACCCAGGGGTGGACAAGGTGGCCTTCACCGGCTCGGTGCGCACCGCGCGGCGCCTGCTCCACGCCTCGGCGGACACCAACCTCAAGCGCCTCTCGCTCGAGCTCGGCGGCAAGAGCCCCCAGGTCGTCCTCGCCGATGCCGACCTCCGCGCCGCCGCCGACGCCTGCTTCTGGGGCATCTTCGGCAACAAGGGCGAGGTGTGCAGCGCCGGCTCTCGGGTGCTGGTCCAGGCCGGCGCCTACGACGCGTTCGTCACCGAGCTGGCCGAGCGCGCCCGCCGGATGCGGGTCGGCGACCCGCTCGACCCGGAGACGCAGATGGGAGCGCAGATCTCCGGCCGCCAGGTGGAGACCATCCTCGGCTACGTCGCCTCCGGGAAAGCGGAGGGCGCCCGGCTCGTCGCCGGAGGTGAGCGGGATGTCGAGGGTCCGAAGGCGCGGGGGAACTTCGTCCGGCCGACCGTGTTCGCCGACGTCCGGCCCGGAATGCGCATCGCCCAGGAAGAGATCTTCGGGCCGGTCCTGGCCTGCCTGCGGGTGACTGACGTGGCCGAGGCGCTGGCCGTCGCCAACGGGACGCGCTACGGGCTCGGGGCGGCCATCTGGACGCAGGACGTGGCCCGCGCGCACGCCCTGGCCCGCCGGCTGAGGAGCGGCGTGGTGTGGATCAACTGCTTCAACGAGTTCGACGACGCGGCGCCCTTCGGAGGCGTGAAGGAGTCCGGCTGGGGGCGAGACCTCTCGCACCACGCCCTGGAGAACTACCTCGAGACGAAGGCGGTGTGGACGCGGCTCCCGGAGGCGTGAGCCCGAGGGGGCTCAGCGTGGGACGGTGGATGCGCCGCCGTCCCCCGCCGGCGGCGGCACCACCTCGCCGACGACCGGAGAGATCTCTTCGCCGGGAACGAACTCCAGCGTCTCGAGGATGACGTGTCCCGGCAGCCGGAGGTCCATCGGGTTGAAGGTGGGCTTGACCATGTCCACCACCTGCGCCGCCACCTGGACGGCCTCCAGCCGCTGGTCGGAGAAGAGCACCTGCACCCGGACGCGGCCCTCCTCCACTGGGATGCGGAAGCGGAGCCCCAGCACCGGCTCCCCGGCCGGACAAGGCACCGAGGTGTTTCCCCGGGTCAAGGTCAGCTGCCGGGTCACCCCCTTGTCCGACTGCGTGTAGATGAGACAGTAGGGAAGCTGGTCCGGCGCCGGGACGAACTGCACCGTGTTGCCCGTCACCCGGCGAATCTCCATTCTGTGCGGCGCCGCCGCCGGCGGCTTGCTGCAGGCGCCGACGAGCACGGCGGCGCCGATTCCCAACACGGACGCTCTGGACATGGAAAGGCGCTCCCCTCTTCGGCACGAGCGGCGCCGGCAGGGGTCAGGGGCGTCGGTAGACGACCACCTGCGGCGTCTCATCGATGTACAGCCCAGCCACAGGCCGTGTGGTGCCGAAGGCCTGCCAGACGGCCACCTCCTGCTCCCGGAACTCCTGATGGTACTGCACCGCAGCGACGTCCGCGTCGCCCGGTCCGCCCGCCGGGCGGAGGTCGGCGCGGAGCATTCCATTCTGCTGGTAGTCCCGGAAGGAGAGCCCGTGCACCTCGTGGAGCCAGACCCGCGCCCCCCGCGGCGCGTGGAGGTTGATCCAGCCGAGGACGCCGGTCACGTTGTTGCTCCAGTACTGGCGCTGCATCCCGAGCGAGGCCGCCCCCGGAACCCCGCCGGCCAGCTCCCCGTAGGCGCTCGTGCCGTAGGGGTGGACGTGGGCGGTGAGCGTGGCGGCCGGAAGGAGCAGGAGGGCGCCCAGGGCCGGGGTGACGGCGGCGGCGGGCAACCCGGGGTGCCGCCTGGCGAGCCAGGCCCCGAGGGCGTCACCGGCCAGCTGCACCTGGGATCCGGCGAGGAGCGCGAGGAAGGGCATCGAGGGGAGCCAGTGCTTCACGCCGCCGAAATGGGGCACGTCCGGGAGCGAGATGAGAACGATGGAGGCCAGGGCGTTGATGCCCACCAGCAGCTCGGAGGCGCTCGCCCCGCACGAGCGCCCGGGGAGGCGAGGCAGGCCGGCCGTCACCGCACGCACCCCCACCGAGAGGAGCCCGGTGCCCATCGGTGCCAGCACCGAGACGGGGAGGGTCAGTGCGGTGACCACCAGGACGTAGAACACGGGGAAGGGCGGTTCGCGCAGGACCCGCCCGAGGTACATCCAGGCGTAGTGAACGTGGGTGGCGTGGAATTCGAGGTAGGCCCGGAACCGGTCCACCGGGTGGTACCAGAGCCACGGCCAGACGACGTAGAGCACGGCCGGGCCGACCAGCGCCATCGCCAGGAGCGGCGCTACGGCTCGGAAGGTGGCGCCGTCCCGAGCGTGGAGCCGCACGCCGAGCAGGCAGAGGGCCGCGGCGACCAAGACGATGACCGCGGTGGGGGGGCTGAGAAGCTCCCAGCCGCGCAAGAGACCCGCCGGGGTGAGGAGCAGGGCGAGGATGCCGAGGAGCGCGGCCCCACCGACCAGGACGAGCCCCAGCTGCTCGAGCAGCGCCCGGGCCGCCGGCTTGCCGGCGCACGCCCGGACCGCCCGCACCAGCGCGAAGGGCAGGAGGACCAACGGAAGGAAGAGCGCATTGTGCTTGGTGGCCAGGGCCGCCCCGAAGAGGAGCCCGGTCCAGAGCCACCAGCCGGGGTCGGTCTCCGCCCGCCAGAAGGCGTAGACCACCAGGAGCCACAGGGCCGCCACCGGCATGTCGAAGCAGGCGAGGTGGGCGTGAAAGAAGTGGCGGGGAACGGCGAGGAAGCAGAGCGCCGCGAACAGCCCGGCGCGCCGTCCGAAGAGGACCGCTCCCCAGGCATGGAGGACGGCCGGGATGGTTGCCGCCAGGGCGAAGGCCGGGAGGCGAAAGGCCGTCGCCGGACGGAGCCACCCCAGCCCCTGATGGAAGAGCTGCCAGGACAGGCCGAAGAGCAGCTTCATGCCCAGCGGGTGCTCGTGGTTGAAGTCGAAGGCCTGGGTGGTGACGGAATCGCTCATCGCCCGCCCCGGCATCTGGACGAGGAGCCGCAGCCAGCGCACCACCTGCTCCCCGGCGGCGAAGTAGACGCTCTCGTCCCGGACGAAGCCCACCGCGGCCTCCGTCGCCCAGAGCAGGGCGAAGCTGCCGAGGAACAGGCCGAGCGCGATGCGGCGGTCGGTCCGGTCCGGTGCGCGGCTCACCGGGCGCCCTCCAGGGTCTGCAGGGCCCGGAGGCGCAGGCAGGTCTCGCGCTCGTCGGCCCGGTCGGACTGCACCCGGAGCCGGAGGCGGCGGGATCCGGCCTTTGCCTCGGCGGCGACGAAGCCCTCCGTCCCCGGCCGGACGACGAGGGAGGCCAGGGGCGTGCCGGTGTCCGCATCGAGGAGCTGCGCGTTCAGCGGCGTGAGATTGTCGGTGTGCTTCCAGGCGTGCTCCCAGACGATGGCCGCCTCGAAGCGGAGGACGTCCGCCGGAGGGACTCCCTCGAAGGTGATCTCCACGGTGCCGGTGCCGCCCGGCGGGGCGACGAACAGGCAGCGGGCGGGTTGATAGAGGACCTCGTGCCAGCTCGTCTCGACGCGCGCTCCACCGGGGCAGCGGAAGGCCGAGCCCTCGCGGGGGCAGCCGAGGCGTCCCTGCCCGGGGAGGTCGACCACCGCCGAGGCGGTCTCCATCGCCTCGGCGGCGGAGAAGCGAACCGAGCGCGCCCGGCCGTTCCGGTAGAGCTGGAGGGTGTAGGATCCCAGGGCGCGGGAGGCGTCGAGCGGCGTCCGGCCGGGAAGGAAGGCCCGGGCGAACTCGGATTCCGCCGTGCGCGGGAGCCGGGGCTGAGCGAGGACCCAGATGCGAGGGTGCTCGAGCAGCGCGTCGCCCTCGTCGCCGAGGTAGCCGATGACCGGAAGCCCGGGCGGGACGAAGAGGCGGGCGCGCTCCGTCCACCAGGGATGCAGGAGGACGACGTCCCCTGGCCGGGACTCGCGGGCGAGGACGTCGGCCACCGCCTGGTCGTCGGCCCGCGTGGGGAGCACCCGCGGCAGCCAGAGCTGGAACCCGAGGGCGAGCAGCGCCGTGGCGAGGAAACCCGCGCCCAGGGCCGCCCGGAGGCGCGGGAAGGGCGGCTCAGGACTTGGCAAGGCGGATCTTCTGCTCGCTCTTCTCGCGGCAGAAGGTGTCGAACACCGCGTCGCCGGCAGCGAAGGACGGCGTCCAGGGAGGGTACATGGCGCATCGCGGGTCGAGGCAATGGTGGAGATCCCAGCAGTGGCCGAGCTGGTGCATCGCGTGTCGGGCGACGAGCTTGAGCGATGCCTCCAGGTCCTTGATCCCGGCCGTGGAGACGAGCGCCCGCCGCCCCCCGTACTCGGCGAAGCCCTGGGTGGGCGCGGTGCCGGAGACGAGCGAGCGCTCCCGGAGCGGCCGCGTGGTGAGGTAGAGCAGGCGATCGTCGGTGTAGACGCGCGGGGAAGGCGCGGCGCGGGCGAGCGCCTCGGCGTCGAACGGGGGGTGCCCTTCCGGCAGCGGCATCTCGCCGGCGTGGTCGCATCCCACGCCGAAGGCCTGGTAGAGGAGGCGACAGAGCCGCTCGACGACCTTGGGATCCTGCGGCTCGAAGGTGACGACCCGGATCACCGCTTCTTCGCTCCCTTCGCTTTCTTCTTCACCGGGTGGCGGACCTTGGCTGCAGGCTTGGGCCGCCCCTTCGACTTGGGATGCGGGCGGCCCTTGGCCGGGGCCTTCTTCGCCCGGGGCGCCGGGCGGGCGGCCGGCGTCGGGGCCTCCTCTTCCTCCGGTTCCTCGCCGCCCTCCTCGGTCTGGGGCTCGAGCTCTCCCTCGAGGTCGAGCAGGTCGTCCCCGATGGCCTCGAGGTCGGCCTCCTCCGGAGGCCGGGCGAACTCCTCCACCGTCCGCTTCGGGCGCTCGCGCCCGGGCGGGAAGAGCACCAGGTCGAAGGTGTCCTCGGCGTCGCAGGGCGTGCCGTCCAGGGCGGCGGCCAGCTCGGCCACCAGGAGATGCCGGGCGTTGTCGTAGAGCTCGCGCTCCTTGGTGGGCAGCGGCCGGAGCTCGGAGAGCACCGCCAGGCCCTTCACCACCTCGGCCAGCCCGAGGATGCCCCCCTGGCTCATCCGCTCCACGTTGGTCCTGGCGCGCTGCTTCCAGTCGAGGGTGGCGCGGTCGCTGTCGGAGCGGAGGAAGGCGACGACCCGCTCCGCCTCGGAGCGTCCGGCCACCTTGCGCACGCCGATGCTCTGGACCTTGGACTCGGGCACCATGACCACCGCCCCGTCCTCCTCGCGGCGGAGGGTGACGAAGTTGAGGCGCTGGCCTGCGACTTCCTTGGTCTCGATGCTCACCACCCGACAGACGCCCTGGTTCGGGTACACGACGCGTTCGCCCACGGCGAGCTGGAGCGGCGCAGGGTCGGGCATGCCGGGGTCCGGTGTCCTACACCATCCACGGCGGCGTCGCCACGCCCCTCGGGCGGGGAGGTCAGTCGCCGACCAGCGCTCGCACCACGTCCTGGAGCGCGCGCGGGTCGAACGGCTTGTCCATGCGCCGGATGCCGGCGCGGTCGAGGAAGGCCTCGGCCGCCGCGGTGAATGCCCCGCCGGTGATGAACACCATGCGCTCGACGAGCTCGGGGCGCCGGGCGGCCAGCACCTGGTGGAGGTCCATCCCCGTCATCGCCGGCATCATCAGGTCGCAGAGGATGACGTCGAAGGCACGCGGCGAGTCGACCGCGGCGAGCGCTGCCTCGCCGCTCTGCACCACCATCACGTCGTGCTCGCGCGAGAGCAGGCGCCGGGCGGAGGCGCCGATGAGCGGCTCGTCGTCCACCACCAGCACGTAGCCCCGCCGGCGCGCCGCCTCGTCCCGGGGGTCGGGGGCGAGGCTGCGAAGGTCGCGGGCGGCGTCCTCGAAGGCCATGACGCCAGGGGTTCATTGCGAAGGCGGGGCCACCGCAGGCCAGGGCCTGTTTTCAGGCACATCGGCGGGCCCCGGGGGCGGTCAGCGCGGGGTCGGTGAGGCTCCCGGGACCCCCTCGGGGAGCAGCTGGGCGGTCACCGCCCGGACCTCCCCGGGGAGCCCCGAGACGCTGGCCGACCAGTCCGGATGCCCCGGGTGGCGCACGGTGAGATGGTGTGGGCTCGCCGCGTCGAGGTCGGTCACCGTGAGCGGGGTGCTCCCGCCCAGCGCGCGCCCGTCCACCTCCACGGTGCCGCCGGCCGGGTCGCTCTCCACGGCCAGGGTGAAGGTGGACGGCCGGTGGGCGATGACCGCCGCCGACGAGCCGACGCCGAGGACGGCCAGCGGGAATAGGGCTGCCAGCGCCCGGCCACGGCGTCCCCGCTCCCGAGCGCGCGGAACGCCGGCCTCCGCCTCCGGGCCTCGGGGCGGGGGGCCCTCCTCTGTCGGCTCGGCGTGCGGCGGCGGGGAACGCGCGCCGCGGCGCCAGGCGGGGACCCGCTCGATGACCGATCGCGCGGGCTTGAGGTCGACTCCCTCGGCGAGCAGCTCGGGCTCGAAGAAGAAGGTCATCAGCTCGCCGAGCGCCCGGGGCGTGAGCCGCGCACCGCTCCGGTGGAGGTGCTCGGAGAGCGCCGCCCCCAGGGCCTCCGAGCTCGGGTAGCGATCCGCAGGCCCATGCGCCATGGCGGTGAGGATGATGTGCTCCAGCTCCGGCGCCAGCGCCGGGTTCACCGTCCGCGGCGGGGGGAACCGCCCGGCCACGATGCTCTGCATTGCCTGCACCATCTTCCCCTCGTGGGGGAGGCGGCCGCAGCACATCTGATAGAGGACCACGCCGGTGGCGTAGACATCCGCGCGCAGGTCGACCTCGGCCCCCTCGACCACCTCCGGCGAGAAGTAGGGGTACTTCCCCTTCACCGCGCCCTCGCGCAGCCCCGAGTCGCTGGCCCCGCGCGCCCGGGCGATGCCGAAGTCGACCAGCTTCACCTCCCCCTCGTAGCCGATGATGACGTTCTGCGGCGAGACGTCGCGGTGGACGATGTTCAGGGGATGGTGGGCGTCGTCCGTCCGCGTGTGCGCGTAGTGGAGCCCCTTGCTCATCTCCAGCGCGATGAACACCGCGTACTCCTCCGGGATCCAGGGCAGCCCGAGCGCCTGGGCGCGCCGGATGACCCGGGACAGCGGCTGGCCGCGCACGTACTCCATGGCCAGGTAGTAGTCGCCGTCCACCTCGCCGAAGTCGAAGACCTGGGCGATGTTGCCGTGGCTCAGGGAGACGGCGATGCGCGCCTCGTTGACGAACATCTCGATGAAGTCGCGCTGGCCGGCGAAGGCGGGGAGGATCTTCTTCACCACCACCGCCTTGGAGACGCCGGCCGCCGCCACCGAGCGCGCGCGATACAGCTCCGCCATCCCGCCGACGGCAAGGCGCTCGAGCAGCTGGTAGCGGCCGAACCGGAGAGAGCCTTCCTGCATGGTGCTCGCTCGCCGGGGAGGAAGAGCGACAGCCCAGAGCCTAGCACGCAGGGCACGGCCCGCCCGGCCGCCCGGTACGGCTCTGCACGGAAGATCCGACCCGGGCGGTCATGGCCCTGACAAGACGGAGGAATGAGGGGCCTCACCGTTCCGCTTCCAGTGGAACGGCTAGAGTCCAGGGCCCGGATGCGCGCGCTGCCAACTCTCGTCTCGGGGTTGCTCCTGGTCCTCGATGCGGGGTGCCGGCGGGAGGAGCCCCCCCCACTCAAGTCGCTTGCGCCCGCTCCGCTCGCGCCGCTCCGGGCGACCTCGGCGGATCCGCCTGGCGACCGCGAGGCCGCCTTCCGCGTCGAGCCGGCACCGGTCTGGGGGGACGCCCCGCCCCCCGCCGCGGTGCGAGTCATGCTCGCCGGAGTGCAGGTCCGGTTGCTCGGGGCGTCGTTTCCGGTGGACTCGGACGAGGGGCTGAAGGGTGTGCTCGCCCGGGTGGCCCGGCGTCCCGTCCTCCTCGTGCCCGATGGCGAGACGTACCTGGCCCAGCTCGCCCCGCTGCTCGCCGCCCTGGACGACACGGGCGCTGAGACCTGGCTGCTCCACCCGGGCGGGACGGTGGCCTTCCGGCTCCGCCTCCGCGATGCGCCGGCCTTCGATGCCTGGCTCCACGAGCCGAAGCCCGGAGCGCTGCGCATCGTCCAGCGGCAGGACGGGCTCGAGCTGGTGAGCAACGTGGGCAAGCTTCCCGGCGGGGACGCCAACGGCCCCACCGTTCCCCGCCGCGGGGGGCAGCTCGACGTCGCCCTCGCCCGCACCGGCCTGGTCCGGCTGAAGGGCCGGTTCGCCGAGGCGGATGCGCTGTGCGTCGTCCCGTCCTACGGAACGGAGGTGCGCGAGACGGCGGCGTTGCTCGCGGCGGCCTGGGCCGGACCCCGCGAGCCCCTCTTCCAGGTGCTGTGCCTGGTCTACCCCCGCCCGGCCGGCTGGCGCCCCGTGCGGCTCCCGGGGTAAGAGCACGGTGATTTCGGAATCAAGTTCTTCGGAACCATCCGGAGGTGCGAGGAATGGCTGCCCTGCGCGAGCCCCCCCGGCCGCTCCCCGAGCCCCGGGGGGGAGGATTCCTGCTCGAGGAGGTCGGTGAGCGCCGCACCGTGGCGCCCGAATCGCTGAGCGAGGAGCAGCGGCTCTACTTCAAGACGGCGCTGCAATTCTGCCGCGACCAGGTTCTCCCGCGCGCCGGGGCCATCGAGGCCAAGGACAACGCCCTCCTGCGCAGCCTGCTTCGCCAGGCCGGGGAGCTCGGCCTGCTCGGCCTCGACCTTCCCGAGGCCTACGGCGGGCTCGGGGCGGAGAAGACGGCCTCCATGCTCGTCGCCGAGGCCAACGGCGCGAACGGGAGCTGGAGCGTCACCTTCAGCGCCCACACCGGCATCGGGACGCTCCCCATCGCCTGGTTCGGGACCGAGCCGCAGAAGCGCCGGTGGCTGCCGGGCCTGGCCAGCGGGGAGAAGATCGCCGCCTATGCCCTGACCGAGCAAGGAAGCGGCTCTGACGCGCTCGGGGCGAAGACCCGCGCGGTGCGGTCCGGCGACGGCAAGTCCTGGATCCTCGATGGGAGCAAGCTCTACATCACCAACGCCGCCTTCGCCGACGTGTTCGTCGTCTTCGCCAAGGTGGACGGCGAGAAGTTCACCGGATTCGTGGTCGAGCGCGGAGCTCCCGGCTTCACCGTGGGACCGGAGGAGCACAAGATGGGCATCCGTGGCTCGTCCACCTGTCCGCTCTTCTTCGAGGACGCCCGCATCCCGGTGGAGAACGTGCTCGGGGAAATCGGCAAGGGCCACAAGATCGCCTTCAACATTCTCAACCTCGGACGTCTGAAGCTCGGGGCGGCGGTGCTCGGGGGGATGAAGCAGCAGTTGGAGAACGCGGTGCGCTTCGCCTCCGAGCGCCGGCAGTTCGGCACCCCGGTGGGGAAGTTCCCGCTCCTGCGGGAGAAGTTCGCCCGGATGGCCGGGACGATCTACGCCGTGGAGTCGATGTGCTACCGGACCTCGGGGTTGATCGACGCCCTGCTGGCCCGCGAGGACCGGGCCGCGGCCGACTACGACGCCAAGACCATCGCCGCCATGGAGGAGTTCGCCGTGGAGGCGTCGATCCTCAAGGTGGCGGGGAGCGAGGGCATCGGGCGAGTGGTGGACGACGCCGTGCAGATCCACGGCGGCGCGGGGTTCATCGAGGACTACCCGGTGGAGCGGGCCTACCGCGACGCCCGCATCAACCGCATCTTCGAGGGGACGAACGAGATCAACAGGATGCTGGTCACCGGGATGCTGCTCAAGCGGGCGGCGAAGGGCTCCCTCCCGCTGCTCGCCCAGGGAGAGGCGGTGGAGCGGGCGCTCCGGGCGGCGGCCGGCCCGGCGCCGGCGGGCCGGGACGCCCTCTCCGGGGCCGCCCGGGTGGCGGAGGGTCTCAAGTGGCTGGCCCTGGTCGCGCTCCGGACGGCGGTGGAGGCCTTCGGCACCGAGCAGGAGAAGCACCAGGAGGTGATGGCCGCCGTGGCCGACGTGGTCATGGATGCCTACGCCGTGGACTCGATGGTGACCAGGACGCGCGCCGCCTCGCTCGAGCCCGTGCGCGCGGCGATGACCGAGGCCTACGCGGTGGAGGCGCACGCGCGCGGCGTGGACCGGGCCCGGGCGGCGCTCTGCGCGAGCCTTGCGGGGTCGGCGCTCGAGGCGCGGCTGGAGCTCATCTCGCCGCTCACCGCCTTTCGCCCCTACGCGCCGGTGCCGTGGCGAGAGGCGGTGGTCCAGGCGGTGGAGTCGGCCGGCGGCTATCCCGCCTCGGTGGTCTAGCGAGACCAGGGGGGCCTCCCCCTGGGCCTCAGGTGCACTCGCGAACCACCACGACCAGGACAATCAGGCAGGCGAGCCACCACAGGAGCCCGCGCATCCACCACGCGCGGGTGGTCCGGGGGAGACGGGGCGGCGAGGGCGGCTCCTGAGCCAAGGCGGCTCCCGAGCGTAGCCGCCCGCCCGGCTCGCCGTCCGGCCCGCCGGGCCTCAGCCGTCGGCCGGCGACCCGGGCCGGTCGAGCTCGGCCATCCTCCGTTCCAGGTAGGCGCGCTCGGCCGGGTTGCGCACCAGGGCCAGCGCCTCGCGGTAGGCGGCGCGGGCCTCATCGGCGCGTCCGGCGCGCCGGAGCAGGTCGGCGCGGGCCGCGGGCAGGAGGTGGTAGCCGGCGAGGGCATCGCGCCTGGCGAGGCGGTCCATCCAGCCGAGGCCCGCCTCCGGGCCCTCGGCCATGGCCAGCGCCACCGCCGCATTGAGCTCGACCACCGGCGTGGGCGCCATGCGGAGGAGGGCCCCGTAGAGCCCGGCGATCTGCCGCCAGTCGGTGTTCTCCGCGCGGTCGGCGCGGGCGTGGAGCGCGGCGATGGCGGCCTGGACCTGGTAGGGGCCGGGGCGGCGCTGCTCGACCGCTGCGTCGAGGAGCGCCGTGCCCTCGGCGATGGCGCTCCGGTCCCAGCGGCGGCGGTCCTGCTCCTCGAGCGGGACGAGCGCTCCGTCGGGTCCGAGCCGGCCCGCCCGCCGCGCATCGTGGAGCAGCATGAGCGCCAGGAGGGCGCGGACCTCGGGCTCGCCGGGGAGAAGCTCGACCAGCAACCGCCCGAGCCGGATCGCTTCCGCGCACAGGTCGGGGCGGAGCAGGCCCGGGTGCTCGGTGGAGGCGTAGCCTTCGTTGAAGACCAGGTAGACCACCGCCAGGACGGCATCCAGCCGCTCCGGGAAGACCTCCGGGCGGGGCACCTCGTAGGGGATGCGTGCCTCGCGGATCTTCCGCTTCGCACGCACCAGCCGCTGGGCCGTCGTGACCTCGGGCTCCAGGAAGGCCCGGGCGATCTCCCGGGTGGACAGCCCGGCCAGCGTCCGCAGCGCCAGGCCGACCTGCGCGGGCTGGGCGAGCGCGGGGTGGACGCAGGTGAAGAGAAGCCGCAGGCGGTCGTCCTCCACACCGGAGACGCGCGCCGGATCCTCGTCCACCGGATCGGGTCCCTGCGGCGGCGGGAGCTCGGGGAGCTCGCTCACTGGAA
>DASPUU010000325.1:0-8558 GCA_035622755.1 Myxococcaceae bacterium
CGGGGCGACGTGAGAAAGGTGGCCCCCCCCATGACGGCCGCTCCCGCATTGCTCGTTCTCCTCGCCGCGACCCCCGGGGCGAAGCTCCGGAGCACCTACCAGGCCCGGTACCAGGACCGGCTGGTGCCGCTGCTCTCCCAGCTCCTGCGCTACGACACGGTGGACAAGCACGCCGCGGCCTTCGCCGAGCAGCGGGCGTGGCTCACCGGCGCGGCGACGGCGCTCGGGCTCGACGTCCGCGACCAGGAGAGCTTCGTCGAGGTGGAGCTGCCCGGGCCCAGGGACGCACCGGTGCTCGGGCTCATCGTGCACGGGGACGTCCAGCCGGCGGACGGGCGCGAGTGGTCGGTGCCTCCCTTCTCCGGGGAAGTGCGCGACGGGGAGGTCTGGGGTCGCGGCGCGGCCGACGACAAGGGACCGGTGGTGCAGGCGCTCCTGGCCATGGCCACGCTCAGGGCTTCGGGGCTTCCCCGCACCTCCACCGTGCGGCTCCTGGTGGGCACCAGCGAGGAGAGCAAGGCCCTCGACGCCACCGAGTACCTGGCCAGGCACGACCCGCCCGGCTTCAGCCTGGTCCTCGACAACACCTTTCCGGTGGTGGTGGGGGAGAAGGCCTGGCACGAGGTGCTCGTCTCCACGCCCCTCCGGCGCGCCGGAGCGGGGTCCGGGCCCTTCGAGGTGACCGCGCTCGAGGCGGGTCTGGCCACCTCCATCGTCCCGGACCGCGCCGCGCTGTCCCTCGTCTGGGTGGAGGGAGCTCCGGACTGGGAGCCGTTCCTCTCCAAGGTCCGGGCGCGAACCCTGCCTTCCGGGACACGTCTGGAGGTCACCGGCGAAGGGCCCCGGAGGACGCTGACCGTGTTCGGGAAGTCGGCGCATGCCGGGGTGGCGCTGCGCCAGGGCCGCAATGCGCTGGTGGCGCTGGCCTCTGCCGTGGACGGGCTGCTTCCTCCGTCGGGAGCGGCGGACCTGCTCGCCTTCGCGCTCCTGGCCGGGCGCGACCTGGAAGGGACGGGGCTCGGCTTCCGGCCCGAGCCTCCGCCGTGGGAGGGCTTCGACACCAACATCGCCACGGTGAAGGCCGAGGCCGACGGGCGGCTGACCCTGGCCATCAACGTGCGTGCGCCTCCCTCGCTCTGGGGGCCCTCGCTCCGCACGCACGTCGAGGAACAGGTGCGGGCCTTCGACGAGCGCACCGGCGCGGCGCTGGTCGTGTCCGGTGGCTACTACGAGGACAAGCCGCTCGTCTTCGACGCCCAGGGCCGCCTGGTCCGCCGGCTCCTGGCAGCGTACTCCCGGGCGATGGGCAAGCCCGCCGAGCCGGTGGTGTCCGCCGGAGGCACCTACGCCAAGCGCTTCCCGCGCACCATCGCCTTCGGGATGTGGTTCCCGGGCGCGCCCTACCCGGGCCACGCCGCCGACGAGCGCATCCCCATCGCCGACCTCCAGGCCGGGGTGCGGGTGCTGCTCGAGGTCCTGGGGGACCTGGTCTGCGGCCGCCCGCTCGAGCGGCCCTTCGAGCGCTAGAGGATGCAGTTGAGCCTGGTGCGGGCGTTGAGCTCCTTGCCCCAGCGCACGCAGGTGCGAACGCCGCTCGCGCTCCCGAGGAACTCCCAGCAGGGGCGGACGCGGTAGCGGAGCAGCACCGGCCGGCCGTTCTTCCCGTCGACGTCGATCCTCGGCGCCGAGCCGGTCTCGGCGGTCCGGACGAAGGCGCCGCCCTCGCCGGAGAAGGCTCCCCGGAACGTCCAGGGCTGTCCGCCGGCCCTTCCCCGGAACACCCAGCCCCCGTCCGTCGCTTCCACCGTGTCCAGGGCCGGATCGGTGGGCCAGGTGAACTCCTGCCAGCTGTAGCGGCTGTCGCTGGCGATGGTGCCGTCCGGGTTGAGCGGAACGACCGGGAACGGGGTGCTGCCGATGGTCGTCCCGTCGAAGATGCACAGCTGCGGGCCGCGCTGGCAGCCGGCCAGGAGCAGCGCCGCCAGCAGCGCGCCGGGGAGCGTCGGAAAACGCCGGGGCACGGACGAGAGGGTAACGCACCGGCGCGCCCGGGACCGCGTCCGGAGAGGTGGCCCCCGGGGCGGTGCGGCGTGACGCATTCGACCCCGCGACATAGCCTTCCCCAACGAGCCTCCCGGGAGGGGGTGGCCATGACCGGGGTTCACGTCCTGCTCGTCACCTGCCTGGCATCGCTCGGCGAGCCGGCGGCGGCGCCCGGCGCGCCCCAGCTCCTCGACAACCTCGGCGACTACCATCGACGCATCTCCAGCAAGTCCGAGGAGGCGCGGGCCTACTTCGACCAGGGTCTCCGGCTGGTCTACGCCTTCAACCACGAGGAGGCGCAGGCGGCCTTCCAGGAGGCGGCGCGGATCGACCCGAGCTGCGGCATCTGCTTCTGGGGCGCTGCCCTCACCCTCGGGCCGAACATCAACCTGCCCGCGCTGCCCGAGCGTGCGGAGGCCGCCTGGCAGCTGCTCCAGAAGGCCCAGGCGCTGGCGCGCGGCGCGAGCCCGGTGGAGCGGGCACTCATCGCCGCGCTCGCCCGCCGGTACGCGCATCCTCCCCCGACCGATCCGGAGAAGCAGCGCGCGCTGGACACGGCCTACGCCAACTCCATGCGCCGGGTGTCCCGCTGGTTCCCGTCGGACCCCGACGTGGCGACGCTCTTCGCCGAGTCGATGATGGACCTCCGGCCCTGGGACCTGTGGACGCCGGAGGGCAAGCCGCAGCCGGGCACGGAGGAGATCGTCCCCACCCTGGAGCGCGTGCTGCGCGCGCATCCCGACCATCCGGGCGCCAACCACTACTTCATCCACGCCGTCGAGGCGTCGCCGCATCCGGAGCAGGCGCTGGCGTCGGCCGAGCGGCTCAAGACGCTCGTCCCCGGGGCCGGCCACCTGGTCCACATGCCGAGCCATGTCTACATCCGGACCGGACGGTACGCGGAGGGCTCGGAGGCGAACCGGCGCGCCATCGCCGCGGACGCCGACTACGCGGCGTCCCATCACGACCGGCCCATCTACAGCATGTACGTGGCCCACAACTTCCAGTTCCTCTGGGCCACCTCGCTCATGGAGGGGCGGAGCGCGGAGTCGCTCCAGGCGGCGCGGGACATGCTGGGCCGCGTTCCGGTGGAGATGCTCAAGGAGATGCCCGGCTACGATTACGTGCTCGCCTACCCGGTGGTGGGCCTGGCCCGGTTCGGACGGTGGAAGGACATCCTCGCCGAGCCGGGGCCACCGGCCGAGTTCCCCACCGCCCAGGGGCTGTGGCACGAGGCGCGCGGACTCGCGCTGCTCCGGACCGGCGACGCGGCCGGGGCGGAGCGCGAGCTGGCGGTGCTGGAGGGCATCCTCCAGCGCACGCCGCCGGACGCCAAGGTCGCCAACAACACGGCGCGCGACGTCCTCTCCATTGCCACCGACGTGCTTGGCGGGGAGCTCGCCATGGCACGCGGAGACGTCACCGCCGCGGTGGCGCGCCTCACCAAGGCCGTGGCGACGGAAGATGCGCTCCGGTACGACGAGCCTCCCGACTGGGGGTACCCGGTGCGCCACCAGCTCGGGGTGGTGCTCCTGGCCGCCGGCCGTCCGGCCGACGCCGAGGCCACCTACCGGGCGGACCTGGCGCGCCATCCGCACAACGGCTGGGCGCTCTACGGGCTGGTGAAGAGCCTCGAGGCCCAGGGCAAGGCGGCCCAGGCGCAAGTGTCGCAGCAGGCCTTCAACGACGCCTGGAAGCGCGCCGACGTCCAGCTGACCGCATCGGCGTTCTAGCTCAGGCGGCGGCGGCCGTTCCCGGTCCGGTGGCCGCGCGGCGCACCGGGCCATGGCGAGACAGCCGCTGGTCGATGAAGCGATAGCCGTCGGAGACGAAGGCCAGCGTCTCGCCAATGAGCGGAAGGCCGGCCTGGCCCGGGGGCAGGGGTGGGGTGGGCTCGGGCATGGGACGTGCTCCGGCGGGAGGAAGGGTCGGGGACTCTCGTGCGACGGCTGTCCTTGGGGGGGCGACGAGCGGGTGCCGGGCGCCGTCAGGCCCGCCCGCTAGGAGGTGAAGGGCATGGCGCGGCAGCGAACCCATTTCTCCTGTCAGGCCTGCGGCTTCCAGGCACCGAAGTGGCTCGGAAAGTGTCCGGACTGCGGCGCCTGGAACACGCTCGTCGAGGAGGCGGCACCGTCGACGGAGCGGCGGCCGGCCTGGGGCGCCAGCGGCGGCGCATCCCGCCCCGTCCGGCTGGTGGACGTGCCGTCCGAGGCGGAGCCACGCCGGCCGACCGGCCTTCACGAGCTCGACCGGGTCCTCGGCGGGGGCGTGGTGCCGGGGTCGCTCGTGCTCCTCGGAGGAGACCCGGGCATCGGCAAGTCGACCCTCCTGCTCCAGGCCGTGGAGCGACTCGCCGGGGCGGGAGCGGTGCTCTACGTGTCGGGGGAGGAGTCGCTCCAGCAGACCCGGATGCGGGCCGAGCGGCTCGGCGTGGCCGCTCCGGCGCTCCACGTCTTCGCCGAGACGGACGCCGACCGCGTGCTCGCCACCGCCGAGGCGCTCTCTCCGGTGGCGCTGGTGGTCGACTCCATCCAGACCATGCACCTGGCCGAGCTGGGGAGCGCCCCGGGGACGCTGAGCCAGGTCCGCGAGGTGGCTGGCCGGCTGATGGCCTACGCCAAGAGGTCGGGGGTCCCCACCTTCCTCGTCGGGCACGTCACCAAGGATGGAAGCATCGCTGGTCCGCGTGTCCTCGAGCACATGGTGGACACGGTCCTCTACTTCGAGGGCGAGCGGGGCCACCCGTTCCGCATCCTGCGCGCGCACAAGAATCGCTTCGGGAGCACCAACGAGATCGGCGTCTTCGAGATGAAGGGAACCGGGCTGAGCGAGGTGGATGACCCGTCCGCGCTCTTCCTCGCCGAGCGCCCGAGCGGTCAGGCCGGCTCGGCGGTGACGGCGACCCTTTCCGGCACCCGGCCCCTCCTGGTGGAGGTGCAGGCCCTGGTCGCCCCGGCCGGCTACGGCACGGCGCGACGCACGGCCATCGGCGTCGATTCGAACCGCGTGGCGCTCCTGGCCGCCGTGCTGGAGAAGAAGGAGGAGGTCCAGCTCACCGGCTGTGACCTGTTCGTCAACGTCGCCGGCGGGCTCTCGCTCTCCGACCCGGCCTCGGACCTGGCCGTGTGTGCGGCGCTGGTGTCTTCCCTGCGGAACCTGCCGCTGGATCCGCAGACGCTCGTCCTCGGCGAGGTGGGGCTGGCGGGCGAGGTGCGCGCCGTGGCCCAGCCCGAGCCGAGGCTGGCCGAGGCGGCCAAGATGGGCTTCGGACGGGCTCTCCTTCCGGCGGCCAACGCCCGGCGGCTCGAGTCGCGGCGGCTGGAAGTGGTTCCGGTGGAAACTCTCGGGGAGGCGCTGGGGGCGCTCTTCGCGCCCGGGGCCAATCGCCCGCGAGCCGCTCCGGTCGCCGCGGGGAGCGGCTAGCAGGGTCATCGACCGCGGCGGCCGCGGACGGATTGTCGCTCGGCGGACAACGGTCCTGGACCGCCGGGCGCGCAATCGACATCCCGTCTGACGCATCCTTGCGGGCATGATCACCATCCGCAGGGCAGAGGACAGGGGACACGCGAACCACGGCTGGCTCGACACCCGCCACACCTTCTCCTTCGCCGACTACGACGACCCGGACCAGATGGGGTTCCGCGCGCTCCGGGTCATCAACGAGGACCGGGTGCAGCCCGGCCAGGGCTTCGGCACTCACGCGCACCGGGACATGGAGATCCTCTCCTACGTCCTGGAGGGGGCGCTGGCCCACAAGGACTCCATCGGCACGGGATCGACCATCCGGCCGGGCGACGTCCAGCGCATGAGCGCCGGGACGGGCGTGGCCCACAGCGAGTTCAACGCCTCGAAGACCGAGCCGGTGCACTTCCTTCAAATCTGGATCCACCCGGAGCGCCCGGGAATCCGCCCCGGCTACGAGCAGAAGACGTTCCCCGAGGCGGAGAAGCGCGGGCGGCTCCGGCTGGTGGCCTCGCGCGACGGGCGCGACGGCAGCCTGACCATCCACCAGGATGCCGCGGTCTACGCCGGGCTTCTGGACGCGGGCGAGCGCGCCGAGCTGCCCCTCGGGAAGGGACGCCACGCCTGGGTCCAGGCGGCGCGGGGCGAGGTCGAGCTCGACGGCCAGAGGCTCACGGCCGGCGATGGAGCGGCCGTCAGCGGCGAGTCGGCCCTGCGGCTGGAGGGGGTTCGGCAGGGCGAGGTGCTCGTCTTCGACCTGGCCTGAGGTCACGCCCCGGGCGCGTCGATGTACGCGCGCGCCTTGCCGAGCAGGCGGCGGAGGCTCGGGTCGTCCGCCACGGCCAGTGCCTCGCCGAGCGAGAACCAGCGCACGCCCGAGGTCTCGACCGGATCCATGACCAGGGCACCGCCGGGCTCGGTCAGGGCGAGGAAGCGCACGTCCAGGTGCAGGTGCGCAGGCGAGTCCGGGCGCGCGGGAATCTCGTGGACATCGACGTCCAGGGGCCGCCGCGCCGACGGGTGGAGCCTCACCCGGAGCCCGGTCTCCTCCTCGGCCTCGCGCAGCGCCGTCCGGGAGAGGTCGCCGCCGTCCGCCGGCTCGGCATGTCCGCCCGGTTGCAGCCAGCGGGCGAGCTTCCGGTGAAAGACGAGCGCCACCCGGCGCCCGTCGGTGACCAGGGCGCTCCCGGTGAAGTGCGCCACCGGCTGGTCCCGGGAGAGGGGCTCGGCCAGGCCGGCGGCGTGCGCACGGAGCACACCGAGGTCGGCCCGTTCCTTGTCGTCCTCCGGGACGACGGCGTCGAGCAGCGAGGCGAGCAGGGCGGGAGTGGACACCGCCGGCCGTTGTAGCCTTCGCCCGGACCGAGGAGGAAGCCAACGATGATCGCCGCCCTCGTCGCCCTGGCCCTGGCCGCATCACCCCCGGCCGGCGACGCCGCCCTCAAGAAGGAGCTCCAGGCGACGTACGACGCCTACGCCCAGGCCTGCGTGCGCCAGGACCTGGACGCGGTGATGGCCATGCTCACCCCCGACGTCCAGTGGACGATGGCCGACGGGTCGAAGCTCGACCGGGCGGGGGTGGAGGCGTCCATGCGCGACTTTCTCAAGACGCTCGGTCCGGGCAGCTCGGCCAGGTTCGCCATCCGCTCGCTGGCCCGGAAAGGGGACGGCGTGCTCGTCGACGTCCACCTCACCGTCACCCTGCTCCAGCCGGACCCGGACCATCCCGGCAAGAAGGTGAAGCACGTCGGCCGCTCCGGGTGGCACGACCTGTGGGTCAAGGGGTCTGGCGGCTGGCTGAACAGGACCGGCGAGGAGTACGAGGTCCCGCCCCCGAAGACCTGACCCGGAGACGGCCCGCGCCGTCAGGGCATCGAGCCGCCGCGGCGGGCGCGCCGAACCGCGTGGAGGCGTGCATCGGCCACGGCGAGGAGGTCTTCCACCAGCGGCCCGCGACTGGCGTCGAACGTGGCCGCCCCCATCCCCAGGCTCAGCCGCCACGCCCGCCCCGGTCGGGCATTGACCAGCGCCACCTCGCGGGACAGCCGCTCGAAGACCTCGGCGTGCTGGGCCTCGCCGACGTCCATGGCCAGCACGGCGAACTCGTCCCCCCCCAGCCGGGCCACCAGGTCCTCCTCGCGGAAGGCGAGGCGGAGCAGCGCCGCGGCCTCCTGAAGCGCCCGGTCTCCGGCGGAGTGGCCCAGCCGGTCGTTGATGGTCTTCATCCCCTCGACGTCGAGGCAGAGGAGCGTGGCCACCCGTCCATCGAGCGACGCGCGGCGCAATCGGCGGCTGGACTGGGCGAGGAAGCCCCGGCGGTTGTGGAGACCGGTGAGCTCGTCGAGGACCGACACCGTCGGCAGGGGCTCGGGCTCGCCGCTCACGGCGGCCGGGGCGGCGCTCACCTCGCGAAGCAGGACGAGGACTCCGTGGGCATCGGCCTCGGAGCCGATGGGCAGGAGCTCGCGCGACAGGACCCGACCATCGGCGAGCTGAAGGCGATGACCGGCTTCCAGGAAGCCGCGCCGGGCGAATCCGGCCGCGTCGGCGAACCGGTCGCTCAGGAGCCGCGCGACGTTGGCGGCGGGCTGGCCAACGAGCGTTCCGGCCGAGGCCACGTGGAGCATCCGGCACAGCGCGGAGTTCACCAGGTCCACCCGGCCATCCCGGTTGAGGAAGAGGACGCCCGCCGCCACCCCGTGCGACAGGGCCTCGAGCCGTGCCGTCGCCGCCCGGATGGCGTGGCGCAGGGCTTCCAGCTCCTCCGGCGTCTCCCTTCGAAGCCCGGACGCGGGGCGGGCCACCGCCGCGACGGCGTCGTCGGACGATGCGGGCTCGGCAGGCCGGGCGGGCTCGGATCGGCTGGGCAGCACGGGCGAGTTCCAGAAGCACGCCGCGCGCCAGGCCCGTTCCCCCCGGTTTTCGCGCAGATGGACCGAGGGTCGAGGGGGCGCAGTGGACGTCCCGGGTCGCTGCAACCCCGGCCGACCGGTCGAGGCCCCCCCGGGGACGCTCTCGCGGCGGTAGCCTCCCGCCCCCCGCCGTGTCCGCCC
>DASPUU010000326.1:0-9462 GCA_035622755.1 Myxococcaceae bacterium
GTCTGGTAGCGGTAGAGCGAGACCCCCTCCATCTCGCTGAAGGTCTCGGTGAGGTGCGGAGCGGAGACGCCGATCTCGGCGGCAAGCTCGGACAGCGACCAGCGGCGGGCCGGATCGGCCTGGAGGAGGAGCTTGGTCCGCTCCACCAGGGCACACCGGGCGGGCCGGTGACGTCGCCGCGCGGTCCGGGTGCCGTCCAGAACGGCCCGGGCGAGCTCGAGGGACCGCACCTCGACCTCGAGCGGGTCGACCCGCGCGCGGGAGCGGAGCACGGCGACGGCCCGCTGGGCCCGCGGCGTCAGCGGGAGGCGGCGGGAGCGCATCCTCGGGCCGGCTGGGTCCGCCTCCAGCTCGGAGCCGGCCAGCTCCTCGAGGACCTGGGGCGCGAACCCGACCGACAGGCAGTCGTCTCCGCCCGGGACGGGGTGGCTGATCCGGTAGGGGCGACGGGCGTTGAAGAACAGCACCTGATTCGCGTCGCCGACGACGGCGTCGGAGTCCTGGTGGTGGACGAAGACCCCTCGGAACGGGAAGACCCAGCGGGTGTCGGTGTCCCACTCCACCGCGGACGCGGCGGCGTGCGTGCCGCGGCAGCGAACCTCGCGCACGTCGACCAGGGCGGTGGCAGCGTGGCTAATGGAGACGAGCTCGGGCATCTCGACGAAGCGAGCGTAACCGGACCGCCCGGCTGGCGCTGCTCGGAGGCGCCCAGGTAGAAGGGCCGGCCCCATGTCCCGCCCGTCGCCACCTCCTCGCCGGCGTCCCTCCGGGAAGCCCGGTCGGCCCCGCGCCGGCGAGCGAAGGCCGTCGGGCGCCGAGCGGACCCGGCCGGCGCCGGAGCGGCAAGGCGCTCGACCCGAGCGTCCGCTGCGCGAGGACCTGGTCACCCAGGCCTGCCTCGAGGCATACGGCGCCATCCGTCACGAGGGCCGCCTCGCCGACCGCGCGCTCGAGTACACGCTCCGGCCGAAGCGCCACCTTTACTCGAACGAGCGGCGGGCGGTCGCCGAGCGCGTCTACGCGCTCGTCCGGCGCCAGCGCACCGTCGACGCGCTGCTCGAGCGAACCGCCCCCGCGTTCGGCGGGTTGACGACGACCGCCCAGGACCGGCTGCGCATCGCCGCGTCTCGCGTTCTCGAAGGAGAAGACCCGGCGCGCGTCGCCCGGGCGATGGGGCTGCCGGGGGACGAGGGCGCTGCGCTGGGTGGCCTCCGGCGAGCGCGGGAGGGCCTGGCCCGCCTCCCGGAGGAGGAGCGGTTCGCCGTCGAGGCCTCGTTCCCGGACGCGCTGGCCCGGGCCTGGCGCGCCGAGTACGGCGAGGAAGCGGGACGGGCGGCCGAGGCGGTCAATGCCCGGGCCCCGCTCACCATCCGGGTGAACACGCTCAAGACGGACCGGCAGGCTCTGCGCGCTCGCCTGCACTCGGAGGGGGTGGAGTCCGAGCCGACGCCTCTCAGCCCGCTCGGGCTCTTTCTCTCCGGGCACCAGAACGCGTTCGCTCTGCCGAGCTTTCGCGAGGGCCTGTTCGAGATCCAGGACGAGGGGAGCCAGCTGCTCGGGATGCTCGTCGATGCGCCGCCCACGCGGGTGGTGGATGCCTGCGCAGGAGCGGGCGGCAAGACACTGCAGCTCGCGGCCCAGATGAAGAATCGGGGCGAGCTGTTCGCTCTCGACGTCGACGCGCGGCGGCTGGACGAGCTACGGCAGCGGGCCCGGCGCGACGGGGTGCACAACGTGAGGGTCCGGGTGCTTCCGCGCGAGAGCGGTGGGGCACGTGAGGCGGTCGTCGATCTGGTGGGAGCCGCGGACCGGGTGCTGGTGGATGCCCCCTGCACCGGGACGGGGACGCTGCGGCGAAAGCCCGACGCGCGCTACCGGTTCACCGACGCGATGCTGGGGGAGATGGTCGACCGGCAGACGGCGCTGCTCGAGCAGTTCGCTCCGCTGGTCAAGCCGGGCGGGCGGCTCGTCTACGGGACGTGCAGCGTGCTGCGGGCGGAGAACGAGGCCGTGGTGCAGAGCTTCCTCGGCCGCCATCCGGAATTGCGGCTCCTGCCGCCGGGAGACCGACTCGGGCCGGAGCTGGGCGAGCGGGTGAGCCGGGGTGACTACCTGCGGCTCTCGACGCACGTCCACGGGACGGACGGCTTCTTCGGGGCGATCCTGCTCCGGGCGAAGTGACGGCCCGTCGCGCCGAGCGACTCGCCGGTGCAGTGCAAGTCGTTGGCGGTGCTCACGCCGCTGGCGGTCCCGTCGCTGGCGAGGTTCATGTTGCCGCCCGGGCTTGTGCCTCGCCGTACCGGGCGGTCGGAGCGATGCTGCATCTCCCCAGGACGTCGCCGCCCGGGGACCTGGGGTAGGCTCGTGGCCACGGGGAGGGGTCCATGAACCCGCATGCAGTCCGGAGATCCGTCCGACTGGCGGCCATCGTATGCCTGTCCGGCATCGTCCCGGCGTGCAGCTCGGGCGTGCAGGGCACCTACACCAACCCCACGGGTCTGGCCATGCTGGAAGTGAGGTCCGGCGGCAAGGCGACCCTGACCATGTTCGGGCAGACCCGCGACTGCACCAGCGCCGTGGACGGGAAGAAGCTCAACCTCGAGTGCGGCGGAGACAGGACTTCCTTCCGGATCAACGACGACGGGTCGCTCACCGGCCCCGGCTTCATGGGCGTGCTGAAGAAGTCCAAGTAGGCGGCGCACGGGAGCGTCGATCCTTGGGCCTGAACGACTACCACTTCGTCACTCGCTGGCGGGTGCGCGGCTCGGTCGCCGAGGTCAACCGGGTGCTCTCCGATGCGGGCTCGCTGCCGCGGTGGTGGCCGTCGGTCTACCTGGAGGTCAAGGTTCTCGAGCCGGGTGACGCTCGGGGGCTGGGCAAGCGCGTGGAGCTCTTCACCAAGGGCTGGCTGCCCTACACGCTCCGCTGGGGATTCGTCACCACCCGCGTGGCCGACGATGGCTTCACCCTCGAGCCATGGGGCGACTTCGTCGGGCGCGGGATCTGGACGTTCACCCAGGCCGCCGAGGACGTCGAGGTGACCTACGATTGGAAGATCCAGGCGCGCAAGCCGCTCCTCCGGGCGTTCTCCTGGCTCCTCAAGCCCATCTTCCGGGCCAACCACCACTGGGCGATGGCCCGGGGCGAGGAGTCGCTCCGGCTCGAGCTGGAGCGGCGCCGCGCGCGCACCGACGAGGAGCGGGCGCGGATCCCGCCCCCACCGCCGCCGACCAGGCCTCGGCCACGGGGATTCCCCGCCCCGCCCGGGGGCTAGTGCGCGCCGTCCTCGAGGGCATCCCGTGCTATGCGGTCCGGACGCCGCACGCTCCCCGGGAGGGCGCCTCGCGATGTCCGAAGCGGTCCACTACCGCGTCTCCATGCCCCGCCCCCACAGCCATCTCTTCGAGGTGGAGGCCCGCTTCCCGCCGCTCGATGTCCTGGACGCCGTCCTTCCCGTCTGGACGCCGGGGAGCTACCTGCTGCGCGAGTACTCCCGCCACGTCCAGGACGTCACCGCCGCCGACGAGGCCGGCCGCACCCTGGCGGTGGCCCGGACCGACAAGCGAACCTGGCGGGTGGAGAGCGGCGGGCACGCGGTCACCCTGCGGTACCGCGTCTACGCCAACGAGCTCACCGTCCGCACCAGCCACCTGGACGGCACGCACGGCTACTTCAACGGCGCCACGCTCTTCCTCCACGTGGAGGGGTTGCGCTCCCTCCCGCACCGGGTCCGCGTGGACGCCCCCTCCGGCTGGCGCGTCTTCACCGCGCTCGAGCGCGAGGGGGACGAGCTGGTCGCTCCCGACCACGACACCCTGGTCGACAGCCCGGTGGAAGTGGGCCCGCACCAGCCGCTGTTCTTCAGCGCCGCGGGGGTTCCCCACGAGGTGGTCGTCTGGGGAGACCCGAAGCCGGACCCGGAGCGGCTCGCCGCCGACCTCCGCACCGTCTGCGAGGCGGAGGCGGCCCTCTTCGGCGACCTCCCCCTCAAGCGGTACCTGTTCCTCGTCTACCTCACCGACAAGGGGCGCGGCGGCCTCGAGCACCTGAGCTCCACCGCGCTCCTCTACCCGCGCCAGCAGCTGCAGACCCCGAAGGGCTGGGAGGATTTCCTCACCCTCGCCGCGCACGAGTACTTCCACCTCTGGAACGTGAAGCGCATCCGGCCGCGCGCGCTCGTCCCCTACCGTTACGGCGAGGAGGCTTACACCCGGCTCCTCTGGGCCTTCGAGGGCGTGACCTCCTACTACGACACGCTCCTCGTCCGGCGGACGGGCCTCATGTCCGCGCCGCGCTACCTGACGCGTCTCGGCGAGGCGCTGAGCACGCTGGCCGCCACGCCCGGACGCCGGGTGCAGACGCTCGAGGAGTCGTCGCTCACCGCCTGGGTCAAGTACTACCGGCAGGACGAGAACACGGTGAACAGCGGCGTCTCGTACTACCTGAAGGGGGAGCTGGCGGCGCTCTGCCTCGACCTCGCCCTCCGCCGCCTCACCGGCGATGCGCGCAGCCTGGACGACGTGATGCGTCTCCTCTGGACGCAGTCGGGCGACGGCCAGGGCGTGGCCGAGGACGGCGTGGAGGCGGCGGCGGAGCAGGTGGCCGGTCAGAGCCTGAAGCCGTTCTTCGACCGGGCGCTCCGGAGCACGGAGGAGCTCGACCTCTCGGTCCTCTCCCACGTCGGGCTGGAGGCTCGCACCCGCATCCGCGAGTCGGCCGCGGACAAGGGCGGGACCGCCCCGCGCCTCAAGGCGAGCGAGACCCGCGAGCGCGGCTGGCTGGGCATCGTCCCCAGGAGCGGCGGCGGCATCGCCTCGGTCCTCGAGGCGTCGCCGGCGATGGAGGCCGGGCTCTACGCCGACGACGAGGTGGTGGCCCTGGACGGCGAGCGCGTGGACGCGGCCAGCCTGGTCTCGCGCTGCGACGACCAGGCGCCAGGAACGCGGGTCATCGTCCACGTCTTCCGGCGGGACCGGCTGGTCGCCGTTCCGGTGACGCTCGGGGCGCGGCCCGCCGACGCGGTGTGGCTGGCGCGCGTCGAGGCGCCCACCGAGGCGCAGAAGGCCAGCTACGAGAGGTGGCTGGGCGCATCGTGGGACGACACGTGAGGGGTCACCGGCCAGGCCGCGCCCGCCGGAGGGGGTTGATCTTCCTGGAGCCCGAGGAGCGAGCCCGGAGGATGGTGGCAGCCTGTCGGCCGGTGGTTGTACCGTAGCGCGCCATCGTGGCCGCCCGCCTCGACGCTCTCCTCGGCAAGCCCCTCGCCACCCTGCGGGTCCGCTTCCTCGAGCGGGAGCGGCCCGTTCCGGACGGGCTCCTCGAGGCCCTGGAGAAGGATCCGCGCCACGGAGCGCGCGCCCTGGCCGAGGCCATCCGCGAACGCCGCTCCGCCAACCGCTCCGAGGGGCAGCGGCTCCGCCACCTGCTGCGCTTCGAGGTCGAGCTCTGGGAATCGGGGCACACCCACGTCGCCGGGGTGGACGAGGCGGGCATGGCCCCGCTGGCCGGACCGGTGGTCGCCGCCGCCGTCGTCCTCCCGCGCGCCTACAAGCTGAAGGGCCTCGACGACAGCAAGAAGGTCATGGACCCGGACCGCCGCACCGAGCTCGCCGCGGCGGTGAAGCGCGACGCGGTGGCCTGGAGCGTGGGCCAGGCCGAGGTGGAGGAGGTCGACAAGCTCAACATCTACCACGCCGGCCTCCTCGCCATGCGCCGCGCGGTGGAGGCGCTGGCGCTGGTCCCCGACTTCGTGCTCGTCGACGCCCGGCGCATCCCGCAGTGCCCGGCGCCCCAGCGAGGCATCGTCCACGGCGACGCCCTCTCGGCGAGCATCGCCGCCGCCTCGATGATCGCCAAGACCACCCGGGATGCGCTGATGACCGAGTACGACGCGCGCTACCCCGGCTACGGCTTCGCCGTGCACAAGGGCTACCCCACCCCGCAGCACGAGGAAGCGCTGCGCTCCCTCGGCGCCTGTCCGCTCCACCGGCGAAGCTTCGCTCCGGTCCGCCAGGCCCTGGGGCTCGAGCCGGAGCAGCCATCGCTGTTCGACGTGCCCCCGCCGGCCGCGTCTGGGTGAGCGCCGACGTCGAGATCGACGGCTGGCTGGCCGGCCTCGGCTTCGGGCCCGGAGCCTCCCGGGAGCGCGCCCGCGCCGCCCTGGAGGAGGCCCAGCTCACCCGCCCGGGGAAGACCCGGATCAGCTCCCAGAAGCTGGAACGGGCGAGCGGCCTCCTGGCCGGGCGCTTCTCGCTGCACTGTCCAGCCGGTCCCTGCCTCGACGCGGCCCGGCGCTCCGGACGCGAGCCGCTTCCCGCGGCGACCAAGGCCCACTGCGAGCACTGCGGCGGCTCGGACAACGCGCGGGCCGCCCAGGACCTGCTCGACGCCTGCGGCCGGGTCGGGATCCGGAAGCTCCTCGTGGTGGGGGGTTCACCGGCGGTGCGCGAGGAGCTGCGCGGGGTGCTGGGAACCGTCCTCGAGCTGCGCACCGTCGACGGGACGGAGCGGCGCACCGGGGAGCGCGCCCGGAGCGACCTGGAATGGGCGGACCTGGTGCTCCTCTGGGGAGGCACCGAGTTGGACCACAAGGTCAGCGCGCACTATGCACACCCCCCGGCCGCCCTCCGCCGGAGGGTGGTGCATGTCGCACGCCGGGGCATCGCCGCCCTCCTCGGGGCAGCGGTGGAGCATCTCCGGCGCAACCCCTGACCGATCGGCCTGTCCCAGGGCCGTCGATGTCCAGCCCCAGACGAAGGAGTCCCCGCGTGTCCCTCCGCCTGCTCGCCGCCGCCCTGCTCCTGTGCGGGTGCGCTTCCACCGCCCCCTCCCCCGGCTCGACCTCCGCCGAGCGGCCCCTGCCTCCCCCCGATGGGGCCAGGCCGCTGCTCGGGACGGCGCCCGAGCTGACCGCCACCTGCGACCGGGCCATCTCCGACTCGAGCGCCCTCATCGCCAAGCTCAAGGCCCTCCCCGCCCCGCGCGACCCCCGCGCCGCCCTGACGCTCTACGACGACGCCAACCAGCTCATCGACGACACCGCGGGAATGGCGAACATCGCCGACAACTCCGAGCCGGAGGAGGCGATGCGCAAGGCGGCCCAGGGGTGCGAGCAGAAGCTCGACGCGGCGTCCAAGGCCATCCTCCTCGACCAGGGGGTGTACGAGGTCGTCCGCTCGCTCGACGTCACCGGGCAGGACGCAGCCACCCAGTACTACGTGTTCATCATCCTCCGGGACTTCCGGCGGGCCGGCGTGGACAAGGACGATGCGACGCGGGCGAAGATCAAGGCCCTCAACGACGAGATCCTGACCACCGGACTGGCCTTCGACCAGAACATCCGCGACGACGTCCGCTCCATCGAGGTCCCGCCGGCCGAGCTGGCCGGGCTCCCCGACGACTTCGTCCGCAAGCACCCGGCCGGCGCCAACGGCAAGGTGAAGATCACCACCGACTACCCGGACTACCAGCCCTTCATCGTCTACGCCAAGAGCGCCAGGGCCCGCGAGGAGCTGTGGAAGGTGTACCGGCAGCGCGGGTACCCGAAGAACCTCGACACCCTGGCCAAGCTGGTTGAGCTCCGCACTGAGCTGGCGGCCATCCTCGGCTTCCCCAGCTGGGCGGCCTACGAGACGGCGAACAAGATGGTGAAGACCGATGGCGCGGCCGGCGCCTTCATCCAGAAGATCTCCACGGCCTCGGGCCCGCGGATGCAGGCCGACTACCAGGAACTCCTGGCGCGGAAGAAGAAGGACGATCCGGCGGCCACCCGGGTGGATCCCTGGGACTCCGGCTACTACACCGACCTGGTCAAGGCGGAGAACTACGCCTTCAACGAGCGCAGCATGCGGCCCTACCTGGAGTACGGCCGGGTGAAGAAGGGGGTGATGGACATCACCGCCAAGCTGTTCAGCGTGCGCTACGTCGCCCGTCCGGAGGTGAAGGTCTGGGCGCCGGGCATCGAGCCCTACGACCTGGTGGACGCCAGCACCGGCGTGCTCCTCGGCCGCTTCTACCTGGACATGCATCCGCGGCCGAACAAGTACAAGCACGCCGCCGAGTACGGGCTGGTGAGCGGGCAGCTCGGCCGCCGGCTGCCCGAGGCGGTGCTGATGTGCAACTTCCCCGCGCCCGGCGCCGAGCCGGCGCTGATGGAGTACGGCCAGGTCCGGACCTTCTTCCACGAGTTCGGCCACCTGCTCCACCACCTCTTCGCCGGTCGGGTGCAGTGGGAAGGCCTGTCCGGGACGCGCACCGAGCAGGACTTCGTCGAGGCGCCCTCGCAGCTCCTCGAGGAGTGGACGCGCAACTACGAGTCGCTGCGCACCTTCGCCGCCAACTACCAGACCAACGAGCCGATCCCGGAGCAGCTGGTGCAGCAGATGAAGCATGCCGACTCGTTCAGCCGCGGCGCCGACGTGCGCACGCAGATGTTCTACGCCACGGTGAGCCTCGACCTGTACGAGAACAAGGGCTGGGCGAAGGACTCGACCGCGCTGGTGAAGAAGGCCATGGAGCAGGAGACGCCCTACAAGTACGTGCCCGGGACGTACATGCAGCTCTCGTTCGGCCACCTCAACGGGTACTCGGCCGTCTACTACACGTACATGTGGTCCCTGGTCATCGCCAAGGACATGTACACGCCGTTCCAGAGCACGGGCATCTTCGACGTAGCCACCGCCGCCCGGTACCGGAAGACGGTGCTCGACCCCGGAGGCTCGAAGCCCGCCGCCGAGCTGGTGCAGGATTTCCTCGGCCGCCCCTACAGCTTCGACGCCTACGCCGCCTGGCTCAACCGCCGCGAGTGAGCCGGCCGGTCATCCACCCCGCAGCCGCCAGGAGACGACCAGCGCCACCGCGGCGGGCACGGCGAAGACCCCGAGGAACACCGGCAACTCGTCGGCGACCGAGTAGCCGGCCCGGGAGACGCCGAGCCAGAGATTGACCGTCGCCGCCACCAGCCACACCGGCACGAAGATGCGCGCGGCGAGGGCCATGGCCTGCCGGGGCGCCCCTCCCAGCAGCCGCCCGGCGACGAGGAAGACCCCCAGCGCGGCCAGGCCGAGGGCGATGACCTTGAGGGTGTGCACGGGCGCCTCTTCAGCCTCCGGGGCAGGCCACGCGGCCGAAGGGAAAGTCCACCCCCCGCTTCTGGCCCTGGTCGGTGCCCTCGATGCGCGCTAGGAGCGAGCCGTCCTCCCGGCGCTGGTAGAGAATGCGCTGCGGGAAGTCGTGGGCCGGGTTCTCGAAGGTGGCGACGCCGTCCTTCCAACTCACCAGCTTGAAGGAGTCCTCCGCCTGCCCGGAGGGCTTGGCGGTGAAGACGACGGTCCCCTCCTGGACGTGAAGGCGCATGAACTCGTACTCCACCGTCTTGCCCGAGCGGACGAGCCGGCCGACGCCGAGCATGGTGTCGCCGGCGAGCTGGGTCCAGAGCTCGTCCCGGCGCTGGTCCCCGCTCCT
>DASPUU010000327.1:0-23777 GCA_035622755.1 Myxococcaceae bacterium
GCGGCCATCGCCGGGGCGTCCACCTCCCTCTCCAGATAGGTGTACCCGGAGAGCCCGTCCTCGTACGCCCGGAGCAGCATCCGGGATTCGTCCAGGCTGATGCGGCCGGCGCGCAGCGCCACCTCGGCGAACCGGCGCACCCGGGCCACCAGGTCGTCCCGGGAGAAGCTCACGTAGTTGAGCACCTCGGTCACCGTGTCGCCGGAGACGACGTGGTCGATGAGGTAGCCGCCGGTGGGGCCGAGCGAGACCTGCACCGCGTGGGTGTCGCCGAAGAGGTTGTGCAGGTCGCCGAGGATCTCCTGGTAGGCCCCCACCAGGAAGATGCCGATGTAGTAGTCGTCGCTGTTGATGGCGTGCAGCTCGAGGACGTCCTTCACCTCGCGCCGGTCGATGAAGTGCTCGATCTTCCCGTCCGAGTCGCAGGTGATGTCCGCCAGGACGCCACGGCGGGCGGGTTTTTCCAGGAGGCGGTGGATGGGCATCACCGGGAAGAGCTGGTCGATGGCCCAGCTGTCGGGCAGCGACTGGAAGACGCTGAAGTTGCAGAAGTAGGTGTCCGCCAGCTGGCGCTCGAGCGTCTCCAGCTCCTCGGGCATCTCGTCCATCTCGCGCGCCGTGCGCAGGATCTTGTGGCAGATGGCCCAGTAGAGGTTCTCCGCCGCCACCCGCTGGTCGAGGGTGAGGTGGCCGAGCGAGAACAGCGTCAGGCACTCCTCCTTGTACTCGGCGGCGTCGTGGTACCCCTCGAGCAGGTTCTTGCGGGACAGCTCGCGGAACGTGCTCCACAGCTTGCGCACCACCGGGGTCGTCCCCTCGGGGAGGACCTCGGGCACTCCCTGGGTGTCGAACTCGCTCACCCCGAGCACCTCGGTGACCAGCACCGCGTGGTGCGCCACCACCGCCCGGCCCGACTCGGAGACCAGGGTGGGGTGGGGCACCCCCGCCGCCTGGCAGGCCTCCATCACCCCGAAGACCACGTCGTTGGCGTATTCCTCGGTGGTGTAGTTCATCGAGGAGGCGAAGTTGGCCTGGCTGCCGTCGTAGTCGACGCCCAGCCCACCCCCCACGTCGAGGTACTTGAGCGGCGCGCCGGCCCGCACCGCCTCGACGTAGAAGCGGCTCGCCTCGTGGAGCGCGTTCTTGAAGTTGCGGATGTTCGAGACCTGGCTGCCGAGGTGGAAGTGGAGGAGCTCGAAGCAGTCGAGCAGGCCCACCTGGCGCATGAAGTTCATCGACTCCAAGAGCTCGCTCGAGGAGAGCCCGAACTTGCTCCGGTCACCGCCCGAGGCCTCCCAGCGGCCCGCCCCGCGGGTGGAGAGCCGGACCCGGATGCCGATGCGGGGGCGGATGCCCAGCTTCCGCGACACTTCGGCGATGAGGGGGATCTCGCTCGGCTTCTCCACCACCAGCACCACCTGGCGACCGAGCTTGGAGGCGAGCAGCGCCGTCTCGATGTACTCCTCGTCCTTGTAGCCGTTGCACACCACCAGCGCGCCGTCGTCCTCGAGCAGGGCCATCACCGCCAGGAGCTCGGGCTTGCTCCCCGCCTCGAGCCCGTAACCGTACGGCTTCCCGGCGGCGACGATGGTCTCCACCACGTAGCGGTGCTGGTTGACCTTGATCGGGAAGACGCCCTGGTAGACGCCCTTGTACCCGTGCTCGGCGATGGCGCGCCGGAAGCACTCGTTCAGGTGCACCACCCGGCTCTTGAGCACGTCGGTGAAGCGGATGAGCAGCGGAGGATGGATGCCGCGGCGGCGGACCTCGTCCACCAGCTCCTTGAGGTCCATGGACGGCGCGGTCGGCCCCCCGGGATGGACGATGACGTGCCCCTTGTCGTTGATGCCGAAGTAGCCCGCGCCCCAGGCCGGAACCGCGTAGGTCTCGAGCGCTTCCGCCTTGGTCCAGGGTTGCACCGGGATGTTGGCCATGTGGGGTGTGCAGTGTAGGGCAAAACGACGCCGCCGACGACACGAAGACCGGCGGGCAGCGCCGGGGCCTCACGTCAGAGCGGCGAGCGCCTCGCGCACCTGATCGACGTGCCCGTCGACCTTCACCTTGGGCCACACCGCGGCCACGGTGCCCTCCCCGTCGACGAGGAAGGTGGAACGCACGATGCCCATGAACTTTCGCCCGTAGAGCGACTTCTCCCCCCAGGCGCCGTAGGCTGCGGCCACTGCGTGGTCGGTGTCGGCCAGGAGCGGGAAGGGGAGCTTGTACTTGCCGGCGAAGCGCGCGTGGCTCTTGCTGTCGTCGGGGCTCACCCCGAGCACCACCGCCCCGGCCTTCTTCAGCGCCGAGTGCTCGTCGCGGAAGTGACAGGCCTCCCGCGTGCAGCCCGGCGTGTCGTCCTTCGGGTAAAAATAGAGGACCACCGCCTTGCCCTTGAAGTCCGAGAGCTTCACCGGCTTCCCGTCCTGGTCGGGAAGCGTGAAGGCAGGAGCCTTCTTGCCGACCTCCACCATCGCCATGGGTTCCTCCTCGCTCACTGCGCGGTCTTGTGGAATGCCTCCAGGGCGGCCTCGAGCCGCGCCCGGGAGCCGGAATCCTGGAGCAGGCTGGCCACCGTTTCACTGCGCAGGAGGGTGGCCACGTCCCGCTGCTCGAGCGCCCGTCGCACCGCCGGGTCCTGGCTGAGCGCCTTCCAGCGAGGATCCCTGAGGAGCGCCGCCACCGCCGGGTCCGACCCGAGCCGTTTCAGCGCCTCGGGGTTCCGGAGCGCCTGCTCCATCTTCATCAGGGACTGGGCCGGTCCGAAGTCGGCCAGGGCGAAGAGGTTCCACCGGCGGGCGGCGGCGAAGGCCACCGAGCTCTGGGTGGTGAGGCCCCAGGGCTTCCCGGAGAAGCTCACCCGCTCCTCGACGAAGGCCAGCGCCGAGAGGACCACCCAGGCGATGGCCAGCGCCTTGGCCGCCCCGAGGAGAAAGCCGAGAAGGCGGTCGGGGGCGCGCCGCTCGGGGTTGCCCAGGGTGAGCACCCCGCGCAGCACGGCGGTGAGGACCAGCCGGGCGGCGACGATGACCACCACGAAGGTGGCGAAGCCGGCGGCCACCGCGGCGGTGCCCGGGGCGGTGTGCAGCCAGGTGGCGAAGGCCGGTCCGAGCATCCTGGCCCCGGGCCGGGCGGCGAGCACCGCCAGCACCAGCGCCGCCCAGCCGGCGAGCTGGTGCGATGCGCCCCGGCGGGCACCCGCCAGGCCGACCAGCACCGCCACGGCGAGGATCGCCAGGTCGAGCGTCATTCGATGCGGAATCCCTTCCCGGACCGTTTGAACTCCTCGTAGAGCTTGGCCTGAACCTCCTCCAGGGTCTTCTTGTAGAGCGCGTTGGCCGGCTCGTAGGTGAGGGCGAGCTTGATGTTTCGCTCCGCCGAGGGCAGGCGACCGGCCTCGAGGTCGGACTGAGCGAGCTGGAAGCACTGCCGGCCCTTGGGGTGGGTGCCGATCTGCTCGGCCACCTCCTTCTTCACCGCCGCCTTGGCCTCTGCCTCGGCCAGCTCGTCGAAGCGAAGCTTTTTGAGCCGGTCCGGCCCGGTGATGTCGGCCAGGTAGCGCTTTCGCCGGGTGTCGTCGCGGAGAACGAAGTAGGCCTCGGTGACCCGCTTGTAGACGGCCTGCACCCTGTGCCGGAGCTCGAGATCGGGCGACTGGAAGAAACGGTCCGGGTGGTAGGTGCGGCTCTCGTGATGGAAGGCGCGCTTGATGTCCGCCGGGCTGGCCCCGACGTCGAGCGCCATCACCTGGAAGTAGTCGAGCTGGTCGAGAAGGGCGTAGCGGTGCTCGAGCGACTCGAGTTCGGAGGCTGCCGGCGCCGGTCCGGTCGACTCTGCGGGCGGCGCGGGAGCGACCGGCGGCGTCTCGGCGAGCTCCCGGCGGGGCGCCGCCTTCGCGGGCGGCGCGAGCGGAGGTACCAGGGGCACTGCGGGCATCGAGCCGGTGGGGGACCGCGCCCGCGCCGGGGCCACGGGCGGCACCTGGGGCACCGCGGGCATCGAGCCGGTGGGCGACCGGCCCGGCGGCGCGGTCACCGGAGCCACCGGGGGGACGGCGGGCATGGAGCCGGTGAGAGAGCGCCCGCCGGGGCGAGCCGCGGCGGGAGACCGGCCGGGTGGCGCGACGGGCGGGATGGCCGGAACCGCCGGAGCGACCGGCGGGGGCGAGGGAGGGGATGCCGAGGAGCCGGGGGGCGGCAGGGCTCCCGGCTCGGAGGGGAGGACGGGCTCGGGAATGGCCGGGGTCAACCGCGGGATGGCCGGCAGCTTCGGGACGGGTTCTCCGGCTCCGGTCTTGTCCTTCGGGTCGGCCATCCGGGTCGGGGCCTCAGGCGCTCGGCAGCTCCGGAAGCAGCGCCCCCGCCGCCTCCGGCCGCTGCAGCTGGGTGGCCTGGTTGGCGGCGATCGACCGCTGGATGTCCGCCTCGGAGAGGCCGGAGGAGAGGGAGATGGTGGTGGACGTCTTCTGCCCCGTGTCCAGGTCGGCGGCCGAGACGTTCACGATGCCGTCGGTGTTGATCTCGAAGGTGACTTCGATCTTCACGTCCCCGCGGTAGCCGACCTTGAAGCCGGCGAACTCGAACTCCCCGAGCATCTCGCACTCGTCGGCCCGGTTCGACTCGCCCTGGTAGACGCGGATCTTCACCCGCTCCTGGAGATCGCGGCTGGTGGTGAAGGTCTTGCTGCGGTCGATGGGGATGGGCGTGTTCTTCTCGATGATCTTCTCGGTGAAGCCCCCCACCGTGCCGATGCGAAGCGAGAGCGGGGTGACGTCGACGAGAAAGGTGGCGCTCTTCTCGTTGAGCAGAGCCGCGCCCTGGAGCGCGGCACCCATGGCCACCACCTGGTCGGGGTCGACGCCCTCCAGCGGATCCTTCTGGAAGTAGTGGCGGACGGAATTGCGGACGATGGGCAGCCGGGTCGGGCCTCCGACGAGGATGACCGAGTCGATGTCCGCCGCGGTGAGGCGGGCGCTCTGCAGCGCCTCGTCGCACACCTTGAAGGTGCGCTGCACCAGGTCCATGACCTTCTTGTTGAACTGCTCGGCGGTGAGCGTCTCGCGGATGTCGAGCACCTTGCCCGAGGCGTCCTGGCAGATCGCCTCGCAGACGATCTCCGCCTTGCCGTGGCGGCCGACGTCGATCTTGGCGCGCTCCGCCGCCTCCTTCAGCGTCTGCAGGCAGTACCGGTTCTGCCGGAGGTCGAGCCGGGTGCGGGCCAGGAACTCCTCGGCCAGCCAGGTCATGATCCGATCGTCGAAGTCGTCGCCGCCGAGGTAGGTGTCGCCGGCGGTGGAGAGGACCTCGAACACGTCCCGGCCGATCTCCAGGATGGAAACGTCGAAGGTGCCGCCGCCGAGGTCGTAGATGACCACCTTCTGGTTGACGTCTCGCCCGAAGCCGTAGGCCAGCGCGGCGGCGGTGGGCTCGTTGAGAATGCGCAGGACGTCCAGACCGGCGATGCGCCCGGCGTCCTTGGTGGCCTGGCGCTGATTGTCGTTGAAGTAGGCGGGGACGGTGATCACCGCCCGCGACACCGGCCGGCCGAGGCACGTCTCGGCGATGGCCTTCATCTCCTTGAGCACCAGCGCCGAGATCTCCGGGAGGGAGTACACCTTGTCCCGGACCTGGATCCGGACCGAGTTGTTCTCCCCCTCCAGGATCCGGTAGGGCATCACCGTCATCGCCTTCTTCACCTCGTCGGAGAAGAAGTACCGCCCGATGAGCCGCTTGGCCGAGTACACGGTGTGCTCGGCGTTGGTGATGATGTTCTTCTTCGCTGCGTTGCCCACCAGCACCGTGCCGTCCTCGAGGAAGGACACCACCGAGGCGTGGGTGAGCTCGCCCCACTCGTTGGGGAGCACGGTGGGCACGCCGTCCTTGACGATGGCCACGCAGGAGTACGAGGTCCCGAGGTCGATCCCGATCGCGATGTCGTCTGTCATTCAGGTCCCGAGAAGGGCCGCCCTGGAGCGGAGCGTTTAGCCGATTCTCGGGCATGAACGACAGGCCGGCGAGCAACCGGCCCCCGGGCCCGGGGCATTGAGGCTCCGTCCGACCGTCATTATACGATCCGAGCGGAGGTCAGCTGTCCGACATGTCCGTCACCGTCGCCGTCCTCACATCCCACCCCAGCCTCCTCCGCTGCCAGCTCGCCCGCCTCGCCTCCCAGGTCCACCTGCGCCCCGACCAGGCTCGCGTCTCCACCATCGGCGTGGGCACCATCGCCGAGGGCGCCGTACTGCTGCGGCGCTATGCCGCCGCCGAGGGACCGCGCTCGCTCGGTGACGCGACGCTTTCCGACCCCGCCGACGCCCTGGTCTACCGGGCGGAGATGCTCCACCCCAGCGCCTCGGTGGAGGATGCCGGCCAGCCGCTCCGGTTCCAGCGCTGGCTGTTCGCCCAGAGCGGAGAGCTCGAGGCCTGGCCCCGCGTCCTGGCCTGGGTCGAATCCGAGCTGCCCCCGCACCTCCTCCCCCAGGTCGGGGCGCGAACCCCGGCCGGGGCCGCCCTGGCGCTCTTCCTGAAGGGCCTCCGCTCGCTCGCCCCGGCCGGCGCGGAGATCGATGCCGCCTCCGCCGCCCGGCTTCTGGCCCAGGTGGGGCGGGCGCTGGCCCATCGCGCCGCGTCCGAGGGAGCGGCCCATGCCGCGCGGTTGCTCCTGGTGGCCACCGACGCACGGATGCTGGTGGCCACGCGCCTCGGGGCGAGCCCGCTGCACTTCCGCCTCCTCGAGGGGAGCGCGGAGTGCGCACGCTGCGGGCTCGGCCCGCGCACCCGGGGCCGCGACGAGGTCGTCCGCGCGCACCGGCAGGCCCGGGCGGTGGTGGTGGCCACCACCCCCGTGCCCGGGGCGCACTGGCTCGAGCTGGAGGACGGCCAGGCGCTGGCGGTGGGCCCCAGCCTGCAGCCCGAGGTGGTCGCCCCGGGCTAGCGCCTCTGCCAGAGCGGGGTGAAGGACAGCTCGAGGAACGCGGCGTAGAAGTTGAACAGCGCGTGCAGCAGCGTGCTCCCCAGCACCGTGCCCGTGCGCTCCCGCAGGTAGCCGAAGAGGAGCGCCGGGAAGAAGACGGCCAGCCGCCAGGCCTGGAAGACCGCCAGGTGCCCGAGGGCGAAGAGCAAGGCCACCAGGAGGAAGGCCGGACCCACCGTCGCTCCCAGGATGCGGGCCCCCTGGGGCCAGGTCTGGCGGAGGCGCGCCTGGAGGTAGCCGCGGTAGAAGAACTCCTCGGGCAGCGCCACCACGAAGACCTGGTCGATGACCCACAGGCCGAAGCGCTCCGGGAGGCGCGGGTGGAAGAACCGGCTCTGTCCGCCGAGCGGGGCGACGAAGGCCTGGGCCCAGCCGGACAGGTGAGGCCGCACGGCCGTCGCCCCCCAGAAGCCCAAAGTGAAGAGGGGGAGCACGAGCAGGCTCACCGCGGCGACGAGAAGGAGGTCCTCCCGCCAGGCGCGCAGCGTCAGGCCGTAGTCCCGGTAATCCTCTCCGCGCCGCCGCATCGCCCACAGGGGCAGGTAGAGGAAGGCCACCGTGGCCACCGGCTTGGCCAAGGATCGCGCCACCGTGAAGGTGACGACGATGGCCAGGAAGGCGATGCCCCAGAGCAGGAGCGCCTCGCGGAGCGCCTGGCGGCGCGGGTCGATGTCCGTCACTGGGGTCCTGCCGTCTCGAGGGCGGCCCGGACGGCCGGGAGCGGAGCGGCCAGCGAGCCGGAGGCCAGACGCTCCACCACCACGCCGATCAGTCTCCCGCCGGCGTCGAGCACCGGGCACCCGGGCGGGAGCGGGAGGGACGTCTCCAGCCAGGGGCGGCTGCCCTCGGGAACCCGGACCACCCGGCCGAGCTGCGCTCGCGCCGCGCCTCCGCGCCCGAGCGCCACGCCCACCACCCACGCACCGCGCTCGGGGGGCTCGAGTCGGACGGCCATGGCCGGGTACGGGCCGTCGCCGACCACGTCGAGCACCGCCACCCGGAGCGCGGCGCTTCGGAGGAGAAGCTTTGCCCCGAGCACCGTCGTCCCGAGCCGGACGTTGGCTCCGCCGATGTCGACGAAGCGGAGCGCGGTGAGCACCTGGCCCTGCGCCCCGACCAGCACGCCTGTCCCGGCCGGGCCGCGGCCGACCACCTCCACCAGGGCTCGCTCCGCGGCCTCGAGGGCTCGCCGCAGCTCCGAGGAGCTGGGACGGGGAGGCGGCGGAGGGGGCGCGGCGAGGAGCATCGCCAGCGCGAGGAGCGCGGCCATGGGCTAGTGACGGAGCGCCTCCGCCTCCAGCCGGCGCCAGAGCCCGGTCGAGTCGTGGAAGACGAGAACCACCTCTGCGGCCTGGATGCGCATCCCGTCGCGGAGCGGTGCTGGCTGGCGGGGGGGGAGGCGAACTCCGTCCAGCCAGGTGCCGTTCGTCGAGCCCACGTCCTCGATGCGCCAGCCGGTCGGGCCCCGCTCGAAGACGCAGTGCAGCTGGCTGAGCGTCCCCTCCTCGATCTCGAGGTCGCAGGCATGGCCGCGGCCGAGCGTGACCTGGACCGCGCCTGGGCGGGCGGGCTCGAGAGCGATGGCCAGGGCCACCGACTCCCGGGGTGCCGCCGCCGGCGTGGGCATGAGCAGCGTGGCCCCGGTGTGGTGGGCCGGATGCCGGCCGGCGGATTCGCGAATGAGCCAGGGATGGGGATAGGCCCGGGCGAAGGCGGCCTCGTCCCGGAGGTCGAGCTCGGGGAGCAGCGTCGAGAGGAGAAATCTCTTCAGGCTCGACTTCCTTCCGGATGCGCCGTCTTCCGCTTGATGGCCCAGTAGGCCTGGTGCAGGCCCAGGTTCAGCGGGTCCAGCTCGAGGCCCCGCTCGTATTCTTCCACGGCCTGGGGCATCGCGCTCTTTCCCTCCCAGGCCTTGCCGGCGACGCGGTGCACGTGGGCCCGGGTGTCTGCACCGGGGTGGGTCTTGAGGAAGCGCTCGCGCCGCGTCTCGAGGTCGCTGACGGTGAGGCCAGCGGCGATGCAGCGGGCGACGCCCCGCCAGTTGCCGAGCTCGGCGTCCGTCTCGGCGCGCCGCACCGGGGTGGAGATGGCCTCGGCCGCCTCCTCGAGCCGCCGGCGAACCTTCTCCAGCTCGCGCTCCTGGGAGGTCGCCAGCGCCCGTCCCGCCAGCTCGTCCAGCTGCGCCCGGACGGCGCGGGCGCGCGCCCGGATGTCGGGGAACTCGGATTCCGGGCTGCAGCCGAGCAACGTGTACGGGTTCTCCGCCAGCCGGGTGCGCCACCGGGCCAGCGCCTTCTCGGCGAGTGCATCGGGGCGTCCCGCGGGCGGTGGGGCGTCTCCGGCGTGGGCGGGGGGCCGCCCCTCCATCCGCCGTGCCAGCGCCTCCTTGAAGGCCCGTGAGGGCGACACGAACTGCACGCCCACGCCGGGGGCCATGCCCCAGGCCGAGGCCTGCTCGGGGGTCACCTGGCGGACGACCTCGGCCTCGGCCATCTCGCCGGGCGGGGCCTGCAGCGACAGCTTGAGCCGGGTGAAGGCCGGGGGCAGGGCCTCGTCGAGGCAGATGAAGAGCCCGCCTCGGGATAGGTCGCGCATCGACACGGCCGCCGGCGTGCCGCCGGGAAGGACCACCGTCCCGGCGAAGTTCCCCGGCGCACCTGGTCCCGGCGGTGGGGAAGCCACGCCGGGGGGCGGGGAGGGCCGGCTCGGGAGCGGGGAGGCACCGGGCGGCGGCGACACATGTCGCGGAAGCGGAGAGGAGAGAGGCGCGGGGGTCCCCGGCGCGGGCGTGCGGGGTGGCGGGGTGGGAGCACCGCCGGCGGCGAGCACGGTCGGTGCCTCCGCGTCGCTCGGCACCGGCGCGGCGGCGCGCCCCGGCCGGGCGCCCTCCTTGCCCAGCGTCACCAGCACGGCCTCGAGCACGTTGCGGAACTCCTCCGCGCTCTGGAAGCGGTCCTCCGGACGCTTGGCCAGGGCGCGCAGGATGGCGTTGGACCAGGCCACCGGCACGCCCGGGACCACCTCCCGCGGCGGACGCGGTGGGCGGTCCCGGTGGGCGAGCAGGACGCCGGTCACGCCGCCGCCGCTGAAGGGAAGGCGCCCCGTCGCCATCCGGTAGGCGATGACCCCCAGCGCATAGAGGTCGGCGCGGCCGTCGAGAGGCGCCCCGGTGGCCTGCTCCGGCGCCATGTACTCCGGCGTCCCGACGATGAATCCGGCGGTGGTCTGCCCGGTCGGCGCGTCGCTGCCGAAGAGCTTGGCGATGCCGAAGTCGAGGATCTTGACGAAGGGCACCGGGCCCTCGCGCCGGCAGAGGAAGACGTTCTCCGGCTTGAGGTCGCGGTGCAGGACGCCGTGCGAGTGAGCCGCGGCCAGCGCCTGGCAGACCTGGGTGAGGATGGGGATGGCGGTCCGCGCCGGCATCGGGCCCTGGGCCACGGCCGAGAGCGGTTCCCCCTCGAGGTATTCCATGACCAGGTAGAAGCGCCGCGGCGGCACCACCGCCATGTCGAAGATGTTGACGATGTTGGGGTGGACGATGAGATTGACCGCCCGGGCCTCGGCATAGAAGCGCGCCACCAGCGACGGGTCCGAGGCCAGGTGCTCGTGGAGCACCTTCACCGCCACCCGGCTTCCGATGACCGTTTGCTCCCCGAGGTAGACCGCGCCCATTCCGCCGTGGCCGATGCGCTTCACCAGGCGAAAGCTCCCCAGCGTCGTTCCGAGGAGCGGATCGTTCTCGAGCTCGGGGGAGGGCGGCTGCATGGCGGTCCGGCCGGACCGCGGACAGTGTCCCACGCAGGGGTGCCATTCGGAAGCGACGGGCCGGGACCCGGACGGACTCAGCGAGCCGCGCGTCGGGCGCGCAGCGCCTCGGCGAAGCCCTCCGCGCCGAGCGTGTTGAGCACATCGCCCCTCCGTGCCCCACCCTTGCGCGCGGTGTTGGCCGCGAAGAGGGCGTGGTCGAGCGCGTCCGGGTCGTGGGCATCCACCGAGGCCACCAGGCGGCAGCCGGCGGCCAGCGCGTCGCGCACGTGCCCGGGGTGGAGGTCGAGCCGATCCGGGTTCCCGTTCACCTCCAGGGCCACCCGGCGCTCCGCCGCGCGCGCGAAGACGGCGGCCATGTCCAGCGGCGACGGGTCGCGGCGCTGGAGGAGCCGTCCGGTGGGGTGCCCGAGCACGTCGGTGCAGGGATGGTCCAGAGCACGCAGGACCCGGGCCGTCATCGCCGCGGCGTCCTGGCCGTGGCGCACGTGCACCGAGGCGATGACCACGTCGAGCTGGGTGAGGAGATCGTCGGGCAGGTCGAGGGCGCCGTCCTCGAGGATGTCCACCTCCAGCCCCCTCAGCAGCCGCACGGCGGGAACCTGCGCCTGGACGCGGGCGATCTCCTCCCACTGCTGGCGGATCCGGTCCGGACCGAGGCCGCCGGCGTAGCCAGCCGCGAGGCTGTGGTCGGTGACGGTGAGGTAGGCCAGCCCACGGGCGGCCGCGGCGCGGGCCATGTCCAGCAGCGAGGCCCGGCCATCGGACCAGGTGGTGTGGGCGTGCACCGCGCCGCGGAGGGCCGAGGGGTCGACCAGGTCGGAGGGGAGGGTGCCGGCCAGGGCCGCCTCCACCTCGCCTTGGTCCTCGCGCAGCTCGGGTGGCACGTAGGCCATGCCCAGGAGGCGGTAGAGCGCCGCCTCGTCCGGGACGCTCAGCTTCTCCTCCCCGCGGAACACTCCCCACTCGCTGATGGTCAGTCCCAGGTCGCGCGCGCGTCCACGAAGGCGGACGTGGTGCGCCTTGCTCCCGGTGAAGTGGTGGAGGGCGGTGGCGAAATCCTCGTCGGGGAGGACGCGCAGGTCGACCTGGAGCCCGTCGTCGAGCCGGACGCTGCACTTGCTCTCGCCGCGGGCGAGCACGGCCGCCACCTGGGGAGCCCCGGCCAGCACGTCGAGCACCGGCTGTGCCTCCTTGGCCGAGGCGACCAGGTCGACGTCGGAGACGAGCTCGCAGAAGCGTCGGACACTGCCGGCCAGCTCGACGCGGACCACCCCGGGCGCCGCCCGGATGCGCTCCCGCAGCTCGGTGGCCAGCGGAAGCACGTCGCCGAGCTTCCGGCGCGCGTGGAGCGTGCGGTACTGCTCGAGCCCGGCGAGGAGCTTCGCTTCGCTCTTCTCGCCGAACCCCTTGAGCGCCCGCACCCGACCCTCGCGCAGCGCCCGCTCCAGCGCGCCCAGGTCCCCCACGCCCAGGGACGTCCAGAGCGCGGCCACCTTGCGCGGACCGAGATCGGGAAGCTCGAGCAGCTGCAGGATCCCGGGCGGGTATTCCTCCCGCAGCTGCTCGAGCAGGGGGAGCGAGCCGGTGGCCTGCAAGGTGGCGATCTTCTCGGCCAGCGCGGTGCCGATGTTGGGCAGCTCGGCCAGCGTCGCCTCGGCGACCACCGCCGCCAGCCGGTCGCCGAGCGCCAGAACGCGGTCCGCTGCCAGGTCGTAAGCCCGGACCTTGAAAGCGTTCTCGCCCCTGACCTCGAGCAATCGAGCGATGTCGCGCAGGGCGCGGGCGACGGCCGGGGCATCGAGCGAGGGGGGAGGCATGCAGGGCGGGGGCGGGGCGAGTATCGTCTTCCCGTCCATGCGCATCGTTCTCGGAGAGGCGGATGTCAAGGAGGGTGAGCTGCGGGCCTTCGAGGTGGGCAAGCTCAACGTGTGCGTGGCCCGGGTCCAGGGCCGGCTGAAGGCCCTCGACGACTGGTGCAATCACGCCGGCTGCCTCCTCAGCGGCGGGCGCCTCGAGGGCAACATGGTCGTCTGCCCGTGTCACGAGGTCGGGTTCGATCTCGACACCGGGAAGAACCTCACCAGCCCGGGAGTTTGCGACGACCAGCCGGTCCTGTCGGTGATCGAGGAGGACGGCAAGCTGGTGCTCACCGGCGGACACGTGCCGACCTGACCATCCGAGGGCCCTGACGTGGGACACGACGACCCGAGCCATCACCGTGGCCCTGCCACCCACCGCGGCTCCGCCTCCGCGGCGGTGGAGGAGCACCGCGCTCACGCGCCGGCCAGGGTGAGCTGCTACCTCATCACCTGCTCGGACTCGCGCGCAGAAGGAGACGACAAGAGCGGGCGCGTGCTGCGCGAGGGCCTGGAGCGGGCAGGGCACTCGGTGGTGGGACAGGTCATCGTCCAGGACGACGCCGACGCCATCCGGGGGGCGCTCCACGCCGCCGAGCTGTCCGGGGCCCGGGCGGTTCTCTTCACCGGTGGAACCGGCCTGACCCGCCGCGACCAGACGGTGGATACCCTGCGGCCGCTCCTGGATCGCGAGCTCCCCGGATTCGGAGAGCTGTTCCGCATGCTCTCCTTCGAGGCGGTGGGCAGCGCGGCCTGGCTCTCCCGGGCCCTGGCCGGGACGCACGGCGAGCTGATCGTCTTCGCCCTCCCCGGGAGCCCGGATGCCGCGCGGCTTGCCCTGGAGCGCCTCATCCTTCCCGAGCTCGGGCACGCGGTGCGTGAGCTGAGCCGCTGAGCGAGGGCGGGCGCTCCGTGGCCACCGCCCGCGCGCGGGTGCTCTCGGCGGCCCGGGCCGCCCGGCTTCGCCCTCGGCTCCTCCGGTTCCTGGCCGCGGCGCCCTCCCGGGCACGGGTGGGCTTCGATCCGGTGCAGTTCCCGCGGCGCTACCGGCGCAGGGAGGACTGCGAGGTGGCCGGGCTGGTGGCCGCCTCGCTGGCCTACGGCCGGGTGGAGGGCTTCGCGCCGCGGGTGGAGCAGCTCCTTTCGGGCATGGGCCGGCATCCGGGGTCCTTCCTGCGGTCGCTCGACGTCGCCGGTGCCGGGCGACTCCTGCGGGGCTTCGTCTACCGGTTCAACGTGGCCTCCGACCTGGCCGTCCTGCTCCTCGGCACCGGCCGCCTCCTCCGGCGCACCGGCTCGCTCGAGCCCTGGGTGGCCCGGCCGCTCGCCCGGGGCGACGGCCTCCATGCCGCGCTGGCCTCGCTGGTGCGCGCGCTCCGCGACGTCCCCCTGGCGCCCATCGAGGCCGAGCTGGGCCCGGTGCGCGGACTGGGACACCTCCTTCCCGTGCCGCTCGGCCCGGGCGCGGCCAAGCGGCTGAACATGTTCCTCCGCTGGATGGTCCGCGGGCCGGACGAGGTGGACCTGGGCCTGTGGAGGACGATTCCCGCGTCCGCGCTGCTCGTCCCGCTCGATACCCACCTGGGCCGGATCGCCCGCCGGCTCGGCTTCACCGACCGGCGCGACCTGAGCTGGCGCACGGCGCTGGAGATCACCGCCAACCTCAGCCGCGTCGATCCGGCCGACCCGGTGCGCTTCGACTTCGCACTCTGCCACCACGGGATGAGCGGGGTGTGCACGCCGCGGGCGCGAGCCGAGGCGTGCGCCGGGTGCCTGCTCCGGCCGGAGTGCCGGGTGGGCTCGCGGATGCGGATCGGCCGCCCTAGCTGAGGCCGAAGATCTGCCGCAGCCGTGCCAAGATCCGGTTCGCCTCGGGATGGTCCGAGGGGGGAAGGGTGGCGTCGGCCAGCGCCTGGAGCTGCAGGCGGCGCTCGGCCAGGATGGTCGAGAACTGGGCGGCCAGCTCCGGGTGCCCGGCGAAGAGCTGCTTGAATCCCGGCCGGTCGAGCTCGAAGAGGACGGCGTCCTCCACCGCCACCACCGTGGCCGAGCGCGGCTCGCCGGTGAGCAGCGACATCTCGCCGAAGTACTGGCCGCGGGAGAGCCGCGTCACCTCCACGCCCCGCCTGGTGGTCACCGCCACCGTCCCGTCGGCGACGAGGTAGAACGTCTGGCCGGGGGCTCCCTCCTCGATGATGCGCTCCCCGGCGCCGAAGCTCCTCGGCACCATGACCTTGGCCAGGTGCTCCTTCTCGGGGGGACGGAGGACGTTGAACAGGTCCACCGCCTCGAGGATGGCCAGGCGCGACTCGAGGGGGAACTCGTCGCGGTGCTCGGGAGCGGTGACCCGCATCGTCCGCGGGGCGGCCGGAATCTCGAGCCCCGCCCGCCGCAGGCGATACCAGATGCGGGTCAGCACCTCGTCCCGGACCCGGTTTGCCCGGGCGTGGTCGGCGACGAAGAAGCGGATCCGGTACTCGATGGACATCTCCTCGAAGGCCCAGGTGCGCGCCCGGGCGGGCGGCGAGGCGAGGATGAGGGGCACCTCGGCCAGGGTCTCCGCCACCACCCTCTTCACCTGGTTGGGAGGCGCCTCGTAGGAGACCTTGATGTACAGGTCCACCCCCACCGGCTCGTTCCCCCGCGAGAAGTTCTTCACCGTCTGCTTGGCGAGCTGGTTGTTGGGGAGGGTGATGATCTCCCGGCGCTTGGTCTCCAGGCGCGTCGCCCGCCAGCCGATCTGCAAGACCCGGCCGGTTTCCTGCCCCACCGAAACCAGGTCGCCCACCTCGAAGGGTCGCTCGAGCTGGAGAGAGAGGCCGGCGAAGAGATTCCCGAGCGTGTCCTGGAGCGCCAGACCGAGCACCACCGAGGCGATGGCCGAGCCGGCGAGCAGGCTGGAGAAGAGGTTGAGGTTGAACTCCTCCTTGACGATGACCAGCGCGGTGATCACGTAGAGGGTGGCGTCGAGGACGTCGCGGAGGATCTTCGGGGCCGGTCGCTCGCGGGAACGGACGACGAGCAGGGAGAGGGAGACCAGGCTGCGGATGACCCCGAAGGAGAGGATGATCATCCAGGCCACTTCGAGGGCCCGGGCCACTCCCGGCGGGAGCCGATCCGCGCTGAGCTGGTGCAGGGCGCGCAGCGCCGCGCCGACGAGGAGGAGCCGGATGCCCCCGCGCGCGTCCCGGCGGAAGAGCGGATCGGCGACCAGGGTGTGGAGCAGGCCGAGCAGCAGGAAGAGCGCTGCGCAGCCGACGAGGAGCCAGTTGCTCTGGAGGGCCTGGAGCACGGGGTGACGAGCTGGCCGGCAGAATCAGGCGCGCCCTCGGCTGAGGTCAAGCGTTCGCTTGACGAACCGCTCACCGCCCACGCATGACTGGGTCGGGAATGACGCTCGCCGCCGTGCACGGACAGGATCGCGCCGTCGACGCCCTGCGCAGGGCCGTCGCCGGCGGCACCCTGGCGCACGCCTACCTGTTCACCGGTCCCTCCGGGGTGGGCAAGGAGCTCGCCGCGCTCGGGCTGGCCCAGGCCCTCCTCTGCACCGAGGCGCCTGGCGAGGGGTGCGGCCGGTGCTCGGCCTGCCGGCGGGTGGAGCGCTTCGGTCACCCCGACGTGCTCTGGCTCATGGCCGAGAGCGAGCAGGTGCGGCGCCGACTCGCCGGACGGAGCGATTTCGATCGCCTCCCCTCCCGGGACATCCGGGTGGAGCAGGTACGGGCCCTCCAGGAGAGGCTCGCCCTCCGCGGCCTCGAGTCCCCGCGAAAGCTGGTGCTGGTGCTGCCCGCCGAGGCGATGAATCCCCAGGCCCAGAACGCTTTCCTGAAAACGCTGGAGGAGCCCCCGCCGGACACGACGCTCTTGCTCGTCGCCGGCGCCGCCGAGCGGCTCCTGCCCACCATCCGCAGCCGGTGCGTGCGCATCCCCTTCGGCCCGCTCCCGCGCCAGCTGGTGGTGGCGCGGGTGCAAGAGGAGCGTGGCCTCGACCGGGCCGCGGCCGAGGCAGTGGCCACGCTCGCCGACGGCAGCCTGGAGCGGGCCCTGGCGCTGGACGCCGGGGAGCTGGAGGTCCAGCGCGAGACGATCCGCGCCTTCGAGGCGGTGACCGCCTCGGACCTGCGCACCGCGCTCCGGTTCGCCGAGCGTGCCGGCGGCTCTCGCGAGGAGGCCGAGCGCGCCCTCCAGGCGCTCACCGTCTGGGTGCGCGACGTGGCCGTCGTCCGCGCCGGCGGCGATGGGCTGTTCCACCCCGAGCTCGGCGAGCTGGCCCGCGCGGCGGCGGCGAAGCTCGACGACGTGCTCGTCCACCTCCGCTTCCGGCTCCTCGACGAGGCGCTGGTGGCCATCCGGCAGCGCAACGCCAGCCCGCGCCTCCAGCTGGAGCGGCTGGCGCTGGAGATGGTCGGGCCGGGCGGATGAGCGAGCTCGCGCCGCTGCTGGCCGAGATTGCCCGGGGCCGGGTCCGTCCGCTCTACCTGGCCTGGGGGGAAGAGTTCCTCGCCCGGCGCGATGCCGACGCTCTGGTCCAGGCCCTCCTCCCGGGCGCCGAGGCCGGCCTGAACCTGGTCGCCCTCGACGGCGCCTCCCCGCGCGAGGTGGCCACCGAGCTGGCCACGCTTCCGCTGCTCCCGGGGCGCAAGGTGGTGGTCCTGCGCGACCCGGAGTTTCTCGCTCCCAAGAAGGGGCGCAGCGATGCGCTGGCCCGGGCGCGGGACGCCTGGAAGGGGGGGCGGCGAAAGGAAGCCGGCCGGAGGCTCCTGGCGCTGGTGGCGCGGGCAGGCTGGGGACCCGAGGCTCTCGCGCCCGGCGCCGACGGCGCGCCGTCCGCCGAGGACTGGAAGGAGGAGCTCGGGGTGACCCTGGCCGACGCCGACCTGGACTTCCTTCGCGAGGCGGCGGCGTTCGTCCGCGAGGAGGGACTCACCGCGCCCGAGTCCGACGCGTCGCAGCTGCTCGCCCTCCTCGAGGGCGGCATGCCGCCGGGGCACGCCCTGGTGGTGGCGGCCTCGGACGTGGACGCCCGCCATCCGCTCCTTCGCCTCGCCCAGTCCCAGGGGGCGGTGCTGGAGCGCAAGCTGGCCACCCGGCTCCGGGACCTCGACCTGACCTCGGTGGCGCGGGAGTTCCTCCAGCCCCACCACAAGCGCCTCGGGCCGGGTGCCGAGGAGGTCCTGCGAGAGCGGATAGGCGGCAACGTGCGCCTGCTCCAGTCAGAGCTCGAGAAGCTCGCCCTCCACGCCCCGGGCGCGGTCATCCAGCGCACCGACGTCGAGCTGCTCGTGGCCCACACCCGCGACGAGGAGTTCCTCGAGCTGTCGGACGCGCTCCAGAAGCGAGACCTGGCCACGGCCCTGAAGTACGTCGAGGACGCGCTGGGCGGGGGGGCCCCGCCGCTGCTCCTGCTCGGGGCCATCGCCTCGGTGGTCCGGGGTCTGGCCGAGGCTCACGAGCGGCTCAGCTTCCTCGGTCGCGGCGTCCCCCCCCGGAGCTTCGAGGACTTCAAGGGCCGGCTCTTCCCGGCCATCGAGCGTGAGGCCAGGGAGGCCAGGGGCCGGGTTCCGCATCCCTATGCCGCCTTCGTCGCCACCCTGGCGGCCGCGCGCTACGGCCGGGAGCGCCTCCGGGCCGCCCTGCTGGCCTGCGCGGAGGCAGACCTGGCCCTGAAGTCGTCCGGCTCCGGGAAGCTGGTTCTGGAGCGGCTCTTGTGGACGGTGTGCCCCCCGTCGACCGGGTCCGGGGGGCCCGCCGCCCGCCGGGCGGGCGCTTAACCGGGTGCCGCTCCGCGGGGTGATGCCATGGCGGAAACGCGGCATGCTTGCGAGGCGCATGACAGAGGGCGATGCGGCGACCGGTGGTGGGCGCCCTGCGCGGGCCTGGACGGTGCTCTCCGGTGGGCGGAGTGCGCCCGACGAGGCCCTGGTGGTGGACTTCCTCCGCGGCGAGACCGGCGCCTTCGGCGAGCTGGTGCGACGCTACCAGCAGCTGGTCCAGGCCCTGGTGAGACGCTACGCCTCCCGGCCCGAGGACGTGGCCGACCTCGCCCAGGCGGCCTTCCTCCGGGCCTTCGCCGCCGCCCGCCGTTCGCTCGGCCGGCTGGAGCGCGCCGAGCCCGGTCTGTTCCGCGCCTGGCTGGTCCGCATCGCCGTCAACGTGGGAAAGAATCACGTGCGGGATACGGCGCGGTGGAGGTTCGAGGACGCCGCCGTGCTCGGCGAGTCGGCGGCCACCGGTCCGGATCCGGTCACCCTGCTGGAGAGGACCGAGCAGCGGCGCAGAGTCCGCGCGGCGATGAGCCAGCTCTCGGCGCGCCAGCGCGAGGTGGTCGCGCTCCGGGTGGACGGGGCGCTGCCGTTCCGCGACGTGGCCCGCGCCCTGGGCATCACCGAGAACAACGCCAAGGTGCACTTTCACCACGCGGTGAAACGGCTCCGGGCGGCGATGGAAGGAGACGGGGGATGAGCCTCGAGACCCTCACCTGTCAGGAGGCGGAACCGCTGATCACCGAGCGGGCCAGCGGACCGATCTCCTCCGAGGAGGTGGCCGCCCTGGAGCGGCATCTGGCCGGATGCCTCGCCTGCCGGGCGGCGGCGGAGCGGGACCGGACGCTCTTCGCGCTCGTCGCGCTCGCCCCGCCGGGGCCCGGGGAGGAAGCGGCCCAGCGCGGGTTGGCCGAGCGCACCCTGGCCGCCTGGCGCGGGGCGGAGCGGCGGCGGCAGAGCGCTCGGGTGGCGGTTCTCGTGGCGGCGGTCCTCCTGGCGGTGGCCATTCCCCTCGGTCGCTGGAAGGCGTCCGGGTCCGGGCCGGCGCTGGCGGGGCGGGCGAGCCTGGAGGAGTCGGAGCTCGTCCCGGGAGGCTGGGCTTCGCCCGGCTGGGACCTCGACGAAGCGCTGGCCGCCGAGGCCGCCCAGGAGGACGACAGCCCCCTCTCGGATACTCTGGCGCTCGAGGGCGATGGAGCGTTCGCGCTCGCGGGAGACAACGGATGAGGGCGACGGCAGCGCTTCTGGTGGTTCTGGCGGCGGGCACCGGGTGGACGCAGGGCGCCGCTCCGGGCAACGAGCCCCCGGGCCCGGGCGAGCAGTGGCACAAGCGGGCGCAGATGATGCGTACCCTGGCCATCGCCGATGCTCTCGGCCTCGACGATGCGGGCACGGTCAAGCTTCGTTCCCAGCTGGCGAAGTTCGACGATCGCCGCGCCCCGCTGGTGCAGCAGCTGGTGGAGCAGACGCAGATCCTGCGCCGGGCGGCCAAGGGGGACACCACCGCCTTCGCCCAGGTGGACGGCGCCATCCAGAAGGTGCTCCAGCTCCGCGGGCAGATCGAGCAGGTGGACCGCGATCTCTTCGCCGAGCTGTCGGTGGGCCTCGGGCCGCAGAAAAAGGCGCAGCTCGCCCTGGCCATGGCCCGCCTGCCGCAGCAGATGCGGGAGATGGCACGGGGCGAGCCCCGTCGCTAGAGTGCGCCGCCCCCCGTCCCGGCGGATCGGGCCGGGCGGCGCACCATGCCGGCCAAGCTCCTCGTCACCAGCGCGCTCCCGTACGCCAACGGTCCGATCCACCTCGGCCACGTGGTGGAGTACGTGCAGACCGACATCCTGGTCCGGTTTCTCCGCTCCACCGGGCGGGACGTCCTCTTCGTCTGCGCCGATGACACCCACGGCACGTCGATCGAGCTCAGCGCGGCGCGACAGGGAGTGTCTCCGGAGGAGTTCGTGGCCTCGGTCTGGGCCCAGCACCGGCAGGACTTCGCCGGTTTCGGCATCGCGCTCGACGCCTTTCACACCACCCATTCCCCCGAGAACCGCCGCTACTCGGAGCTGATCTACGAGCGGCTCAAGGCGGCCGGTGACATCCTCCGGCGCTCGGTGGAGCAGGCCTACTGCGAGGTGGACCGCCGCTTCCTCCCGGATCGCTTCGTGCGGGGCACCTGTCCGAACTGCAGGAGCCCGGACCAGTACGGGGACGTGTGCGAGGTATGCGGCAAGACCTATACCCCGGCCGACCTCATCGACCCGCGCTGCGCGCTCTGCGGCACACGGCCGGTGCTCCGCATCTCCGAGCATCTCTTCTTCCGCCTCTCCGCCCACCAGGCCTTCCTCCAGGAGCTGGTGCGGCGCCCGGGGTTCGTGCCGGCGGCGGTGGCCAACCAGCTCCAGGCCTTTTTCGACCAGGGACTGAACGACTGGGACATCAGCCGCGACGGCCCCTACTTCGGCTTCCCCATCCCGGGCGAGGTGGACAAGTTCTTCTACGTCTGGCTCGACGCGCCCATCGGGTACATCGCCACCACCGAGAAGTGGGCCCAGGACGCCGGCCGGGCCGCCGGTGCGCTGGCCTACTGGGCGGAGGAGGCGGACGCCGAGATCATCCATGTCATCGGCAAGGACATCGTCTACTTCCACGCCCTGTTCTGGCCGGCGGTCCTCAAGGTGGCGCGCCTGAAGCGCCCGAGCAAGCTGGTCGTCCACGGCCACCTCACCCTGGATGGCGCGAAGATGTCGAAGTCGCGCGGGACGCTGGTCGAGGCGCGGACCTACCTCGACCGGCTCGACCCGGCCTACCTGCGCTACTTCTACGGCGCCAACCTCGGGCCGACCCCGGAGGATTTCGATCTCTCCCTGACCGACTTCCGCCAGCGGGTGAACGGGGAGCTGGTGAACAACGTCTGCAACCTGGCCAACCGCGTGCTCTCGCTCCTCGCCGGTCCGCTGGGCGGGGCGCTGGCCCCGGCCGGGCAGGGGCCGGGGAGGGCCCTGGTCGCCGATGCCCTGACCAGGTCGGCCGACGTCCGCGCCGCCTACGAGCGGCTCGACTTCCGGTCGGCGGTCCGCGGGGCCATCGACATCTCCCAGAGCGCGAACCAGTTCCTTCAGGTCTCCGCGCCGTGGGGGAAGGTGAAGGGGGACCCGGAGAAGGCGCGCGCCGACCTCTCCGATGCGGCCGAGGTGGCCTACCTCGTCTTCGGCCTGCTCCAGCCGGTGGTGCCCACCCTGGTGGACAGGTTCCTGGCCCAGCTCCAGGCCCCGCCTCTGACGTTCGCGGCGCTGGGGCGTGCCAGCTACCCGCTCCTCGACCGGAGCCGCCCGGTCGGGACTCCCTCCCCGCTGCTTCCCCGGATGGAGGAGGCGCAGGTCCGGGCGCTCATCGTGCCCGAGGCGACCCCGGCGGCCCGGGCGCCGTCGCACGCCAGGGCCCAGCCTCCCGCCGGGGCCCGGGCCGAGGCGCCGCCCGAGGTCTCCGACGAGGAGAGCGGCCGGGTCGCGCTCCGGGTGGGGCTCATCCGGAGCGCAGAGCGCATCCCCAAGGCGGACCGGCTGCTCAAGCTCACCGTCGACCTGGGCGAGCCCGAGCCGCGCACCATCGTCGCCGGCATCGCCGAGGCGTACGCCCCCGAGGCGGTGGCGCACCGGCGGGTGGTGGTGGTCGCCAACCTCGCGCCGCGGACCATCCGGGGCATCCCCTCGCACGGAATGCTGCTCGCCGGCGGGGCTGGGGGCTCCTCGCTGAGACTGGTCGACCCGGGCGACGCTCCAGCGGGCCAGCCGGTGGAAACGTCGCCGCCGGGGGCGCCGGCCCGCGCCCCGGCCGAGATCACCGCCGAGGACTTCGGCCGGCTGGTGCTCCGCGCCGGCAGGGTGGAGGCGGCCGAGCGCGTCGCCGGTGCCGCACTGCTCAGGCTGACGGTGGACATCGGTGAGCGCGCGCCGCGGACACTGCTCCTCCCCTTCGCCGGTCCCGAGGCCCGGGAGTCCCTGGTCGGGCGTGGGGTGGTGGTCCTGGCCAACATCGCTCCCCGCAGCATCCAGGGAGTCCGCTCGCACGGAATGCTGCTCGCCGCCGACGCGGGTCGGCCCATCGAGCGCCTCCTCTCCCCCGGCGACCTGCCTCCGGGCAGCGAGGTGAGGTGACCACCCCGGCGGCATCGGCCGACGAGGCTCTCCGGACGCTCCGTCGACCCGGTCCGGCGTCGGTGCGGCGGGAGGCGGCCGCGCAGCTGGTCGAAGCCGCGCGGCTCAGCGACGACCCGGCGCCCTGGGAGGAGCGGGGGCGGGCGCTGCTCGGCGACGCGGACGCCGAGGTGCGGCGTGCCGGCGTGGCGCTCCTTGCCCTCGTCGGCGGCCCTCCCGAGCGGCTCCTGGAGCGCATCGGTCCCGGGCTGGCGGACCGGTCCGCCTCGGTGCGGATGGAGGCAGTCGGACAGCTGGCCGACGCGGCCAGGGCCGAGCTCCGGCCGGTCCTCGCCGCCGCGCTCGGCGACCAGGCGTTCCTGGTCCGCTTCGAGGCGGCGCGCGGCCTGGCGGCTCTCCACCACCCGGCGGGGCTGGACGTCCTGGCGGAAGGACTCGGTCAGAGTGCGCTGCGCTTCCGGGCCATCGGAGCCCTGGCCCAGCTCGGCGATCCGCGCGCGCTCGGCCCCCTCCGGCGGCTCTTCCGGCGCTGGTTCCTCGACCCCTTCGAGCGAACGCAAGCCGCCGGGGCCCTGGCCTCGCTCGGCGACGGCGACGGCGCCCGCCACCTCCTCGCCCGGCTCGAGCGCCGCCGCGCTCTCGACCGTCCCCTGGCCGTGGAGCTGTGCGGCGAGGCGCACCTGACCCTCGCCGAGGCTGCTCTCCTGGCCATCCTCGAAGACCGGACGGATCGCGCCTGGGGCGCGGCGGCCCGGGCGCTGGGACGGCTCGGCACCGAGCGCGCCGGCCCGAGCCTGGAAGAGGCGCTCGCCGACGGCTCGGTGCCCGAGGAGATGCGCCTCGACGCCGCCGAGGGCCTGGTCTTCCTCCGCGGCGCCGGCGCACGCGAGCCCCTCGCCGCCGCGCTCGGTGGCTTGGCCGCCGAGGAGTCCCGGGCCGAGCTCCGCTCGCTCCTCGAGGAGCTCGGATGAAGCTCGTCGACGCCCACTGCCACCTCGAGCCGGCCGACTTCCCGGACCTGGACGCGGTCCTGTCTCGGGCGAATGCCGCCGGGGTGGTCCGCGCGGTGATCATCGGCCAGTTCCACGGCCCCGGGGACTGGGGGGCGGCGCTGGCTCGCGCCGCCGCCCGGCCGGACATGCTCGTGGCCACGCTCGGGATCCATCCCCACGACGCCGCCCGGGCCTCGGAGGAGGATCTGGCCGAGCTGACCCGGATCTGCTCCACACCGGCGGTGGCGGCGGTGGGGGAAGCAGGGCTCGACTTCTACTACGACC
>DASPUU010000328.1:0-2343 GCA_035622755.1 Myxococcaceae bacterium
GGGGCAGGTGCTTGGGGAGCCGCCGGTGGCGCGGTCCCGCCGAAGGCCCTGGTGGCAGCCGGCTGGGGCGGCGGCGGCGCGCCTCCCCCGGCCGCGCCGAAGACCTGCGTGCTTCCGGCCGGAGCCGGTGGGCGCGGAGCCGGCGGCGCGCCGCCGGGGGCAGCACCGAAGACCTGGGTGGCGGCCGGGGAGGCGGGTGACGGAGGAGCGACGCCCGCGGCGCCGGATGCCTGGATGCGCGCCCCGGCATCCGGGGCCGATCCCGCGGCGCCCGGCCGGGCAGGCGGGCCGCCAGCGGCCCCGAAGACCTGCGTCTGGCCCGCCGGGGCTGCCGGCGCCAGCGGCGCCGCATGCGCTCCGCCGAAGACCTGCGTCCGGCTGCCCGGAGGCGGCGGTGCGCTTCCCGTCCCGAAGGCCGGCGTGGGCGTGGGCGCCGCGGGGCCGCTCGGTGCCGCGGGCTGGGCGCCGAAGACCTGGGTCTCGCCGGGAGCGGCCGGGCTTCTCGCCGGCGGGTGCGGTTTCTGGGGCGCGGGTGGCGGTGGAGCACCGGGGACCGCGTCCCCCGGCCGGAAGGCGGTGAAGATGTGCCCGCAGCGCGTGCACTGGACCGGGGCACCCCCCGGGGGAACCAGCCGGTCATCGAGTGCGTAGTGCGTCTGGCACTGAGGGCAGCCGATCTGCACGGCTCCTCGCCATATCACGCCTCAGGGTCCGAGCACGGTGAAGCGCCGGAGCGTCGCCAGCCGGACCGGCCCGATGCCCGGAACGGCGTTCACCTCGTCCCAGGTCCGGAAGGGGCTGCGGGCGCGTGCCTCGACCAGCTGGTGGGCCGCCCGGGCGCCGATTCCAGGGAGGCGGGCGAGCGCCTCCTCGGGGACCTGGTTGAGGTCCAGCGACCGGCCGAGGCTCCGGGCGACATCCGGCGGCAGCGCGCCACCCGCGCCGCAGCGAGCCACCGGGGAGGACCCTCCGTCCACCCAGCCGACCGCCGCCTCGGGGCAGTCGAGCGCCGGGGCGGAGTCCGGCCACCGGAGGACGTGCAGGATGGCGGCGGGTGCCGAGGCGAGCAGGAGCACCGCCAGCGCCCCGGTCCGGCCGAGACCGCTCCCCGCACCCGTGGCGCGACGCCCCGCGTGACCCCGCGGCGGGACGGAGGCCGCCGGGACGGCATCTGGCGCGGGACGCGGAGGCACGGCGCTCCGGGTGCAGCGTCAATGCAAGGAAGGCGCCGCCGCGGGAACGCGTCAGGCACGGACCTCGGTGCTGGCCGACGCATCCAGACCAAACGCGCTGTGCAGGCTGCGGACCGCGAGCTCGGTGCACTTCTCGTCGACCACGCAGCTGACCTTGATCTCCGAGGTGGAGATCATCTGGATGTTGACCCCCTCGGCCGCGAGAACCTGGAACATCTTCGCCGCCACGCCGGCGTGGTTCCGCATCCCCAGGCCGACGATGGACACCTTGGCGATCCGGTCGTCGCTCTCCACGGCGGCGATCCCGAGCTCGGCGGCCACCTCGGCCATCGCCTCGCGGGCGGTGGCGAAGTCGGCCTTGGTGACGGTGAAGCTGAGGTCGCTCCGGCCGGACCGGGCCGCGGTCTGGACGATGATGTCCACCACGACGTGGTGCTCGGCGAGCGCGCCGAAGATGCGCGCCGCCACGCCGGGGCGGTCCGGCACCTCGCGCAGCGTCAGCCGCGCCTCGTTCCGATCGTGGGCGATGCCGCTGACGACGACCTGCTCCATGGCTGCATCCTCCGCACAGACGAGCGTCCCCGGATCCTCGACGAAGGAGGACTTCACCCAGAGCGGGACGCGGTACTTCATGGCGAACTCCACCGACCGGATCTGGAGCACCTTGGCTCCCAGGCTGGCCAGCTCCAGCATCTCCTCGTAGGCGATCCGATCCAGCTTCCGCGCTGCGGGACAGACGTTGGGATCGGCGGTGTAGACCCCGTCCACGTCCGTATAGATCTCGCACAGGTCGGCCTTGAGGGCCGCCGCAATCGCAACGGCTGTCGTATCGGAACCTCCGCGCCCCAGGGTCGTAATGTTGCCTTCCTCGTCGACACCCTGAAAACCCGGAATCACCACGATCTTCCCAGCCTTCAACGCTGCCAGTACTTTCTCTCCCTCCACTTCCGAGATTCGTGCCTTTCCGTACGCAGAATCGGTCATGATCCTGACCTGGCTGCCCTGGAGGGAGACGGCGTCGTAGCCAAGTTCCTTGAAGGTGATGGCCAGCAGGGCGGACGTCACCTGTTCCCCGGTTGAAAGCAACACATCGACCTCTCGTTCGTCCGGAAACTTACTTATCCCGTCCACTAGCTTCAAGAGCCTGTCC
>DASPUU010000329.1:0-14623 GCA_035622755.1 Myxococcaceae bacterium
GTGAGGACGGTCAGTCCCGGCCCGAAGGCGACCTCCACCTCCTCGACGACGGTGAAGTTCTGGATGCGCAGCGCGAGCAGCATGGAAACCCCTCGGGCGAGGACCTCGCCAGGGACCCTAGCCGCGGTCCCCGACACTGGACAAGTTTTCAGTATCGGGCGTGACCGTGCAAGGCGCCGGCCGTGGGGCGGCGCCCCGGGGGCTCACTCGTCGCGGAAGAGGTCCTCGACCTCGGCCTGGGAGAGTGCCGCCAGGCTCCCCGGGGCGCCCTCCAGCACCCCGGCGACCAGCTCGCGCTTGCGCCGCTGCAGCTGGAGGATCTTCTCCTCCACCGTGCCCTGGGTGATGAGCTTGTAGCTGATCACCGCCCGGGTCTGGCCGATGCGGTGGGTCCGGTCGGTGGCCTGGTCCTCCACCGCCGGGTTCCACCACGGGTCGAAGTGGAGCACGTAGTCCGCGGCGGTGAGGTTGAGGCCGGTCCCGCCGGCCTTGAGGCTGATGAAGAAGAGCGGCGGGCCGTCCTCGCGGTTGAAGGCGTCCACCCGCGCCATCCGGTCCCGGGTCCGGCCGTCGAGGGACTGGTAGGTCAGGCCGCGGGCGTCGGCCTCGGCCTTGAGCAGGTCGAGCATCTCGGTGAACTGGCTGAACACCAGCGCGCGGTGCCCCTCGGCGACCAGGTCGTCGACCAGCCCGAAGAAGCGCTCCACCTTGGCCGAGGGCGGAAGCACGGTGCCGGCCGGGAGCTTGAGCAGCCGCGGATCGCAGCACACCTGCCGGAGCCGCAGGAGGGCGGCCAGGATGGAGACGCGCGCCCGGTTGAAGCCGAGCCGGTCGATGCTCTCGTGGACCGTGTTCCGGCTCTGCTCGAGCACCTCCCGGTACAGGGCGGCCTGGCCGGGGTCCATCTCGCACCAGGCGATGACCTCGGTCTTCGGCGGGAGGTCCCTGGCCACCTCGGTCTTCAGGCGGCGGAGGATGAAGGGGTGCACGCGCCGCCGGAGCCGCTCGCGGGCCGCGGCGTCCTGCCCGACCTGGATCGGCTGCTCGTAGCGCTCGGAGAACTCCTCCTCCGTCCCCAGGAAGCCGGGCATGAGGAAGTCGAAGATGCTCCACAGCTCGCCGAGACGGTTCTCCAGCGGGGTGCCGGTGAGCGCCAGCCGGTGCTCGGCGGGGAGCGCCTTGCACGCCTGGGCCGTGGCCGACCCCGCGTTCTTGATGTTCTGCGCCTCGTCCAGGACGACGTAGCGCCACGGGGTCCGCGACAGCTCCTCCAGGTCGCGCCGCACCAGCGCGTAGGAGGTCAGCACCACGTCCACGCCCTGGAAGGACTCCCCCCGCGTCCGGCGGTCCTGCCCGTGCCAGAGCGCGACCTCGAGCGTGGGCGTGAAGCGCTCCGCCTCGCGCTTCCAGTTGGCGAGGACGCTGGTGGGCGCCACCACCAGCGACGGAGCCTGGCCGAGCTCGGCCCGGGCCTTGAGCAGCAGCGCCAGGGCCTGGAGCGTCTTCCCGAGGCCCATGTCGTCGGCCAGGATGCCCGACAGCCCGTGGCGGTCGAGGAACCAGAGCCAGGACAGACCCGCTTCCTGGTAATGGCGCAGGGTCGCCAGGAGGCCGGTCGGAGGGGGCACCGGCGCCACCTGGTCGAGGAGCCGGAGCTCGGCCATGGCGGCGCGGGCCCGCGATTCGATCTCCGCCGCCGCCCCGAGGCCGCCCAGGGCGTCGAGCGCCATCGCCTGGTAGAGCGGGACGCGCGTCCTCGGCTTCCCCGGATTTGCCCCCGCCTCCTCGAGCAGCTCGGCGGCGTGGGCGAGCTCGTCGCGGTCCGCCAGGGCGAAGCTCCCGTCCTCGAGCGGGACGTAGCGCCGGCCGGAGGCGAGCCAGAGGCGGACGGCCCCCAGGTCCACGGCCTGCTCGTCGACCTCGAAGCGCGCGTCGAGCTCGAACCACTGGTTTCCGTCCATGCCCACCCGGACGCGCGGGCGGAGGCGGGGCCGGACCTTGACCTTCGGCGCCTGGGCGGCGAAGCGCTCCCACGCCCCGGGAAGGGCCTTCACCCCCTCGGACCAGAAGCGGATGGCGCCATCCCCGGTGGCGAGGTACGCCTCGCCGTCCCAGCGGAGCCCCTCGGTGGCCAGCGACCGGGCGGCGGCCCGTTCCTGGGCCTCGTTCCTCCGGTAGAGACGCCGGCCGGTGCCCGAGCCTCCGATGGCGTAGCCGAGGTGGCCCGGGCCGGGCACCACGGCCACCGTGGCGCCTCCGTAGCGGGCGGCGAGCTGTGCGCGGACCCGCTCGGCGCTCCCCTCGAGGGTGAGAACGAACGTCGGCTCGGTGGACTCGTCGACCTCGAGCCCGTCGGCCCGGAGCGAGAGGTCGAGCCGGGGCAGGTGCGCGGCGAAGAAGGTCAGGGCCCGGTCGAGCTGGCCCTCGGGCAGCGCCATGGAGGGCTCGAGGAGCCACTTGCGCCACAGCCGGGCGGGGAGGTTCGGCCGGACGGGGTACAGCGTCTGGCCGGCGAGCAGGTGGCTCGTCCGCCGCCCGACCAGGAAGACCGAGTCCCGGAGCCCCACCGGCTGGCCGTCCGGCAGCCGGAACTCGAGCGTCGCCCGCGCCCCCCCGTCGATGGATTCCAGGTGGACCTGCGGCCGGGCCGCCGCCTCGGAGGGAACGAGCGGCGTCCCCCGGTACACCACCCGGGTCCCCCCGAGCACGTCCAGGAGCTCGGCCAGCTCCTCGTCCGAGAGCAGGAACTTGCCGTCGTAGCGGCTCTCGTGACGGGCGAGTTCGTGCAGCGCCCGCTCGTCCACCGGACCGAGCCGGGCCCCTTGGGTGAGGAGCCGCTTCACCTGGACCGGCCCGGCGGACTGGGCCTCGCGCCGGCGGACGTCCACCACCCAGGTCCGCCCGCCGCTCCTCGGCTGGCCGGGCATCACCCGGTAGACGAAGGCGTGGTCGGGCAGGGACGACAGGCCGAGCCAGCTCTCGAGCTTGGCCACCGCCGGGAGCGGGACGACCTCGGCTCCCGGGCCCGGACCGGGCGGTGCCTCGTGCGTCGCGGGCGTCCCGCGGTCCCGGGCGAGGTGGGCGAGCGCGACCGCCACCACGTGCTTGCAGTGGGGCCCGTACCGGTTCCAGGCCTGGCAGGTGCAGGTGGACAGGAGCGGACGCCGCTCGGTGTCCAGGGTGGCCGGGTAGGTCTGGCCCTCGGAGCCGGCGACGTTGCCGTGCAGCACGCCCTCGGTCCGGGCCAGGGCGGAGACCCGGCCGGCCTCGGCATAGTCCCGACCCTTCCGGAACGTCGTGGGCTGAACCTCCTCGCGCAGCCGGGCCAGCCAGGTCCCGTCGTCGGACAGCGCGGCGCTTCTGAGCTCGGGCGGACTCAAGGGCAGTCCTCCCGAATAACACGGGAGGCTGCCTCTGCGCCTGCCGACGTCACATCGTCACAATTCGAGGTGGCGGAGCCAGGGTGTCCGGTTGCATAAGCTCCAGGACTTCGTGACGGCCTGGGCCATCGAGGTCGACGCTCTGGTCAAGCGGTTCGACGCGCTGACCGCCGTCGACGGCATCTCCTTCTCCGTGACCCCGGGGACGTGCGTGGGACTGCTCGGACCCAACGGCGCCGGGAAGACGACCACGGTGGAGATTCTCGAGGGGCTCCAGGAGCCCACCTCCGGCTCGGTGCGGGTCCTGGGCAAGCGCTGGGCCGACGACCCGGAGGCGCTCCGGGCGCGCATCGGCATCGCCCTCCAAGAGACCCGCTTCTACGAGAAGCTCACCGTCCGGGAGACGGTCACCCTCTTCCGCAGCTTCTACCCGGGGGGCACCGGCGTGGACCGGGCCATCGCCCAGGTGGACCTCGGGGAGAAGCAGGGGGCCCGGGTGGGCAAGCTCTCCGGGGGCCAGCGCCAGAGGCTGGCCCTGGCGGTGGCGCTGGTCGGCGACCCGGAGCTGCTCTTCCTCGACGAGCCGACCACCGGGCTCGACCCGGTGAGCCGCCGGGGGCTGTGGGACGTCATCGAGGGGCTCAAGGCCCGGGGCCGCACCGTGGTCCTCACCACCCACTACATGGAGGAGGCGCAGCGGCTCTGCGAGGACGTGATCATCGTCGACCACGGCAAGGTCGTCGCCCGGGGATCGCCGGCGGAGCTGGTGGCGGCGTTCGGCGGCGAGCAGATCATCGAGTTCGAGGCCACCCCAGCGCTCTCCCCGGAGGTGTGCCGCGCCCTGCCCGGTTGCTCGTCGGTCCGGGCCCGGAACGGGACGGTGCGGCTCTCGGTCCGGGGCCTGGCCGAGGCCGTGCCGGCGCTGCTCCGGGCCGCGGAGACGGCCGGTGCGACGCTGGTCCAGCTCTCCACCCACGCCTCGACCCTGGACGACGTCTTTCTCAACCTCACCGGGCGGTCGCTCCGGGACGAGGAGGGCTCGTGAGCCGGAGCCATCCCCTGTGGCAGCTCTTCCTCATGCGGATGCGCGCCCTGTGGCGCGAGCCATCCGCCCTGTTCTGGGTCTTCGTCTTCCCCCTGCTCCTCTCCATCGCCCTCGGCCTCGCCTTCCGGAACCAGGGGGCGGCCCAGCTCACCGTGGCCGTCGTCGAGTCCCCCGGGGCGGCGGAGGTGGAGGAGGCGCTCCGGAGCACGGCCGGGCTCCGCCCGGAGCGGATGGAGCTCGCCGCAGCCCGGCGGGCCCTCTCCGCCGGCAAGGTGGCCCTGGTGGTGATGCCCGGCCCGGCTCCCGGGCTCCTCGTCGACCCGGGCGTTCCCGAGGGGCGGACGGCCCGGCTCCTCGCCCTCGACGCCCTGCAGCGGAGCGCCGGCCGGCGCGACGCGCTGGTCGTCGCCGAGGAGCAGGTGAGCACCCGGGGAGCGAGGTACATCGACTTCCTCATCCCCGGGCTCCTCGGCTTCGGCCTCATGTCCTCCTCGGTGTGGGGGGTGGGCTGGTCGCTGGTCCAGATGCGGATGGGGAAGCTGCTCAAGCGGCTGGTGGCCACGCCGATGCGGCGCTCGCACCTGCTCCTCTCCTTCCTCCTCAGCCGGCTCCTCCTCGCCGCGGCCGAGACGGCCTTCTTCGTCGTCTTCGCCCGGCTTCTCTTCGACGTCCGCGTGGCCGGAAGCCTGGTCGACTACGGGCTCCTCTCCCTGGCCGGCGCGCTCTGCTTCGGGGGGCTCGGGCTCCTGGTGGCCACCCGGGCCGACAACGCCGAGACGGCCAACGGGCTGATGAACCTCGCCACCCTCCCGATGATCGTCGTCTCCGGCGTCTTCTTCGCGGCGAGCAACTTCCCTCCCTGGATGCAGCCCATCATCCAGGCGCTCCCCCTCACCGCCCTCAACGACGCGCTCCGGGCGGTGGCCATCGACGGGGCGAGCCTGGCCGGGCAGGCCGGGCGGCTCCTCCTCCTCGCCGGCTGGGGGGCGGTGAGCTTCGTCCTCGCCCTGCGCCTCTTCCGCTGGACCTGAGCCCCGGGGGCTAGCGCTCGCCCCAGTGGAGCTTCTGGCGGAGGACGGCGAAGTAGTCGAGGCGCGGATTGGAGACGAGGAGGACGCGGTTCGGCGAGCGGCGGATCTCCAGGCGGTCCCCGGCCTGGAGCGCGAGGCCGGTCTGGCCGTCCAGCGAGAGGTAGACGTCGGTGACCTCGGCCCCGAGGTGGACGGTGACCACCTGGTCTCCGGGGACGACCAGCGGGCGCTGGGTGAGGGCATGCGGACAGATGGGGACGATGAGCGCGCAGTCCAGCCCGGGGTGGACGATGGGGCCGCCGGCGGCGAGCGCGTAGGCGGTGGAGCCGGTGGGCGTGGCGACGATGAGCCCGTCGGCCTTGAAGGTGGCGATGAGCCGGCCGTCGATGCGCGTCTCGTAGTCGACGATCTTCGCCAGCGCCCCCCGGTTGATGACCGCGTCGTTGAGCACCTGGTCGTCGATGTGGATGCGGTTCCTGCGGAAGACGCGGCAGCCGAGCCTCACCCGCGGCTGGACGGCGGCCCGACCGGCGAGCGCGTCGTCGAGCACCTCGAGCACCTCCGCCGCCGGGACCTCGGTCATGAAGCCCAGCGAGCCGAGGTTGATGCCCAGGATGGGGACCTCGCGGTTCCCGAGCAGCCGGGCGGCGCGGATGAGCGTGCCGTCGCCGCCGAGGACGACGACCAGCTCGGCGCGCTCGGCGACCTCGTCGGCCGGGTGGGCCGGCCAGCCCAGCGCCCGGGCGAACTCGGGGTCGGCGAGGAAGGTGAGGTCCGGATGGCGCTCACGGAGGCGCCGCGCCAGGACGGCCGCCTCGGCGCTGCCCTGCTTGGCCACGACGGCGAGCGTCTTCACCTTGGCTGAGAGGTCTTACTACAACCCCGACGGATGGACCTGTTCAGCCAGGCGGGAGACCGGGAGTCGGCGGCCAGCGCGCCGCTCGCCGAGCGCCTGCGGCCGGAGACGCTGGACGAGTTCGTCGGACAGGAGCACCTGACCTCTGAGGGCAAGCTCCTGCGCAAGGCGCTGGCCGCCGGGAAGCTCCCGAGCCTCATCTTCTGGGGGCCGCCCGGGACGGGGAAGACGACGCTGGCCCGGATCCTCGCCCGGGGGAGCGGGGCCGCCTTCGTCGGGATGTCGGCCGTGGCCGCCGGGGTGAAGGACGTCCGGGAGGTGGTGGCCCAGGCGGAGGAGCGCCGGCGGCTCCACGGCCAGGGGACGGTGCTCTTCCTGGACGAGATCCACCGCTTCAACAAGGCGCAGCAGGACGCGCTCCTCCCCCACGTGGAGAAGGGGACGCTCACCCTCCTCGGCGCGACGACGGAGAACCCGAGCTTCGAGGTGAACTCGGCCCTGCTCTCGCGCACGCGGGTGGTGACGCTGCGGTCCCTGGAGGAGGAGGAGCTGGCGGCGCTGCTGCGCCGCGCGCTGGCCTCCCCGAAGGGGTTCGCCGGAGGGCTGGAGGTGGACGAGGCGGCGCTCCTGGCCATCGTGCGCGGGGCGGGCGGAGACGCGCGGCGGGCCCTGACCACGCTCGAGGTGGCCGCGGCCGGGGGCGGGCGCATCGACGTGGCCCGCGTCGAGGAGGCGCTCCAGCAGAGGACGCTGCTCTACGATCGCGCCGGGGAGGAGCACTACAACGTCGTCTCCGCGTTCATCAAGTCGATGCGCGGCTCGGACCCGGATGCGGCCCTCTACTGGATGACGCGCATGCTCGAGGCCGGCGAGGATCCGCGCTTCGTCGTCCGGCGCATGGTCATCTTCGCCTCGGAGGACGTGGGGAACGCCGACCCGCAGGCGCTCCAGATTGCCGTCGCCGCGCTCCACGCGGTGGAGCTGGTCGGGCTGCCCGAGGGCACGCTCCCGCTCACCCAGGCGGTCACCTACCTGGCGCTGGCGCCCAAGTCGAACGCGGTCCTCGCCGCCTACGGGCGGGCGCGCGAGGCGGTCATGGAGAAGGGGGCGCTCGGGGTACCGCTCCACCTGCGCAACGCGCCGACGCCCCTGATGAAGAAGCTGGGGTACGGGGCGGGCTACCAGTATCCCCACGATGTCGAGGGCCACTGGGTGGCCGAGGAGTACCTGCCCGAGGCGCTGCGCGGCGCCTCGTTCTACCGGCCCGGGGACGAGGGGCGGGAGAAGGAGCTCAAGGAGCGCCTCGAGGCGCTCAGGAGGGCGCGCGCCGCGGCGAAGCCGGGGAAGGACGGCTAGAAGCGCCCCGTGGACCCCAGGGAACCGAGCGCGCCGGCCTTCAACGAGATCTCGGCGGGGAGGTTCCCCGGGCTGCTCGGGATCGAGATCCTCTCGGTGGACAGGGACCAGCTCAGGTGCCGGGTGCCGGTGCGCCCCGAGCTCCTGGCGCCGAACGGGTACCTGCACGGCGGAACCGTCGTCGGCGTGGCCGACACGCTGTGCGGGTACGGGACGATGGTCAACCTTCCCGAGGGAGCGGTGGGCTTCACCACCATCGAGCTGAAGTGCAACTTCCTCGGGACGCTGCGGGAAGGAGCGCTCGTCTGCCAGGCAACGCCGGTCCACCGCGGGCGGAACACCCAGGTGTGGGATGCCGTCTGCGACGACGAGCAGACGGGTCGCCGTCTGGCCGTGTTCCGTTGCACCCAGATGGTCCTCTGGGGGAGTTGACGCCCCGGCGACGACGCTCGAGGGAAGGGTTTCCCTTGCCGCGTCGGAGACGTCTCTGCGACGCTCCCCGGCGGCGAGGCGACGGAGGGACCACTGGGCGTGACGCGCGAGGACGGGCAGCGCCCGGACGATGCCCCGGCCGCGGCCGAGCAGTCCGAGGCCACGGTGGTCCGTCCCAGGTCGAGCGACTCCACCGACGGGCTCGATGCGCCGGTCCGGTCGGCGTCCCCGTCGAGCGGCGGGGCGGACCTCCCGCACCTCCAGGTGGGGGAGATCCTCTCCGGCCGGTTCGTCATCGTCCGCTTCATCGCCCGCGGCGGGATGGGCGCGGTGTACGAGGCGAACGACACCATGCTCCGCATCCGGGTGGCCCTGAAGGTCATCCGCGGGCGCATCTCCACCGATGCCGCGGCCATGGAGCGCTTCCGCCGCGAGGTGCTCCTCGCCCGGCGGGTGGCCCATCCCAACGTCTGCCACGTCTACGAGCTCTACGACGGGACGACCGCCGCCGGGGTGCCCATCCACTTCCTGACCATGGAGCTCCTCGAAGGGGAGACGCTGGCGGCGCGGATCCGGCGCCAGGGACGGCTGACCCCGGCCGAGGCGCTCCCGCTCGTCCAGCAGATGTGCGAGGGGCTGGCGGCGGCCCACGCCGAGGGCGTCGTCCACCGGGACTTCAAGAGCAGCAACGTCCTGCTCGTGCCACACCGCGATGCGAGCAGCGAGGCCGCGGCCGAGTCGACCCGGGTGGCGATCACCGACTTCGGCATCGCCCGGGCGCTGCGGCCGGGAAGCGGGGAGGCGCGGGAGGATCCGCTCACCGGCGGCGCGGGGATTCTCGGGACGCCGGAGTACATGGCCCCGGAGCAGGTGACGGGAGGCACGGTCACGCCGGCCACCGACCTCTACGGGCTCGGGGTGGTGATGTACGAGATGGTGACCGGGACGCTGCCCTTCGGCGGCGACACTCCCCTCGCCGCGGCGGCCCGGCGGATCCACGAGCCGGCGCCCCCGCCGGCCCGGACGGTCCCCGGCCTCGATGCGCGCTGGAACGGCGCCATCCTCCGGTGCCTGGCCCGTGAGCCGGAACACCGCTTCCGGAGCGCCCGCGACGTGGCGTCGGCGCTGGCCGGGCGCCGGCGCGGGCCCCGGCCGGCGCTGCTCGGCGCGACGGCGGTCGTCCTGTTGGCGCTGGGGCTGGCGGCGGCGTGGTACATGCGCCGGCAGGCACGCATCCGCTGGGCGGTCGACGAGGCGTTGCCCCAGGTGGCCGAGCTGGTCGAGCTGAACCGGTACCCGGCGGCGGTCGCGCTCGCCGAGAAGGTCGAGCAGGTCGTGCCCCGGGATCCGCGCCTGCTCAAGCTCTGGCCGGAGATGTCCCGGCTCTTCACCGTCGAGACCGCGCCCGAGGGGGCCGACGTCTCGGTGAAGGAGTACGCGGCGCCCGACGCGGAGTGGCGCCGGCTGGGCAAGACGCCCCTGGTCAACGTCCGGATCCCCTTCGGGCTGAATCGCTGGCGCATCGAGAAACCGGGCTTCGAGACGGTGGAGGCCGTTCCCCGGACGATCCTCCCGGGAAAGGAGACGGTGGTCCGCATCGCGCTGGACCGGGTGGGCAGCATTCCCCCGGAGATGGTGCGCGTCCCGGGAGCCAGCGTGTCCATCGAGATCCCGGGGCTCGATCACCTGCCCGAGGTCCAGATCGGCGACTACCTCATCGACCGGACCGAGGTGACGAACAAGGACTTCAAGCGCTTCGTCGACGCCGGCGGGTACCGGAATCGCGACCTCTGGCGCCACCCCGTCTCCAGGGATGGGAAGGTGCTGAGCTTCGACGAGGCGATGGCCCTCTTCCGCGACCGCACCGGCCGCCCGGGGCCGGCCACCTGGGATCTCGGCGACTACCCGGAGGGGCGAGGCGACCTGCCGGTCACCGGGGTGAGCTGGTACGAGGCCGCCGCCTACGCCGCCTTCGTCGGGAAGCAGCTCCCCAACGTCTACCAGTGGAGCTACGCGGCCGGCGCCTGGGCGACCCACCAGCTCGTCCCGCTGAGCAACTTCAAGGGCAGCGCGCTCGCGCCGGTGGGCAGCTACCGGGGCATCGGCCCCTTCGGCACCTACGACATGGCCGGAAACGCCAAGGAGTGGTGCTGGAACACGAGCGCAGACAGGCGGTACATCCTCGGCGGCGCCTGGAACGAGCCGTCGTACATGTTCAACGACGCCGACGCCCAGGACCCCCTCTCCCGCGCGGCCAACTTCGGCTTCCGTCTGGTGAAACCGCTCGACGACCGGACGGCGCCGGCCGCCACCGCCTCCATTCCCTGGTGGACGCGCGACTACTCCAAGGAGAAGCCGGCCCGCCCCGACATCGTCCAGGCCTACAAGCGCGGCTACGCCTACGACCGCGCCCCGCTCGAGGCCCGGGTCGAGGCCACCGACGAGCAGTCGGACCGCTGGAGAAGGGAGAAGATCAGCTTCGCGGCCGCCTACGGCGGCGAGCGGGTGGTCGCCTACCTCTTCACCCCGCGGCAGGGCACCCCCCCGTTCCAGACGGTGGTCTTCTTTCCCGGCTCGAACGCCATCCATCAGCGCTCGAGCGCGGAGCTGCCGGGGATGCGGCTGGTCGGCCCCATCCTCCGCAGCGGCCGCGCGTTCCTCTACCCGGTCTACAAGTCGACCTTCGAGCGCGGCGACGGCCTGAGCTCCGACTACCCGGCTCCGACCGCGTTCTACCGGGACCACGTCATCCAGTGGTCCAAGGACCTCGGGCGGAGCATCGACTACGTCGAGACGCGCAAGGACCTGGATGGCCAGCGCATCGCCTACTACGGCGCGAGCTGGGGCGCCGAGCTGGGGCCGATCTTCCTGGCGCTGGACGACCGCCTCAAGGTGGGCATCCTCGTCGGCGGGGGGCTGGCGCTCCAGGACTGCATGCCGGAGGCCGACCCGTTCAACTTCGCCCAGCTGGTGCGCCAGCCGGTGCTGATGGTGAACGGGCGCTACGACTTTTTCTTTCCCGTGGACAGCACCCAGGTGCCGCTCTTCAAGCTCCTCGGCTCGCCGTCGAAGGACAAGCGACACCTCATCCTCGAGGCCGGGCACGTGCCGCCCAACGAGATCCTCACCCGGGAAGTGCTGGACTGGCTGGACCGCTACCTGGGGCAGCCCCGGTGACGGCGCCGGCCGCGGGCTCGATCACCGGTCCGCCCGCACCGTCAGCTCCAGGCCCCCGCGCGGAACCGACGGGTCGCTGAGCACCGCCTCCCATCCCGAGGCCTCGATGTGCAGGGGGTGCTCCGGCGTCGGACGGAGCTCGGGCGGCAGCTCCTCCGGCGACGGCCAGCGCCCCGTCTCCGCGCGCATCGCGTCGACCGCCGCCGCCCGGCGAAGGAGAAGCAGCTGCGCCCGCACCCGCGCGTCGCTCATCGCCATCCGTCCGAGCTCGGGCAGCGCCATCCGCGCCCGCGCGTTGAACCACGGGGCGTCGAGGGCGCTCAGCTCGGTCAGCCGTTCCGACGCCCGCGGGGGCGGAAGGCGCGCCGCCTCCACCACCCGGCCGAGCCGCTCGTCCATCCGGTGCCAGGCATCCCCGACCGCCAGGGCATCGCCCAGCGCCATCGACCCGGCCGGATGCCCCTCCTCCGCCCAACGCTGCACCACCGGGGGCAGCCGGCGCAGCGGCTCGCCCAGGTAGGGCGCGAAGGCCCGGGCCTGCACGACCACCGCCCAGTCCGACAGCGTCTCGGCGAAGGACGGCGTCCCGGCCGCCACGCGCCCGAGCATCGCCTCGAGACTGCGCTTCCCCGCCGCCGGGAGGGCGTCCACTGCCGCCGCGCAGGGACGGAAGGCCACCTCGGACACGGTCAGCGCCGCCAGCCGGCCCTCGAGCGCCGTCCCCAGGCTCAGGTCCCGCGCCAGCGCGAGCAGGTCGGCGCACGTCCCGGCCGCCGCCTCGAGCTCACCGTGCGCGAGCTCGCTCCGGAGCCGGAGCGCCGCCATCTTCGCCGCGTAGGCCGCCGTCACCCACGTCCGCGGATGGGCCGGCGGCTCGGGCAGGTCGAGCCCACCCAGGCCCCCCGGCGGCCCTCCCTCGGCCGCGTGGGTCGCTCCGAGGAGCCCGGCCAGCGCCTCGCTTCCCTCGTCCAGCTCCCGGAGACAGGTCGCCGGGGCCAGCGCGAAGGGCGCCTCCCCCTCCCGCGCCGCCCGGCAGAACTCGACGTCCGTCGAGCGACCCTGCTCCAGGGCCAGCGCATCCCAGGCCTCCGCCGCCCGTTCCCCGAAGCGTCCGGGCAGGGCAGCGCCGGAGTGAACCGGGCGCGGGAAGCGCGCCCCGGCCCGCGCCTCGACGTCGGAGACGAGCCGGCGGCGGAGCCCGCTCGTGTCCGCCCGCAGGGCGAGGATCCCCGTCGCCGCCACGCAGAGCGCGAGGAGGGCGAGGAGCGCGGTGCGTCGGAGCTCGGTGGGTCGGGGCACGGGAGCGCCCGGGGGAAGCTAGCAGCCCCCGGGCGTCCCGGTGCGGACGGCGGAAGCCGTCAGGCGCTCATCGGCTCGGCCTTCTGCGGCCGGGCCACGGTGCCCATCGGGTTCCGCCCCACCTCGTACTGCTTGAGGAGGCGGCGGAAGTTGCTCCGGTCGACGCCCGCGGCGCGCGCCGCCGACGACACGTTGTTGCCGCTCCGCTCGAGCAGCGCCGACAGGTAGCGCCGCTCGAAGGCCCGCATCGCCAGCCGCTTCGCCTCGGCGTAGGGCAGGTGCGCCAGGCTGAGCACCTCCACGTCGCCGCCGCCGCCGGGGGCGTCGCGCAGGCCCTGGGGCAGATCCTCCACCTCGACCAGCTCGCGCGAGGTGAGCACCACCGCCCGCTCCATCACGTTCTCCAGCTCGCGGACGTTGCCCATCCACCGGTGGCAGACCAGCGCCTCCATCGCCGAGGGGCTGATGCTGGTCACCTTCTTGCCCATCTTCGAGGCGTACATGCGCAGGAAGTGCTGGGCCAGGAGCGGCACGTCCTCGGGACGGTCGCGCAGCGGCGGCAGGGTCACGGTGATGACGTTGAGCCGGTAGAAGAGGTCCTCGCGGAACCGGCCCTGCTCCTTGGCCCGCGCCAGGTCGATGTTCGAGGCGGCGATGACCCGGACGTCCACCTTGGTCGTCTCGTTGGCGCCCACCCGCTTCACCTCGCCCTCCTGGAGGACGCGGAGGAGCCGGACCTGGGTGGCCGGGGGGACGTCGCCGATCTCGTCGAGGAAGATCGTCCCTCCGTCGGCCGCCTCGAAGAGGCCCTTCTTGTTGGCGGTGGCGCCGGTGAAGGAGCCCTTCACGTGGCCGAAGAGCTCGGACTCGAGGAGGGTGTCGGTGAGGGCAGAGCAGTTGACCGCCACGAAGGGCTTGTCCTTGCGCGGGCTCCGGTAGTGGATGGCACGCGCCACCAGCTCCTTGCCCGTGCCGCTCTCGCCCTGGATGAGCACCGTGGCCGACGAGTAGCTGACCGTCTCCACCAGCTTGAACACCGCCCGCATCTGGTTCGACTGGCCGATGAGGTCCTCGAACTGACCCTTGGCGGTGAGCTGCTCCTCCAGCACCCGGGTGCGGTCCTTGAGCGCCTTGCGCTCGGCGGCCTTGGCCACCGTCAGGCTCACCTCGTCGATGTTGGCGAAGGGCTTGGTCAGGTAGTCGTAGGCGCCGGCCTTGACCGCCTCCACCGCCGTCTCCACCGTGGCGAAGGCGGTCATCATCACCACCTCCACCTCCGGCCGGGCCTGCTTGATGGCCTTGAGGAGGTCCATGCCCGACAGGTGGGGCATCCGGATGTCCAGGATGGCCACGTCGATGGATGGATCCTTGGCGGCAGCCAGGCCCTCCACGGCATCGTCGATGGCCACCACGTGGTAGCCCTCGCGCTGGAGAATCTCCGTGACCGCACGGAGGACGACCTTGTCGTCGTCGACGACAAGAACCTTGGCAGCTCGCTTGTTCATTTCTTGCTTTCCTCGAGAGACAACGACGTCAGGGGGATGGGGAGAAGGACGGTGAAGGTGGACCCCTGGCCGAGGTGGGTCTTCACCTCGAAGGTCCCGCCGTGGTCCTTCACGATGCGGTAGGCGATGGCCAGGCCCAGGCCGGTGCCCTGCCCGGGGGGCTTGGTGGTGAACGACGGCTCGAAGATGCGCGGCAGGACGTCCGGCGCGATGCCCGATCCGCCGTCGGCGACGCTGAAGAAGACCGAGGTGTCCCGCCGCCCGGTGGTCACCGTCAGCGCGCCCGGCTTGCCGCCCAGGGCGTGCAGGCCGTTCTGGAGGAGGTTCAGGACCACCTGGCCGAGCTGGGCCGGATCCCCGAAGACCTGGGGCAGCTCCCGCTCGATGTGCAGCTCGAGCCGGGCGGTGGTGGCCTGCTTCAGCTGTCCCCGGAAGAGGAAGCAGGCGTCGTCCACGCAGGCCGACAGGTCGAAGGTGCGCCGGTCCTCGGCGCGGTTCCGCCGGCTGAACTGGAGCAGGCTCTCCACGATGCGCTTGCAGCG
>DASPUU010000330.1:0-7917 GCA_035622755.1 Myxococcaceae bacterium
TGCCGGTGGCGACGATGACGTACTTGTGCGGCGCCGGAGCCATGGGGAACTCCTGGCGGAGCGCGTCCCGGGCGGCCACCCGGCGCCTCAGCTCCTCCACCGCCGAGCGGGCCTCGGCCCGCACCTCCTCCCTCAGGTTGCCCTCCATCTCCGCGGAGAGGGGGCCGAGCCGGTCCGCCGGGAGCGCGGCGATCCGCTCCACCGCGTCGAGCGGGCTCCGCGCCCCGAGCTGGAGCGCCCGCCCGTACCAGTAAGCGGCGCCCCGGTTCAGGACGCCGGCGGCCTTGAGCCGGTCGGTCATCAGATTCGGGAGGGGGACGCCGCTCGGGCCCGCATCCGCCATGCCGAACAGCCGCAGCACGGTGCGCTCCACCGACACGGTGGTGTGTCGCCGGATGAGCTCGAAGACGGGCTCGATGACCTCCTGGGCCACCGCGCGCGCGCGGGCGATGTCGGCATCCTGGACGAAGGGACCGCTCATGGTTCGGGCTGCGGCTAGCACGGGCCGAGCGGCCCACGCCAGTCCTGGTGCGGTGCGCTCGCAGCGCATCCCGAGCACCCTTCCGGCCGGGGCTCACGCACCCGAGCAAGGCAGCACTTCCGCCCCTCTGACACGTAGACAACGCCCCGGAATGACTAGGAATTCCAGAGTGGCCGCCTCGCCCGTTTTCCCCCCGGGGGCCCCCAGGCCCGACGGTACGCCTCACACGTAGCGCGCAGCGAAGAGCTCGCGAAGCCGCGGCTCGCTGCGCAAGAGCTCGAGGGTGAGCTCGGCATGGCCGGGCACGTAGCCGTTCCCCATCACCAGGGTCACGTCCTTGCCCACTCCTTCGGCGCCGAGGGCCGCGGCGGTGAAGGAGGTGGCCATGGAGAAGAAGAGCGCCGTTCCGCCGTCCCGGGTGGAGAGAATGGTGGCCATCTCGGTGCTCGGCACCGAGGCACAGTTGACCACCAGGTCGGCGAGCGCCCCGCCGGTGGCCGCCGCCACCGCCTCCAGGACCTCCACGGCGCGGGTGGCATCGACGCGGAGCGCGGCGTCGCACAGGCCGATGCCCAGGAGCCGGTCCAGCGCCGGCGCCGAGACGTCGAGGGCGAGCAGCTGGCCCTTCCCGGCCATCGAGCGCCGGGCCTGGGCCAGGCACAGCGCCCCGCTCTTGCCGGCGCCGAGCACCGCCACGCGCATCCCGGACCGGGCGTGCCGCGCCATGAGGGCCGGCGCCCCGCACACGTCCAGGGCGGCCAGGGCCAGCATCTCGGGCATGTCCGGAGGCAGCCGGGCGTAGAGGCCGCTGGCGAAGAGGATGGCGTGCCCCCGGACGTCGACGCGGTCGATGCCCGGGTGAACGGCCTTCACCTCGTCCAGATGCAGGGGCGTCAGGGACAGGCTGACCAGGGTGGCGATCCGCTCTCCGGCTCGGAGCCGGCCTGCCGCCGGATGCTGGGGGCCCACCTCGCGCACCCGGCCGATGAGCATTCCACCCGAGCCGGTGGCTGGATTCTGCAGCTTGCCGCGCGAGCGGACGATGGCCCGGATGGCTTCGGCGATGCGCGCCGGGTCGCCGCCGGCCGCCTGCTCGAGCTGGCGGAAGGAGGCGGCGTCGACGTTGAGCGATTCCACGTCGACGAGCAGCTCCGAGGGGCGGATGGGCAGCGACGGGTCGAGCGCCTGCGCCCGCTGGGGGAGCACGCCCGGCTCGTTCAGGACCCGGCCGAGGCCGTAGGGATCCAGGGTGGCCATCGGCCTCGGGGCGCTAGCACGGCCGCGGCGCCGTGCGCCACCCCTCAGCTCCGGGCGAGCCGCGGGAGCAGCAGGCGCAGCGAGCGATCGAACCGGTAGGAGGTTCCCATGTGGCCGTCGTCGTACTCCTCGTGCGTGACCGGCGCCCCGGCCTGCGCCAGGGTGCGGGCGAGCATCCGCGCCCCCCAGCGCAGCCCGAACTCATCGCGGCTCCCGCAGTCGATGAAGACAGTCTCCAGCGCAGCGAAGGGGCGCACGTCGGCGGCCACGAACCTCACCGGGTCCTCCGCCAGCCAGCGCGCCCAGACCCGGGGGCGCAGCTCGCCCGTCTCCGGCTCGAAGGGGAGCTCCAGGCCGAGCGGCTCACCGGCCTTGGGCGAGTAGGCGGCGGCCATGGCCAGGGCGTTGATCACCGCATGGTCATCGCCGGCCATCTTCGTCTGCCGGGCGCGCACGCAAAACGGCTGCCACCAGGGGACCACGCCCCCCGCCCGCAGCAGCGCTCCCGCCACCCGGGGGAAGTCCCCCAGGTAGCAGTATTCGAAATACGCGTCGCCCGAGTGCGAGGCGATGTGACCGAAGACCTCCGGATGGTGCCGGACCAGCTCCCAGGTAGCGTGCCCGCCCGAGCTTCTCCCCAGCACCGCGCGCGCCTCTCGACGCCGGACGGTGCGGAAGGCGGCCTCCACCCAGGCCAGGACGTCCTGCACCACCGCGTCGCGGTAGCGGCCGGTGGCCGGGCTGTTGGTCCACTGGCTTCCGCCGAGCGCGTTCCACCCGTCGGGGAAGACACCGATGCACGCCGGGAGGCCCTCGTCGGCGATGAGCAGGTCGAGCCTCTCCGGCACGGTGGGGGCGAAGGGCGAGACGTTCAGCCAGCCCTCGGCCGACCCGAGGAAGGCGTGCAGGAGGACGACCAGCGGGAACCGGTCCCCTCCCCGGTCGTAGCCGGGCGGGAGGTAGACCACGCAGGTGCGCTCGTCCGGATCCCCGAGCGCATTGCCCGCCAGCGCCGGGCACGCGAGGCGATGGACCTCGACCCGGCCCTTCACGGCGGCGGCGCGGGCCGGGGCAATCCCAGCTCCGCCATCACCGCCTTCAGGTCCTCCCAGGCCTTCTTCTTCTCCCCCGGCGGGTTGCGCAGGAGGTAGGCAGGGTGGAAGGTGGGCATCAGCTTCATCCCCTGGTACACGCGCCACACCCCGCGCAGCCGGCTGATGGGCGTGCCCTCGCGCAGGAGCGTCTGGGCGGCGAACTTGCCCAGGGCCACCACCACCTCCGGCTGGATGCTCACGAGCTGCGCACGCAGGAAGGGCTCGCAGGCGGCGATCTCCTCCGGCTCCGGGTTGCGGTTCCCGGGCGGCCGGCACTTGACCACGTTGCAGATGTAGACGTCCTCGCGGCGCAAGCCCATGGCCTGGATCATCTTGGTCAGGAGCTGGCCGGCGGCTCCCACGAAGGGGAGACCCTGGGCGTCCTCCTCGGCACCCGGCCCCTCGCCGACGAAGACCAGCCGGGCGCGCGGATTGCCGACGCCGAAGACGATCTGCCGGCGCCCCTGGCACAGCTTGCAGCGGCGGCAGTCCCCGAGCTCGGCGCGGATCTCCTCGAGCGTCCGGCGCTCCATGGGCGGGGGCTCAGCCACCGGCTCGAGCAGCCCGAGCTGGCCAGCCGGCCCGGGCGAGGAAGCGGGCGCCCCGGAGGGCGCGGCCGGAGCGGCAGGGCGGTCGCGCGCCCCGTACAGCTCCGCCCCCGCGTCGTCGCGCTGCCAGGCCAGGTGTGCCTTCAGATCTCTGAGCACACCTGCCACCGGGCCCAGCGCTTCGACCGACGTCGGTTCCGCCACAGGGGAGCCACTGTGCCACGGCCCTCCGACGCGCCGGTCTGGCCGCGCTGGGCCCGGAAACCCGGGGGCGGCTCAGCGCGACGCCCGGGCCGGCTGCGGGAAGGCGCTGAGGAGGAGGTCCCAGAGAAGCTCCGCCACCTCCCCCTTGGTCCCGGACAGCTCTCGCCGGTCGCCGCTCCGCGAGAGCACGGTCACCGCGTTGGTCTCCGTCCCGAAGCCGGCCCCGGGCCGGGTGACGTCATTGGCCACGATGACGTCCAGTCCCTTGCGGAGGAGCTTGGCGCTGGCGTGCTCGACGAGCTTCTCCGTCTCCGCGGCGAAGCCGACCAGCACCGGCCGCCGGGCGGCTCCGCGGACCGCCTCGGTGGCCTCGGCGAGGACGTCCGGCGTGCGCTCCAGCCGGAGCGACTCCGCCGCCGGGGCGTCGGCCTTCTTGCGCTTCTGGGCGGCACGCTCGGCCGGGCGCCAGTCGCTCACCGCGGCGGCGGCGACGAGGAAGTCGGCCTCCCCGACCCGGGCGAGCACCGCGTCGCGCAGCTCGGCGGCGCTCACCACCGGCACCACCTCCAGGCCCTGCGGGTCGATCTCCACGCCCGGGCCCGCCACCACCGTCACCTGCGCTCCCCGGCGCCGGGCGGCCCGCGCCACCGCCACCCCCATCTTTCCCGTCGAGGGGTTGGAGAGGAAGCGCACCGGGTCGAGGAACTCGCGCGTCGGCCCGGCGGTGACCAGCACCCGCCGCCCGGCGAGCGGGCCGGCGGAGAGCGCCTCGGCGCAGGCCCGGAGGATCTCCTCCACCTCCGCCAGCCGCCCCGGCCCGGTGTCGCCATCGGCGAGCGGGCCAGTGGCTGGCCCGACCACCCGGAACCGGTCGGCGGCGACGAGCGCGGCGACGTTCTCGCGCGTCACCGCGTTCTCCCACATGGCCACGTTCATCGCCGGGGCGAGCAGCACCGGGCCCCGGAAGGCGAGCAGGGGCGTGGTCACCGCGTCGTTGGCCATCCCGGCCCGGAGGCGAGCCAGCAGATCGGCCGTGGCCGGGGCGACGACGAAAAGCTCCGCCCAGCGGGCGAGCGCGAGGTGGCCGAACCCGGCCTCGCTCGCCGCGTCGAAGGGCTCGGTCAGCACCGGATGCCCGGAGAGCGACTGGAGCGTGAGCGGAGTGACGAAGGCCTGGGCGGCCGGGGTCATCGCCACCCGCACCTCGGCGCCGGAGCGACGGAGCGCGCGGACCAGCTCGCAGGCCTTGTAGGCGGCGATTCCGCCACCGATGCCCACCGCCACCCGCCGGCCGCCGAGCGCGCTCGCCTCCATGCCAGAAGAGCCTCTACCGCCCAGCCCGGGGGGCCGCAACTTCCCGCCTAGTCCTCGGCGAAGGGCTGCACGCCCTGAGCCACCGCCAGCTCCTGGCGAACCTCCGAGAGCTCGGAGTTGGTGGCCCGGAGCCGGTCGGAGAGCACCTGCACGAAGCTCCACAGGAGCTTCACCGCCAGCACCGACTCGCGCTTCATCAGCCCCATGAGATCGCCGCGGGCGATGACCACCACCCGCGTCGGCTCCAGCGCCCGGACGGTGGCGCTGCGCGGCGCATTGTCGATGAGGCCCATCTCGCCGAAGTGCCCACCGGTGGTGAGCTCGGCGATCTCCACCCCGTCCTTCTCCACCGAGACCCGGCCGCGCACGACGACGAAGAGCTCGTCGCCGACGTCGCCCTCCTCGACGATCTCCTCCTGCGCCTCGTAGCTCCGCGAGCTGGCGATGGAGAGGATGGCCGTCTGCTCCTTGTAGGTGAGGTGGCGGAAGAGCGGGATCCGGCGCAGCGCCTCCATCCGCGACTCGGTCTCGCGGAGCTCGTCGGTGGCCTCGCCGGTGTCGCCGAAGCGCACCACCACCGCGGTGATGTTGTCCCGCCCGCCCCGCTCGTTGGCGATGGCGATGAGCCGGGCCGGGAGATCCTTGAGCACTCCGTTGGCCAGGATCGGCGCCAGCTCGTCGTCCCCGAGGTAGGTGTGGAGCCCGTCGGTGCAGAGCAGGAAGGTGTCGCGCGGAAGCAGGTCGACCATCAGCGTGTCGACCTGGACCGACTCCTGGATGCCCACCGCCCGGGTGATGACGTTTCGAAACTGCGAGGCGTGCGCCTGCTCGCGGGTCAGCGTACCGGCCTTGACCTGGGCGGCGACCAGGGTGTGGTCCTCGGTCAGCCGGTGGCATTGGCCTCCACGCAGGAGATAGACGCGGCTGTCGCCGACGTGGCCGACCACCGCCTTGCTCCCCGCCACCACCAGGCAGACCAGCGTGGTCCCCATGCCGCGCTTGCTCGCGTCGGCGGCGGCCAAACGGTAGACCTCGGCGCAGGCCCGCTGCACCGCCGTCTCCACCAGCGCCGCCGCCGCCGCCCGAGCCTCCGGCGTGGAGGCGCGGGACAGGTCCTCCAGCGCCTGGCGTCCGGCCCCGAGCTGCGATCGCACCACCTCCACCGCGCGCGCCGAGGCGACCTCGCCGGCGGCGTGACCGCCCATCCCGTCCGCCACGAGGAACAGACCCAGGTCCGGGTCCACCAGGAAGGCGTCCTCGTTGTGCTGGCGCTTTCTCCCGACGTCGGTGCGGCCGTACGCCTCGGCGGTCAGGGCCACGCGTGCTCCCCCGAGAGAGACTGTCCTTCCCTCCCCGGCCTCGTTCTCCCCTTCCGACCCTGCGCCGGATTCCCGAGGATGATCAGGGACATGGGTGACACGATGTCCTCGCAGGCCGGGGCGCGCGTTGTCAATGTCGACCTGGGGAGAGTAAAGAGCCGGCCCTCGTCCCCGATGCCGCTTCGCAGGATCAAGGCCAAGGCCGCCCAGGCCGCCGAGCTGCTCTCGCGACTGAAGCGCGGCGCCCGGTCCGTGGCTGCCTGCGCCCCGGTGCTGGTCGTCTACGGCCAGGGAGAGGCAGCGAGCATCTACTACGAGGCCGAGGCCGTCGCCCCCGGCCAGAAGCCGCGCCGGACCTAGGGCGCGTCCTTCCGGCGGTAGACGGCGGCGCCGGCCGGAGACCCCACCTGGACGTAGTGAGCCTGGAGGTAGGCGTCCAGCTCCGGGAATGCCTCCAGCGGAATGCGGGACCAGTGGTGGATGTCCGCCGGCGCGGTGTCCACGAACCAGCGCGGCTTGCCGCGCCCGAGGTCCTCGAGCGTCCGCCGGACGTCGGCCTCGTTGCGGTACCGGCGCGGATCGAAGTCCACGGGGAGATGAGCGGGATCGAAGTTTCCCATGTGGGTCGAGGTGTTGATGTACCGCGTCCCGGGGTCGAGCCCGGAGAGGACGTAGAGCGGCGTGACATGCCCCCAGACGAAGAGGGTGTCGCCGGGCGCGGCCGCGCCGCGGAGCCACTCCGCCACCGCACGCGTCTTCGCATCCTGTCCCGGGTATCCCCCGGCCACCGCGCGCCCGACGGTGTAGCCGAGGTTGCCGAGCACCGGGAGGACGAGCAGGGCCGCCACCACGGAGCGCTTCCATCGCGCCAGCCCGGGCCATCGCGCGAGGAGCGCCGCACCCCCGACCCCGGCAAGCATCGCCAGGGGCGGGGCGAACTGGAGAAAGTAGTGCTCGTAGAAGCGGCCCCCGAGGCTCACCGGGACCCAGGTGAGGACCAGGGCCGACACGAGCATGGCGCGCACCGCGTCCCAGCGGCGGAAGGCCTCGCGCACGGCGAGCATCCAGAGCAGGAGCGTGGCCCCGAGGACGCAGACGACCAGCGACTGCATGAGGCGCCCCCAGGGCGGGTCGGCCTTCAGGGCCGCGTAGGCAAAGTCGCGCACCACCACCCACTCGAAGAACTCCGGGAGCGCCCCCTGGAGCCACCAGGCGCCGGCGGCCAGGGCCCAGGGCACGCCGGACGAGGCGGCCAGGAGCGCGGCCGCGCCGAGCCGCCGGCCCGGCCGGTCGAAGGGAGGAGCCGCGTCGGGCTCCGGCCAGAGCACGCCCACCGCCAGCGGGAGAAGCAGGACCGCGGCCTGGTGCTTGACCAGCGACGCCACCCCCACCCATGCGCCGGCGGCGGCGACCCACGCCCACCCGCCCCGGCGGCGTGCCCGCACGAGGGCCTCCAGGGCCAGGGCGGAGGGGAGGTTCATCACCAGCTCGGAGCTGACCGAAGGACCCTCGCACAGGGTGGCGAGCAGGCCGGCCCAGGCGGCGAGCCAGCCGGCCCGCCCACTCCCGGTCCAGGTCTCGGTCGCCCGGCGCAGCACCAGGCAGGTCGCCCAGAGGGCGAGCACCCCCACCACCCGGACCGGCAGGAGCGACGCACGGGTGAGCGCCGTGGGCAGGTAGGCGACGTAGATGAGCGGCGG
>DASPUU010000331.1:0-15460 GCA_035622755.1 Myxococcaceae bacterium
GAGCTCGCCCTCAAGCACCAGCCGGCGGTGATCATCCTGGACCTGAAGCAGCACGTCGACGGTCGCGACCTCCTGGCCACCTTGAAGAAGGACCCCCGCACCAAGCACATCAAGGTCCTCGTGCTCTCCGCCATCGAGGACCAGTTCACCCGCCACGTCTGCCTCGAGCTGGGCGCCGACGATTACGACGTGAAGCCCTTCGACCCGTGCTTCATGTCCAAGGTGGCCCGCCTGGCCGGTGTGAAGCACTAGCCGCACTCCCCGAGCGCGTCCGCGGGGTCCCCGGGACCCGGGGCCTGCCCGGGGGGCACCTGCCCCCTCGTCCGCCCGTGGAGTAGAACGGCAGGCGATGAGCTCCGGCCCGCACAGCGTGGAGGATCTCGCCCGCCGAGCCACCAAGCTGAACTCCATCCTCGACGTGGCCAAGGCCATGGCCGCCGCCCGGGACCTGGAGCTCCTGCTGCCGCTCATCATCTACGAGGCAGCCAAGGTGGTCGACGCCGACCGCTGCACGCTCTTCGTCCTCGACCGCGACCGGGGTGAGCTGTGGAGCAAGGTGGCCCAGGGCGCTGCCCGGGAGATCCGCGTCAAGCTGGGCCGCGGCATCGCCGGCACGGTGGCCGAGACCGGCGAGGTGATCAACATCACCGACGCCTACCAGGACCCGCGCTTCAACCGCGACGTCGACCTGACCACCGGGTACCGCACGCACACCATCCTCTGCGTGCCGATGCGCGACGCCCGGGGCGAGGTCACCGGCGTCCTCCAGGCGCTCAACAAGCACCAGGGAACCTTCGACGACGAGGACGCCGAGCTGCTCCTCGCCCTCGGCGGGCAGGCGGCCGGGGCCATCGAGAACGCGCTGCTCCACGAGGAGATCAGCCGGCTCTTCGAGGGCTTCGTCTCCGCCTCGGTGGTGGCCATCGAGTCCCGCGACCCGACCACCGCCGGCCACTCCGGCCGGGTGGCCGCCCTGACCGTGGGCCTGGCCCACGCCGTGGAGCGCGTCGAGAAGGGGCCCTACGCCGGGCTTCGCTTCACGCCGCCCGAGGTCCAGGAGATCCGCTACGCCAGCCTGCTCCACGATTTCGGCAAGGTCGGCGTGCGCGAGCCGGTGCTGGTCAAGGCGGAGAAGCTCTACCCCCAGGAGCTGGACGTGCTCCAGGCCCGGTTCGAGCTGGCGCGCAAGGACCTCGAGGTCCGGAGCTACCAGCGGCGGCTGGCCTCGGTCAGCCTGCTCGGGGAGAAGGCGCTCTCCGAGATCGAGAGCGAGGAGGACCAGCGGCTCGCCCGCGAGCTCGCCCAGCTCGACGAGATGCGCGACTTCGTCCTGGCCTGCAACCGGCCGACGGTGCTCGCCCGCGACGGCTTCGAGCGCCTCACCGAGGTGGCCCGCTTCACCTTCCGCGACGGCCACGGCGCGGAGCGGCCGCTCCTGGTCCCGCGGGAGCTGGAGTGCCTCTCCATCCCGCGCGGCTCGCTCTCGGCTGCGGAGCGGACCGAGATCGAGAGCCACGTCACCCACACCTTCCGCTTCCTCTCCCAGATTCCCTGGACGCGGGCGCTGCGCCGCGTTCCCTCCATCGCCTACGCGCACCACGAGCGGCTCAACGGGCGCGGCTACCCCCGCTCGGTGGCCGCGGAGGAGATCCCCGTCCAGTCGAAGATGATGGCCATCTCCGACGTCTACGACGCCCTGACCGCGGCCGACCGCCCCTACAAGAAGGCCGTCCCCAACGTGCAGGCCCTCTCCATCATCGACGAGGAGTCGAAGGCCGGAGCGCTCGACGCCGAGCTGTTCCGCGTCTTCGTCGAGGCCGAGGTTCCGCGGAACTCGCTGCGCCCCATGGTGCCCGCCTGAGGGAGCGGCCGGCGCCCGGGGAACGGCCCGAGGGACGGACGACCGCCGGTCCTGCTACAAGCCGCCGGCTGTGCTCCTCCCCGCCGTCGCCGTCGCCCTCCTGACCCTCGGCACCTCGCCGACCCACCCCGCCGACGCCATCGCCCTCGGTGCCGCCTCCGCGGCGGCCACCATCCGTCCCGAGGCCATCTCCGCCCAGGTGCGCTTCCTGGCCAGCGACCTGCTCGAGGGGCGGGGCACCGGGGCTCGGGGCCACGAGCTCGCCGCCGCCTACGTCTCCAGCCAGCTCCAGGGGCTGGGTCTCGAGCCTGCCGGCGAGGACGGGACCTACTACCAGTGGGTTCCGCTGCGCGCCGCCCGGGTGACCTCCTCCTCGCTGGACGTCCTCCCCGCCAGGGGACCGCCGGTGGCCCTCACCTCCGGCACCGATTTCCTCGCCTCGCCCGACCTGGCCCGCGGCCAGGCCGACGTCACCGCCCCGCTGGTCTTCGTCGGCTTCGGCGTCCAGGCGCCCGAGTACCGGTACGACGACCTGGCCGGCGTGGACCTGAAGGGGAAGATCGCCGTCGTCTTCCAGTTCGCGCCCCTCACCGACCGGGACGACTTCTTCCCCGGCCTGCCCAGCGCTCTCTATTCCGAGTACCGGCGAAAGCTCCGCCTCCTCCACGACCGGGGCGTGGCCGGCGTCCTCCTCGTCCGGACCCCCCGGGCGGACCGGGTCCTGCCCTGGGACGTGGTGGTCCGGGCGCAGCGCTTCGAGTCGATGGCGCTCCTGAACAACGGCGAGGTGCAACCCTGGCTCACCGTGCCCAAGGCCTCGCTGAAAGGGGAAGCCTTCCAGCGCCTGCTCCAGCTGTCCGGCCGGACCGAGAGCATGGCCGACCTGCTCGCCGCCTGCGAGAGCGGCCACCCCCGCTCCTTCTCGCTCGGCATCAGCGCCCGGCTCCGGGTGACCTCCCCGGTGCGTGCGCTCCGCTCGCCCAACGTCATCGGCCGGCTCCCCGCGGCGACCGGCTCACCGAGCGCCGCCGAGACGGTGGTCTACAGCGCCCACCTCGACCACCTCGGCATCGGCGAGCCGGAAAACGGGGACGCCATCTACAACGGGGCCGCGGACAACGCCGCCGGCGTGGCCACCGTCCTCGAGGTGGCGCGCGCCTTCACCCGGCTCCCGGAGCGGCCCCGGCGCGCCATCCTCTTCTTGCTCGTCACCGCCGAGGAGAAGGGCCTGCTCGGCAGCGAGTACTTCGTCGGCCATCCCACCGTGCCCCTGGACCGCATCGTCGCCGACATCAACGTGGACAGCGGCTATCCGCTCTTCCCGGTCACCAGCGTCCAGGCGCGCGGCGCCGACCACAGCTCGCTGCTCCGCGACGTCCAGGTGGCCGCCTCCGCCCTCGGCTACCAGCTCCGGCCCGAGTCGGAGCCGGAGCAGAACTCGTTCATCCGCTCCGACCAGTACAACTTCGTCCGCGCCGGCATCCCGGCCATCTTCGCCGCCGAGTCCCCGGCCGACGACACGCCCGCCCAGCGGGAACAGGCGCTGGCCGAGCGCAAGCGCCGCTACCACCGGCCCGCGGACGAGTGGCGGCCGGACATCGACTTCGCCCCGGCCGCGGCGCTGGCCCGCTTCCAGTTCCTGGTCGGCCTCGCCGTGGCCCAGCGCGGGGCCAGCGACCGGCCCCGGTTCCTCGACGGCGACCTCTTCACCACGTTCTTCAAGCGCAACTAGCCCCGGGGGGGGCGCCCCGGGCGTCAGCGGAGGGCCGGGGGCACGGGGTGGAGGAGCGGCCGCCCCGGACGGGCGTCGGTGCGGATGCCGTCCTGGAGGACGACCTGGCCGTTCACCACGACCAGCTCGATGCCCACCGGGTACTGCTTGGGATGCGCATAGGTGGCCGTGCCGCTCACCGTGGCCGGGTCGAAGACCACCAGGTCGGCGGCCATCCCCGGCCGCACCAGGCCGCGGTCGCCGAGCCCGAGCCGGGCGGCGGGGAGCGAGGTCATCTTCCGCACCGCCTCCTCGAGCGGGAAGAGCTGCGCTTCCCGGGCGTAGGTGCCGAGCACGCGCGGCATGCTGCCGAAGGCGCGGGGATGGTTGCCGTCCTGCGCCAGCGGCCCGTCCACCGCGTCCGAGTTGGCGTCGATGCCGATGGCGGTCCACCGCTGCCGCAGGGCCAGCCTCAGGTCCGGCTCGTCGGCCCAGAAGCGAAGCACCTGGGTCGTTCCCCGGTCGGCCAGCGCCAGGTCCACCACCGCCGCCGCCGGCGTCAGGTGGCGCTCCCTGGCCAGCTGGGCCACCGTCTTGCCCTCGGCCGCCTTGGCCTCGGGGAGGAAGGTGGCGGCGACGGTGATGCGCTCCGGCATGTCCGCATCCGGCCAGCCGCTGGCGATCTCCACCTCGATGAGCGAACGCTGGTCGGGGTTCCGGAGGCGCTCGAGCATGGCCTCCGTGCCCCCGGCCATCGCCCAGCCGGGCAGGTCGGCGGTGAGATTGTTCGCCCCGGCGAGGTAGGGGTAGACGTTGGCGGCGATGTCCACGCCCTCGGCGCGCGCCGCCTCGATGCGCCTGACCACCTCTCCCATCCGGCCCCAGTTGCGGCGGCCGGCGACCTTGAGGTGCCAGATCTCCACCGGGATGCGGGCGCGCCGGCCGATGGTGATGGCCTCCTCCAGCGCACCGAGGACGTCGTCGCCCTCGTCGCGAATGTGGGTGAAGTAGCTCCCTCCCCACGGCGCGGCCGCCTGGGCCAGGGCCACCAGCTCCTCCGTCCGGGCATAGCTGCCCGGAGGGTAGATGAGCGCCGAGGAGAGCCCGAAGGCGCCCTGGCGCATCGCTTTCCGCACCTCGACCTGCATGCGGAGCAGCTGGTCCGGCGTGGGCGCCCCTTCTCCCAGGCCCATCACCGCCGCGCGGACCTGGGCCGCCCCCACCGTGGTCCCCAGATTCATCGCCGGACGCGCCGCCCGGAAGCGTCGCCAGTAGCCGGAGAGATCGGTCCAGTCCACCCCGAGGTGGTGGAGCGTGAGCCAGTCGCGGGCCTCGGCCGCCAGCGCCGGCGTCATCGGCGCCACGCTCACCCCCTCGCCGGTGAGCTCGCTGGTCACGCCCTGGCGGATCTTCGACTCGCCACGGGGATCGACGAGCAGGGTGAGCTCGGACTGTCCGAGCAGGTCGATGAAGCCGGGGGCGACGACATGGTCGTGCACATCGATGCGCTGCCCGGCCGGTGCTCCGTGGAGGTCTCCCACCGCGGCGATCCGGTCTCCCCGGACGCCGACGTCCGCCCGGAACCAGGGCGCCCCGGTCCCGTCCACCACCCGCGCGTTCTCGAGGACGAGGTCGTAGCGCTCCGGGGCTGCGAGCAGGCACAGCGCCGCGAGGAGGCCGAGCGGGACCATCAGGCCCCGGGGAGCTTAGCCGAGAGCCGTCAGGACAGGGTGTGGAGCCGCACGGTGTTGGTCATCCCGGCCTTCCCCACCGGCGCGCCGAAGACCACCACCACCCGGTCTCCCGAGCGGGCGAAGCCGCGGCTGACCAGCTCCTCCTCCACCCGGCGAACCATGTCCTCGGTGCGATCGAGGGGCTCGAGGACCCGGGGCACGACGCCCCAGAGCAGCGACAGCGTCCGGCGAACCTCCTGGTTGGGCGAGAAGCCGACGATGGGCACCGGCGGCCGGTAGTGGCTCACCAGGCGGGCGGTGGCCCCGGAGAGGGTGAAGGCGGCGATGGCCACGGCGTTGGAGAGGCGGGCCGCCTCGCAGGCGATGGCCGCGGTGACGTCCGGGAAGGAGGCGGGCGCGGTGAGCGGAACCCGCTGCGGCACCCGGCCCTGCAAGCGGGCGGCGCTCTCGGCGGCGAGGATGATGCGGTCCATCATCTCCACCGATTCCACCGGGAAGGCGCCGGAGGCCGTCTCCCCGGAGAGCATGAGCGCGTCGGCGCCGTCGAAGACGGCGTTGGCCACGTCCGAGGCCTCGGCCCGGGTGGGCCGGGGATGCTCGATCATCGAGTTGAGCATCTGGGTGGCGACGATGACCGGAAGCCCGCGGGTGTTGGCGCGCCGGATGATGTCCTTCTGGACGGCGGGGACCTCCTCCGGGGGGATCTCCACGCCCAGGTCTCCCCGGGCGACCATCACCCCGTTGGCCCGGTCGAGGATGGCATCCAGCCGTGCGATGGCCTCCGGCTTCTCCAGCTTGGCGATGATCGGGACCTGGCGGCCGGCCTCGGCCATCGCCGCCCTGGTCTGGTCCAGGTCGGCCGGCTGTCGCACGAAGGACAGCCCGATGAAGTCGATCCCCGCCTTGAGCCCGAAGAGGAGGTCCTCGCGGTCCTTGGGGGTGAGCGCCTCGGCGCGCAGCGCCACCCCGGGAAGGTTGATGCCCTTGCTGCTGCTCAGCGTCCCCCCGTGGATCACCTCGGTCTGCACGCGGCCCTTCTTGTCCGTCTCCAGCACCCGGAGCTCGAGCAGGCCGTCGTCGAGCAGGATGCGGTCCCCCGGGTTCACGTCCGAGGCCAGGTGGGGATAGGTGGTGGAAATGAGCTCGGCCGTGCCCAGCACCGACTCGTCGGTGGTGATGCTCAGCGCGGCGCCGGGGACCAGCTCCACGCTCCCGCCCTGGAGCCGGCCGGTGCGGATCTTCGGGCCCTGGAGGTCGCCCAGGATGCCCACCCCCTTCCGCACCTTGAGCGAGGCGGCGCGGACCATGGAGATGGTCTTGGCGTGCTGCTCGTGCGTCCCGTGAGAGAAGTTGAGGCGGGCCACGTCCATCCCGGCGGCGAGAAGCCTCTCCAGAACGCCGGGGTCGAGGCACGCCGGGCCGAGGGTGCAGACGATCTTCGCGCGGCGCATACCGAGGAGGAGTGTGCTGGCCAGGCCGGTGCGGCGCAAGTCGATCCGCCCGGCCTCAGCCGAGGAGCAGCAGTCGCAGGTTCTCCCGCTCCCAGCGCAGCGCTGCCCGGTAGAGGGGGAACGCCTTCTCGCGGTCGCGCAGCGCACGCGGATGATGCACGCGGCGGCCGGGGCCATTCGAGCTGGGGAAGACCTGGTGGAGCATCTCGTGGAAGACGATGAACTCCACGAAGTAGAGCGGCACGGCCTGCTGATCGAGCGAGGGGTGGATGCGGATCTCGCGTGTCTGGTGGTCGTACACGCCGAGGCGGATGGACTTGCGCCGGCGGCGGCCGGCCGAGCGGCCCCAGCCGATGGCCGCCCGCACTCCGCCGTGGAAGTGGGAATCGTTGAGCCGCTCGAAGATCTCCCGCAGGTCGTAGACCTGGCCCCGCGGGCAGAGGACCTCGTCGTGCTCGTCCCGGTGCTGGCGGATGCGGGGCTGCTCCCGCCGGACGAAGTCGTCGAGCAGGCGCCCCGCCCGGCGCTGCCCGCGGCCGGCGTAGTCGGCCACCGCACGCACCACCGGCGCCGGCGCATCGAGGAACATGTGATGCAGCCGGAGGCGGAGCACGGCCGGGGCCCGCCGGAAGCTGATCATCGTGCTCCGGTTGTCGGTGACCGAGAGCCGGACCGGGAGCCCGAGGTCCCGGGAGAGCCTCCGGGCCAGCTCGCCTGCCCGTTCCAGGATGGCGTCGCGGGGGGGGAGCCGGACGAGCCGCGGCTCGACGTCGAGCAGGAGAAGCTGGCGAGGTGACGTGTCCCTGGCCACGGAAAGACGATCCTAGCGCAGCCTGGTCCGGCGTCGACTCGGGCCGTTCGGCCGGGATCCGTCCCCGCCGGCGTGGGCGTGGACCTCGGCCCGGAGGCGCGCGGCGAGCGCGCGCAGCGAGGCGTCCGTGGCGCCGAAGGCGGAGAGGAGCGCCCGCCTCCCTCCCGCCTCCTCCACGCCCAGGCAGCGGGCTTCCCCGGAGGCTCGCGCCCGAGCCACCGAGCCCTCGCGCTCGACGCCCAGCGTCCAGCCGTCGCCCGCGCTCGGCTCGAAGGGATAGAGCCGGCAGGCGGTGGGCCGGCGGTCGGGCGCCAGGGTGCAGCCGGCGGTCCGGTCGAGGAACACGCAGGCCCCGGCGGAGCGGGCCAGCGTCAGGCGGACCGCTCCGGTGCGGAAGTAGCCCCGCCATGCCGGCCGCCGGCGCTCGTAGGCGCGGGCCTCGGCCTCGTCGAGCACCTCCTCCTCGACGAAGGCGGAGCGGGGAAGCCGGGTGGCGCTCTGGATGCGCTCCACGTCGGCCCGGGTGAGGGTGGCCAGGTGCTCTCCTTCCCGGACCTCGCAGCACGACCGGCCGAGGCTTCGCGCGCAGCGAGCGCAGGGCGCTCGGTTCGCCGCCGGCGACCGGGGCGCGGTCACTCCTCCTCCCGCGTGGCGAGCAGCCGCTCCAGCCGATCCGGCTCGCTGCGCAGGAGGAACGTCTTCTCGTGGGTGTAGGTCACCGCGCCCGGCGCGCCGCCCGGGACGCGGCGGACGTGACGGACCCGGGTGTAGCTCACCTCGCCGCGGTCCCCCGCTCCGCGGGCGTGGTGCAGCGCGAGGTGGGCGGCATCGAGCAGCGTCTCCTGGGAAATCTCCTTCTTGCGGTCGAGCGGGACGACCACGTGAGCGCCGGGGAGCCCGCGGGCATGGAGCCAGAGCGCGTTCGGACCGGCGACGGTGAAGGTCAAGGCGTCGTTGTCCGGCCCGGCCCGTCCCACGAGGATGCGCTCTCCCGAGGCCGCGCGGAACACCCGGTAGGGTCGGTGGACGGCCGGTTTGCCGGCGCGGCGCCGCCCACCGGGCGCCGGCGCCGGCAGCTCCGCCAGCGGGGCCCGCTGCGCACGGGAGAGCTCGCTCTCCGCCTCGGCCAGCGCACGCTCCACCTCCTCGAGCCGGGCGGCGGCACGGGCGCTCCCCCGCGACAGCCGGCGGTAGAGACGGAAGTGGCGCTCGGCCTGCGCCGGCGCGTCGAGGCCGGGCTCGAGCGGGACGACCACCGTCCGCTGCCCGGAGGCGGTGTACTCGGTGACCGTCGCCTCGCGCGCTCCCCGCCGCACGGCGCCCGCTGCCCGGAGGAGCTCGCCGAGCCGGCGATGCTCGTCGGCCAGGCCGGTCCGATCCGCCTCGGCCCGCACCTTCTCCCGCGTGCGCCGGAGGCGCTCCACGAGCGCCCGGAGGGGTTGCACCGCCCGGCGCCGGACGCGGGCCTCCTCGAGCGCCCGTTCCCGGCCGGCGAAGAGCGCCTCCGCCGCCCGGGCGAGCAGGAGCCCGTCGCCCGACGGCGGGAGCCGGGAGGGCTCACCGCTGGAGGCCGCCGGCGGCCGGGGCGCACGCGCCGCTTCGCCGGCCGCGGCGAGCGGAACGCCGTCCTCGCCGAGCAGGAGCAGCGCACCGGGCGGCTCGAGCTCGAGCACCAGCGTCCGCGAGGTTCCCTTTCGCCCGAAGCGCAGCTCCGCCGCGCGGGCGGTGGAACCGACCTCGGCCAGCCGGGCGCCGGTCAGCTCCCGCCGCAGCCGGAGCAGCCAGGGGGAGGCCGGTCCTCGCGCTGGGGTCCGGGCGTCGACGACCGAGATGCGTCCCAGCCCCGGCTCGGCGGTGAGCAGGAGCCGCGTCGTCTTCCCCGGCTGGCGGAGCTCGAGCTCGATGCGGAGCGGAGCCGGATGGCCGATCCGCTGGACGGTGGCGCCCGCCAGCTCGCGGCTCAGCGACGCGGCGACGGCGGCCAGCTCGGTCGGACGCAGCGACACGTGGAAGCGAGGGCGAAGAAAAACGGCCCGGGCCCCACCAGCTGGGCCCCGGGCCGCCTCTATCCATCCCGAGCGAGACGGAACGGACCGCCTGGTTCTACTTCCTCTTTCTCCGGCTGGTCCTGCGCTTGGTCTTCCGGGCGGCGGGCTTCCTCTTCGCGGTCCTTCTTTTCTTCGCGGCCATCGCGTCCATCCCTCCGGTTGGAATGCCGGCGCGATGCTAGGCACGCTGCGATGACGTGTCAACGAACGACGCGGAACACGCTAGGGTCCGTTGTCTCGAATCGAATGCGCGCTGACCTCTCCACCTTTCCGTCCGACTTCGTCTTCGGCGTCGCCACCGCCGCGTACCAGGTCGAGGGCCACATCGAGAACGACTGGAGCGAGTGGGAGCGCAGCCAGAAGCTTCGCCACTCCGCCGGCGTCGGCGTGGATCACTGGAACCGCTTCCGCGAGGACTATCGACTGGCGCGCGAGGTGGGCGCCGGCGCCTTCCGCATGAGCCTGGAATGGGCTCGCATCGAACCGCGGCGCGGCGAATTCGACGCGCGGTCGCTGGACGCCTACCGCACACGGCTGCTGGCCATGCGCTCGATGGGGCTCCGGCCGGTGGTCACGCTCCATCACTTCACCCACCCCACCTGGTTTCATCGACAGACTCCGTGGCACGAGCCGGAGAGCGTGGCCGCCTTCCGCGCCTATGCCCGGGCGTGTGCCGATGTCCTGCGCGGGCTGGATGCGCTGGTGGTGACCTTCAACGAGCCGGTGGTCCTCATGCTCGGCGGCTACGTGAAGGGACTCATCCCTCCCGGGCTGTCCGAGCCGCAGCTGGCCATGCCGGCGCTGTCCAACATCGCCCGCGCCCACGTCGCCGCGCGCGAGGAGCTGCGCGCGGCGCTGGGCCCGGTGCCGGTGGGCATCAGCCAGAACGTCCTCGCCTTCGCCGCCGAGCGGAGCTGGCACCCGCTCGACCACGCCCTGGTCCGGCTGGCCGACGTGGCCTACAACCACGCCTTCCTCGAGGCCCTCACCTCCGGCACGCTCACCGTCCACATGCCCGGGCTGTTCACCACCCGCCGCGAGATCCCCGGGGGGCGAGACAGCCTGGACTACATCGGCCTCAACTATTACACGCGCACCCGGATGCGCTTCGTCCCGCGCAAGCCCTTCTTCGAGTTCCGCTACACGGATCCGCTTCACCGCGGGCTGACCGACATCGGCTGGGAGCAGTTTCCGGAGGGGTTCGGCCAGCTGCTCCAGGCGACCCGGCGCTACGGGCTCCCCATCTGGGTGACCGAGAACGGCATCGACGACCGGCGCGGCGAGCGCCGCTCGGCCTTCCTCCACGACCACTGGCGCGAGCTCCTGGCCGCGCTCGCCACCGGGGTCGATGTGCGCGGCTACCTCTACTGGTCGCTGCTCGACAACTTCGAGTGGCTGGAGGGCTGGGGGCCGCGCTTCGGCCTCTACCGGGTCGACTTCGAGACCCTGGAGCGCCATCCCACCCCGGCCTGCGACTACTTTCGCCAGGTGGCGGTCGGCCGCGTGCTCCGTCCGCCGCCCCGGCCGGCGGCAGAGGCCGCGGCCGTGCCGACCGTCAACGGGAGAGCGGCCGCGGACGTCGCCTGAGGACCGGGCAGGCAAGCCCCGGGGGCGGTTGTGAGGTAGAACGCGGGCGGTTGGGGGGAAGCCCGAGGGGGTCGTCCGTTGCCGTCCACCCGTCTCGCCGTCGTCGGACTCGCGCTCGCGGCCACGCTTCCGTCCGCCGCGTGGGCGGGCGAGCTCGGGCCGGTCTCCGAGACCCCGGCCCCGGCGGTGGTGGACCTGGGCCTCGAGCACGTGGCGCGCCGGTCGCCGGACGGAACGTGGGATCTCGGGGTGGGCGGGAACGCCCTCCTGCCGATGGTGGACCTCTCCTCGCGCTTCCGGCTCGGGCTGCGGCTGACCGAGTCCGGTCAGGTGCAGCGGCTGTTCGCCTCCACCTCGATGGGGCTCGCCGAGGCCGGCCTGCTCGATGCCCTGCAGTGGAGCGGGCGGGTCGACCGGGGCGCCACGGGAAGATTCGCCGCCGCCTTCACCGGGGCCCTGCACCTCGATGGGCTCGGGGAGGGATGGGGGCTCACCCATGCCCCGTGGATCGAGCTCGGGCTCCAGACGAGCGGCGGGCCGGGCACCGCGGGCGGGCCGAGGCTGGCCACCTCGCTCGTGCTGGCGGTGATGTTCGACGTGCGGGAGCGCGCCAGCCACGCCCGGCCCGGCACGGGATTCCGGATCCGGGCGAGCGCCGCCGTGGGCAACGACCCGGGCTGCACCTGGGCGACCCCGACGCTGCTCCTCTCCGGGCGCTGCCTGACCCTGGCCCTGGCCGTCGACTTCTGACCGGGCGGCATTCGCCCCTCCCCCGGGGTCAGCCGAGCGCCGCGCGGTAGTCCACCTCCTGCACCTCGGGCTCCTGCCCCGGCTCGCCCTCGGCCGCGCCGAAGAAGCCCCGGACCGCCTCCTCGACGTCGTCGAGCGCGGCCAGCCGGTTGACCTCGGCGCGGAAGCCGGCCGCCCCGCGCAGGCCGTGCGCGTACCACCCGAGGTGCTTGCGAAAGCTCCGCACCGCGGCGAGCGGCTCCCCGACGAAGACGACATGGGCGCGGAGGTGGCCGAGCACCACGTCCCGGCGCTCGGCCGGGGTCGGCTCCGCTCCGCCCCGGAGCTGGCGGAAGATCCACGGATTGCCCAGCGCGCCGCGGCCGATCATCACCAGGTCGCAGCCGGTGGCCTCCAGCATCCGCCGCGCGTCGGCGGGGGTCTTCACGTCTCCGTTGCCCAGGATGGCCATCCGACGGCGGCGGCGGACCAGGTCGGCGATGACGCTCCAGTCGGCCTCGCCGGCGTAGCCCTGGGCGCGGGTCCGCGGGTGGACGGCCAGCGCCGCGCAACCGGCGTCCTCCAGTGCCTCCGCGACCTCGAGGTAGTTGCGGTGGTGGGCGTCCCAGCCGCTCCGGATCTTCGCCGTCACCGGCAGCCCGGTGGCGGCGTGGATGGAGCGGACGATGCCCGCCGCGCGCGGCGGATCGCAGAGCAGCGCCGACCCGGCGCCATTCCGGGTGACCTTCTTCACCGGGCACCCCATGTTCACGTCGATGAGCTCGGCGCCCCAGCGCTGGGCGACCCGGGCCGCCTCGCCCATCAGCTCCGGATCGCCGCCGAAGATCTGCACCGAGTAGGGGCGCTCGACCTGGGGGTCGTGGCGCAGGTAGCGGAGCGTCCGGGCGGTGGAGCGGATCAGCCCCTGCGCGCTGACCAGCTCGGTGGTGCAGAGGGCGGCCCCCATCCGGAAGGCGAGCACACGGAACGGCTCCTCGCTCACCCCGGCCATGGGGGCGAGGACGAAGGGGTTGGGCAGGCGGAACGGACCGAGGGCGACGGACATCGACGGGAGAGCCCTGTACCACGCACTCGGGCTCGGCGTGCTCCGGCCCCCGGTCAAGCTAGGATGATGAACCATGCTGCGGTTTCGGCTCGGTCCGATCCCGGTGGAGGTACACCCGACCCACCTCGTGCTGGCGACGCTGCTCGGGGTCCTCGCGCTCCAGGGCGGCAGCCCGGACGCGTGGCCCGGCCGCGAGCTGGCCCGGGGCGAGCCCGCCGCTCAGCTGGGCACCAAGCTGGCCGTGGTCCTCATCTGGGTGGCCATCGTCTTCGTCTCGGTGCTCATCCACGAGCTCGGGCACGCCGCGGTCGGGCTCGCCTACCGGTACCATCCGAGCATCCAGCTGGTGGGACTGGGCGGGGTGACCACCTCGCGGGCGCCGGGACCCATTCCCTGGCACCGGGAGGTGGTGCTCACCCTCGCCGGGCCGCTGGTCGGCGCGGCCTTCGGCGTGGTCTGCCGCCTCGGCGAGCAGAGCACCGGAGCCTCCTCCGAGGTCGCGCGCTACGCGCTCGGCTACGCCGCCCTGGCGAACTTCTTCTGGGCGGCGATGAACCTCCTGCCGGTCCTGCCCCTCGACGGCGGGCGCATCGCCGCGGCGGTGCTCCGGCGGGCCTTCGGGCGGGCCGGGCTGGTCGCGGCGCAGGTCCTGGCGCTCGTCGTCTGCCTGGTGGTGATCCGCCTCTTCTGGGGTAACCCCTGGATCGTCGCCCTCTTCGGCCTGGCCGGGCTCGGGGCGGTGCGCACCCTCTCCTCCCTGTGGCGCGGAGAGGACGCGGTGGCGCCCCCGGACCAGCTGGTCCAGGCCCAGGCGCTGTACCAGAAGGGGCAGCTCGACCGCGCCCGGGAGCTGGCCTCGGCCGTGGTCGCCGGGGATCCGCCGCCCGCCGTCCGGTCGCTCGCCTACCACCTGCTCGGATGGATTGCCCTCAAGCAGGGCGCGGGGCGGCGCGCTCTGGACCACTTCTCCCAGGTGCAGGGGCGCCTGGTGGAGCCCAAGGCCCTGGCCGCGGCCTTCAGCCTGGTGGGTGACGATGCGCGCGCCCAGCCTCTCTGGCAGCAGGCCTACGCCACGTCGCGGCGAGATCCGACGCTCCTGCACGAGTGGGCCGGCTCGCTCATCCGGACGGGGCGGGTGGAGGAGGCGAGCCGGTTGGAGGGGGTGGACATGGCCAAGGCTTATGCGTGCGCGGCCAGGGTGGCCTTCCTCCGGGGCGACTTCTCGCGGGCTGCCGAGCTGGGCCTGGCCGGCCTCGACCGGCATCCGTCGGCCGGGGCCGCCTACGACGCCGCCTGCGCCCTGGCCCGGGGCGGCGAGCTGGACCGGGCGGTGCTCCTGCTCGAGCGGGCGCGCGACCTCGGGTTCGACGACGTCGACTACGCCCGGACCGACTCCGACCTGGCGGCGCTCCACGGACATCCCGGCTTCGAGCGCTGGCTGGCCGCCCTGGCGAAATCCGCGCCGGCCTGACAGAGCCCTGACACCGGCCGACTAGACGGGTGGTGCCGGTCCCGGAGCCCCCCCGGGGCGGCCCTCTCCATGACCACCTCGACCCCTGCCCTGACCCTGCCGGCGAACGAGCGCACCAACTGGCTGACGTCCGTGCCCTTCTTCGCCGTGCACGCGATGTCGCTCTTCGCCTTCGTGGTGCCCTTTCGCTGGGAGTATGTCGCGACCTGTATCGGCCTGTACTACTTCCGGATGTGGGCGCTGACCACCGGCTACCACCGCTACTTCAGCCACCGGAGCTTCAAGACCGGCCGGGTCTTCCAGTTCCTGCTCGCCTTCTTCGCGGCCAGCTGCGCGCAGAAGGGGCCTCTGTGGTGGGCCGGGCACCACCGGCACCACCACCGCTACTCGGACCAGGTCGAGGACGTGCATTCGCCGTTGCAGCGGGGCTTCTGGTGGAGCCACATGGGCTGGATCCTCTGCGACCGCTACGCGGAGACCGACTACGACGCCATCAAGGACTTCGCCCGCTACCCGGAGCTGCGCTGGCTGAACCGGTGGCACCTCGTCCCCCCGGTCATCCTCGCCGTGGCGCTGTTCTTCATCGGCGGGTTCCCGCTCCTGGTCTGGGGCTTCTTCGTCAGCACCACGCTGCTCTGGCACGGGACGTTCACCATCAACTCGCTGAGCCATGTCTTCGGCCGGGTTCGCTTTCCCACCACCGACACCAGCCGCAACAGCCTGTCGCTGGCGCTGCTGACGATGGGCGAGGGCTGGCACAACAACCACCACTACTACCAGCGCTCGACGCGTCAGGGGTTCTTCTGGTGGGAGATCGATCTCACCTACTACGTGCTGAGGGCGCTCCAGGCCGTCGGCATCGTGTGGGACATCCAGGTGCCGCCGCAGAAGGTGCTCGAGGGCAACATCGAGGCGGGGCGTCCCCGCGCGAACGTGCGGCCGGTCGCGCTGCCCGAGCCCGAGCCGACGGCGGGCGCCGCCGCGGAGTAGTCGACCGGACTCAAGAAGGACGCGAGGCGCTCAGTCGTCTC
>DASPUU010000332.1:0-10256 GCA_035622755.1 Myxococcaceae bacterium
GGGATGCACATGGAACGACTGGTGGAGCGACTGACCGGGGCGCCGGCCGCGCCACCTCACTGATTGCCCAACGGACCGATGCTCTTTCTCCTCTACGAGGCCCTCAAGGACAGCCACGCCGGGCGCTTCCTCAACTTCCTCCGCTACCCGACCTTCCGCATCGTGGCCGCCGGGGTGGCCGCCCTGGTCATCGGGTTGCTCCTCGGGCAGCGGTTCATCGCCCAGCTCCGGGCCACCCAAGGGGAGGCCAGCACCATCCGCGAGGACACCCCCGACCGCCACCAGACGAAGAAGGGCACGCCGACCATGGGCGGGGCGCTCATCCTGCTCTGCGTGGCCCTGGCCACCGTGCTCCTCGCCGACCTTCGCGAGCGAGTGGTGTGGGTGGCGCTGCTCTGGACGCTGGGCTTCGGCTTCATCGGCTTCCTCGACGACTGGCTGAAGCTGTCCAAGCGCAACTCCAAGGGCCTCGCCCCGCGCAAGAAGCTGCTCCTCCAGACGGCCTTCTTCCTGGTGGGCGTCTTCGGCATCCTCTGCACCTGGAAGGGCGGGGCTCCCCACCTCATCGTCGACACCCGCCTCACCCTCCCCTTCGTGCCCACCCGGCGCTTCGATCCCAACCTCGGCTGGTGGTACCTCGCCTTTGCCTGGCTGGTGGTGGTGGGGGCCTCCAACGGCGTCAACCTCACCGACGGCCTCGACGGTCTGGCCATCGTCCCCACCATCGTCGCCGCGCTCACCTTCGCCGTCCTCTGCTACGTGGCCGGCAGCGGCCTCTACCTGGCCGACCTGGTGCCGGCGGCCGGCGGGGGCCAGAAGCTGGTGAGCGTGCCCCTCTGGCGGTACCTGGGCGTTCCCCAGGTGGTCGGCGGGGCGGAGCTGGCCGTCTTCTGTGCCTCCATCGTCGGCGCGGGCATCGCCTTTCTCTGGTTCAACACCTACCCGGCCACGGTGTTCATGGGGGACGTCGGCTCGCTGGCGCTGGGCGGCGCCCTCGGGGGGCTGGCCGTGCTCAGCAAGCACGAGGTGACCTCGGCCTTCATCCTCGGCGTCTTCCTCGCCGAGCTGCTCTCGGTGATGATCCAGGTGGCCTCGTTCCGGCTCACCGGGCGGCGCGTCTTCCTCATGGCCCCGGTGCACCACCACTACGAGCTCAAGGGTCTGAGCGAGCCGAAGATCATCGTCCGGTTCTGGATCGTCTCCATCCTCTGCTGCGGCGTGGCACTGCTCACGCTGAAGCTGCGCTAGCGAGGCCGAGGGGTGGCGGCGGCGAGCGCCCTGGCCTCCCTGTCCGGCCGACCGGTGAGCGTGCTCGGCGCCGGGCGGAGCGGCCTGGCCGCCACCCGCCTCCTCCGGCGCCGGGGGGCCCGGGTCACCGTCTACGACGAGCAACCGCTCGACCGCCTCGCCCCGGCGGCGGCCACGCTCGCTTCCGAGGGCGCCGAGCTCCTGGCCGGCCGTCCCCTCGAGGCGATCGACCTCGGCACCCCGGCGCTGCTGGTGGTCAGCCCGGGGGTTCCCCTGGCGCTCGGGTCGGTGGCGCGCGCACGCGCGCTCGGCGTCCCGGTCCTGGGAGAGGTGGAGCTGGCCGGCCACTTCCTTCCTCCGGGCGTCCCGGTGGTGGGCATCACCGGCACCAACGGCAAGAGCACCACCACCGCCCTCTGCGGTGCGCTCTGCTCGGTCGGCGGCCTGCGGCCCTTCGTCGGCGGGAACCTCGGGACTCCGCTCTCCGCGGCGGTCGACGCCCCTCCCCCCGGCGTCTACGTGGTCGAGCTCTCCAGCTTCCAGCTCGAGGCCGTCGATGCGCTGGCCATCCAGGCCGCTGCGGTTCTGAACCTCACGCCCGACCACCTCGACCGCTACCCGTCGTTCGAGGCCTACGCCGAGGCCAAGGCCCGCATCCTGCGCAACCAGACGGCCGGGGACAGAGCGGTGCTCAATCTCGACGATCCGGCCGTGGTCCGGCTTGCCCCGCGGGCCCGGGTGGCGCCCGTCGGCTTCACCCTCGACCCGCTCACCACGCTTCCGGGTGGATTCGCCTTCGCGGCCGTGGCCTCTCCGGGGGGCTTCCGGATCGGCGCCGGCGACCTCTCCTTCCGCGTCGCCAGCCAGGCCCTGCGGGGGTCGCACAACCTCCAGAACGCCATGGCCGCCACCCTGCTCGCGCTCCACGTGGGGGTCGGACCGGTCGACGTCCAGCGCGGGCTGGACTCCTTCCCCGGCCTCCCCCACCGCCTGGAGTCGGTCCGGGTCCTGGACGGCGTGGAGTGGATCAACGACAGCAAGGCCACCAACGTCGACGCGGCGGTGGTCGCGCTCCGGGCGTTCCCGGAGGGAACCCGCCTCTGGCTGATCGCCGGGGGCAAGGGGAAGGGAGCCCCCTACCAGCCGCTGCGCCTCGCCGCCGGTGGAAAAGTCGCCGGGGTGCTCACCCTTGGGCAGGATGGGCCCCTCATCGGCCAGGAGTTCTCCACGGAGTTCACCGTCCACGCCTGCGGCACGCTGGAACGGGCGGTGGCCCGCGCCCGGGAGCTCGCCCGGCCGGGTGAGGTGGTGCTTCTCTCGCCGGCCTGCGCCTCCTACGACCAGTTCCGGAGCTTCGAGGAACGGGGAGACCTCTTCCGGACCCTGGTGCGAGGGCTGTCGTGAGCGGCCGGAGAGCGGGGCCTTCCCTCGCCCTTCCCGACGGGCGGAGCGAGCCGGTGCGGCTGTCGGTGGACCCGGTGCTCCTCGGCGCGGTCCTGGCCCTCCTGGCGCTCGGCCTGGTGATGGTCTACTCGGCGAGCGCGGTGACGGCTCTGGAGAAGACCGGGAACGGTTTCTACTTCCTCCAGCGGCAGCTGGCCGCCGCCGCGGTGGGGCTCTTGGCCATGGCCACCGCGCTCAAGCTGGGCTACCGCCGCCTGGCCCGGCTGGCCTATCCGCTGCTCGTGGTCACCCTGCTCCTGCTGCTGGCGGTGCTCGTCCCCGGGGTGGGCACCCTGGTCGGGGGAGCCAGGCGGTGGATCCGCTTCCCCGGCGTCAGCATCCAGCCGGCCGAGGTCGCCAAGTTCACCTGGGTCATCTACCTCGCCTACTCGCTGGCCAAGAAGCGCGACAAGGTGGCGTCCTTCAGCATCGGCTTCTTGCCGCATCTCCTGCTGGCCGGGGTGCTGGTGGGGCTGTGCATGGCCCAGCCCGACTTCGGGAGCGCGGTGGAGCTGCTGGTCCTGCTCTTCGTGCTCCTCTTTGCCGCCGGTACCAAGCTCTCGTACCTGGTCGGCTCGGTGCTCCTGGCGCTGCCCCTCGCCTACCATGCGGTGGCCCACTCGCCCTACCGGCTGAAGCGCATCACCGCCTTTCTCGACCCCTGGGCCCATCGGCACGACGTGGGCTACCAGGTGGCCCAGTCGCTCATCTCGGTGGGATCGGGCGGATTCTGGGGCCTCGGCCTGGGCGAGAGCCGCCAGAAGCTGTTCTTCCTTCCCGAGGCGCACACCGACTTCATCTTCAGCATCATCGGCGAGGAGCTCGGGCTGTTCGGCGCCGCGGCCACGGTGCTCCTCTACGGGGTCATCGTCTGGCGCGGGACGCGCGCCGCGCTGCGCGCCAACGAGACCTTCGGCACCTACCTGGGCCTCGGGCTCACCGCCCTCCTCGGGGTGCAGGCAGTGGTGAACATGAGCGTGGCCATGGGCATGCTTCCCACCAAGGGTCTCACCTTGCCCTTCGTCTCCTACGGCGGCTGCTCCCTGGTGGTCTCGATGGCCGCGGCCGGGGTGCTGCTCAGCCTCAGCGCATCGACGGCGCCGACGCGCCTTCTCGGTCCTCGCCGCGTGGCCGCCCCGCCGGTGGACATCGAGGGGACGGCGCCGGCATGAGGATGCTCATCGCCGGAGGCGGGACGGGAGGCCACCTCTTTCCCGGAGTCGCCCTGGCGGAGGAGTTCAGCACCCGCCATCCGGGAAACGCCGTCCTCTTCGTCGGCACGCGCCGCGGACTCGAGTCGCGGGTGGTTCCCGCCGCCGGCTTTTCGCTGGAGACCGTCTCCGCCCGGGGCCTGAAGGGGAAACGGCCGCTCCAGTTTCTCCTCGGTCTGCTCGCCCTGCCCTGGTCGTTCGTCGAGTCGTGGCGCATCCTGAGCCGCTTTCGCCCCGACGTGGTGGTGGGCGTGGGCGGCTACGCCAGCGGGCCCCTGGTGCTCACCGCCTGGCTTCGCCGCATCCCCACCGCGGTGCAGGAGCAAAATGCGCTGCCCGGCCTGACCAACCGGATCCTCGGCCACTTCGTCCGCGCGGTCTTCGTCGCCTTCGAGGAGGCGCGCCGGTTCTTTCCCCGGTCGAAGACCCACGTGGTCGGCAATCCAGTGCGTCGCACGCTGCTCGAGAACTACCTGCGCAGCCGCACCGCCCACGACCGGTTCGGGATCCTCGTCCTGGGCGGGTCGCTCGGGGCGCGCGGGCTCAACCAGCGGGTGATCGAGGCGCTGCCCTTCCTCGGCGATCTCCGCCAGTCGGTCGACTTCGTCCACCAGACCGGGAGCTCGGACCTGGCGGCGGTGCGGGCAGCCTACGCGTCGAGCGGCGCGGCCGCCGAGGTGGTGGAGTTCATCGAGGACATGTCCGCCGCCTATGCCCGCGCCTCGCTGGTCGTCTGCCGGGCCGGCGCCACCACGGTGGCCGAGCTGGCCATCTGCAAGAAGGCCTCGGTGCTCGTCCCCTTTCCGTTCGCCGCCGACGATCACCAGGCGGCCAACGCCCGCGCCCTGGTCGATGCCGGAGCGGCATTGATGTTCCGCGAGTCGGAGCTCACCGGAGAGGGCCTGGCAGGGACGATCCGCGAGCTCCTCGGGGATCCGGACCGGCTCCGGCGGATGGAGCGCGCGGCCGGGCTGCTCGGGCGACCCGAGGCGGCGCGGGAGCTGGCCGATGTCTGCGTGGAGCTGGTGGAGCGCGCCCGGGGCCCGGGCGCGCGGCGGCCGTCGGAGGCCCCCGGCCGATGACCCGGCGCCCGCACGCCAGCCTCTTCCGGACCCGCCACGCCGCCCGCGTCCACTTCGTGGGCATCGGCGGAATCGGCATGAGCGGCATCGCCGAGGTTCTCCTCAACCTCGGCTACCGGGTGAGCGGGAGCGACCTCAAGGAGTCGGACATCACCCGCCGGCTGGCCAAGCTCGGGGCGCACCTCAGCGTCGGTCACCGGGCCGAGAACCTGGGCGAGGCGGACGTGGTCGTCATCTCCTCGGCCGTCCGCCGGGACAACCCGGAGGTGGTGGCCGCCCGGGCTCGGAAGATCCCGGTCATCCCCCGGGCGGAGATGCTCGCCGAGCTGATGCGCCTCAAATACGCCGTGGCCGTGGCCGGGAGCCATGGGAAGACGACCACCACCTCGATGGTGGCCACCGTGCTCAACGCCGCCGGACTCGACCCGACGGCGGTGGTGGGGGGCAAGGTCAACGTCCTGGGGAGCAACGCCAAGCTCGGCAAGAGCGACCTGATGGTGGTCGAGGCCGACGAGTCGGACGGGAGCTTCCTCAAGCTCCACCCCTCCATCGCCGTGGTGACCAACGTCGACCCGGAGCATCTCGACCACTTCGGGACGGTCGAGGCGCTGCGCCATGCCTTCGTCGAGTTCTGCAACCGCGTTCCTTTCTACGGACTCAACGTCCTCTGCCTCGACCATCCCAACGTCCAGGCGCTGCTCCCGGACATCGAGAAGCGCATCGTGACCTACGGGTCCTCGCACACCGCCGACTACCGCCTGGAGGCGGTGGCGCTCGACGGCTTCACCACTCGCTTCCAGGCCTTCCGGCGCGGCGAGGCGCTGGGCGAGTTCGCCGTCCGCATGGTGGGAGCCCACAACGCGTTGAATGCCCTGGCGGTGATCGCCGTGGCCGAGGAGATGGAGGTCCCGCTGGAGCTGGTGCGCCAGGCCCTGGCCGGATTCGAAGGGGTGCAACGCCGCTTCACCGTCCGCGGCGAGACGGGCGGGGTGATGGTGGTGGACGACTACGGGCACCATCCGGCGGAGGTGATGGCCACCCTGGCCGGGGCGAGGGCGGCTTTCGGGCGGAGGCTGGTGGTGGCCTTCCAGCCCCACCGCTACACCCGCACCCGCGACCTCCTCTCCGAGTTCGCCCGGGCCTTCAACGACGCCGACGTGCTGGTGGTGACTGGCATCTACGCCGCCAGCGAGGAGCCCATCCCGGGCGTCTCCGGGGCCGCGCTGGCCGAGGCAGTCCGCGCCCACGGGCACCGGGACGTGACCTACGTGGAGAAGCGCGCCGACGTCGCCGGGTCTCTGCTCCCGCGGCTGACGAAGGGGGATCTCGTCCTGACCCTCGGAGCCGGGGACATCACCCAGGTGGGCCCGGAGCTGCTCGGGTTGCTGGGCGAGCGGCACTAGGGCCTCCGAGCGGGTCGCCCGCGCTGGCGGGTCCTCCAGCTCAGATGTACTGCGGCCATCCGCCGGGGTGGCGGCGCTTGTAGCCCCGGTACCAGCCACACAGCGGGAGCAGGAGCAGCACCACCGCCGCCGTCGAGACGTAGGTGGCGAGGAGGCCGGCCCTGGTGTGCATCCCGAGGAGGCGGGCGGCGAGGTCGAGCAGGTGGGCGTGGAGCAGGTAGAAGAAGAGGGCCGTCTGCCCGAGCAGCACGAGCGGCGGCCAGTGCAGCCGAGCGCGGAAGGCGAGGGCGAGGAGGAGCGCCGCCAGCCCGAGCTCGAGGCCCCAGAAGGCGAGACTGGGCGGATACTTGCTGACGTGGAGCCACTGCACCAGCGAGCCATCGCGGCGGAGGAGCGCCATGTTCCCCAGCCCGTTCAGGCCTCGCAGGACCAGGAAGACCGCGAGCAGGCCCAGGGCCCATCCGAGGAGCAGCCGAGCAGCCCGATTGCTCCGGCCGTCGGCCGGCAGGGTGAGCAGCCACTGGCCGAAGCAGTACCCGAGCGCCATGGTGCACAGCCAGGGGAAGAGGGGATAGCCGACCACCACCCACTTCGGGACGACGATGCCGAAGTTGAAGAGGAGCCGCGCCGCCGAGGCGGCCGGACCGCCGAGGCCCATTGTCCAGGCGGACAGTGGCTCGGCCGCCACCCAGCCCACCAGGGCCAGGGGGAGGAGCCAGCGCATCGGCAGGTGCCTGAGCGCGGCGATGCACACCATGCCCATCCCCAGCGCGTAGAGAACTTGGAGGACGATGGGGGCGGGAGCGTGCGGCCCGAAGACCAGCGACATCCACAGCTCGAGCGCGGTGATGATCAGGCCGCGGAGCACGAGGTGGCGGTCGATGTCCCCGGAGCGGTCGCCGGCCTGGCTCCGGCGGGCGGCGCTCAGGGCGATCGACGTCCCGGCGAGGAAGACGAAGGTCGGTGCGCAGATGTGCGTCACCCACCGGGTGAGGAACTGCGCCGCCGGGAGCGGGTAGCGGTCCATGACCACCGAGTCGGTGAACAACCGTCCGGCATTGAAGGCGGCGCTGGCATGGTCCACGGTCATGAGGACCATCACCAGCCCGCGGAGCCAGTCGATGGCGATGAGCCTGTGCTCCTGCCCGACGGCGCCGTCCTTGGCCATTCCCGCGTCGCCTCCGGATCGGAGTCTGACATGGGTCTTCTCACCGAGGGCGGCAATTGCAGCGTACAGTTCGGCCCCGGTGAGCGCGGTACAGACCCAGGCGCTGGCCGACCCGGGGGCGGGAGCCGCCCGCTCCGGGGACCCCGAGCGCGCCTGGCTGGAGAGCGTGTACCGCCCCGACGAACGGCAGCTCACCGCACGGGCGGTGGTGGCCGGAGTGCTGCTTGGCGGCCTGATGTGCCTCTCCAACCTCTACGTCGTCCTCAAGACGGGCTGGAGCCTGGGCGTCACCATCACTGCCTGTGTGGTGGCCTTCGCCCTGTTCCGCGTCCTCCGGGCAGTGGGCCTGGTCCGGACCGACTTCGGCATCCTGGAGAACAACGCCATGGGCTCGGTCGCCTCCTCGGCCGGCTTCATGACCGGGGGAGGGAACGTCCCCGCCCTGGGGGCGCTGCTCATCCTCACCGGGGCGCGGCCGAGCTGGCCCGGGCTGGTTCTCTGGCTCTCCACCATCGCCATGCTCGGGGTGTTCGCCGCCATCCCCATCAAGCGCCAGCTCATCAACCGGGAGCACCTCGCCTTCCCCACCGGGACGGCCACCGCCGAGACGCTGCGGGCGATGCACGGAGACAGCGCCGAGGCCTCGCGCCGCGCGCGGCGCCTGGGGCTGGCGGCGCTCGTCGGCGCCGGGGTGACCTGGTTCCGGGACGCGCGCTTCGCCTTCATGCCCTTCAACCTCCCCGAGCACCTCGGGCTTCCGTTCCGGATCGGCGGCCTGCCCGCGGCTCAGTGGACGCTCAGCTTCCACGGGAGCCTGCTCCTGGTCGGCGCCGGCGCGCTCCTCGGCTGGCGCACCGGCTGGTCCCTCCTCCTCGGCGGGGTGATCAACTGGGGGGTGGTGGCGCCCCTGCTCCACGCCCGCGGCTCGCTCCCGGTCGTCAGCAGCCGGACGATCATGGCCTGGGCGGTGTGGCCCGGGGCCGGGGTGCTGGTCGCCGCGGGGCTGCTCGTCTTCGCCTTCCAGTGGAGGGCGGTGGCGCGCTCCTTCACCTCGCTGCGTGCGGTCTTCCGGCGCAGGGCGGGCTCGGCGCCCGACCCGCTGGCCGCCGTCGAGTGCCCGCCCTCCTGGTTCGCCGGCGGCTTCGCCCTGCTCGGACCGCTCATCGTCGGGCTGATGGCCATCCTCTTCGGGTTTCCGTGGTGGGCGGCGGTGGCGGCGCTGCCCCTGACGGCGCTGATGGCGGTCATCGCCGGCCGCGTCGTGGGAGAGACCGACGTCACGCCCACCAAGGCGCTCGGCCCGGTGACCCAGCTGGTCTACGCCGGGCTGTTGCCGGGAAATCTCGTCGCCAACGTCATGGGGGCCAACGTCACCGGGGGAGCCGGACTCCACGCCGGGGATCTGCTCACCGACCTCAAGTCGGGCTACCTGCTCGGCGCGCGGCCGAGGCCGCAGGCCATCGGGCAGCTCATCGGGGCCCTGGCCGGGGCGGCGGTGGTGGTGCCGGCCTTCAACCTGCTCGTCCCCGACGCGGAGGTGCTGGGCTCGGAGGCCTTTCCGGCTCCGTCGGTCCAGGTCTGGGCGAGCGTCTCGCGGGTGATGGTCGGAGGCCTCGGCGCTCTGCCCGGATCGGCGCGGCTGGCGGCGCTCGTCGGCCTGGTCCTCGGCCTCGCCCTGGTCGTGCTCGAGCGCGCGGTGCCGGAGCGGCTGCGGGCCTGGGTGCCGTCGCCCGCGGGGCTGGGCGTGGCCTTCATCATGCCCTTCTACAACTCGTTCAGCTTCTTCCTCGGGGCGCTGGCGGCGGAGATGGTCCGGCGGCGCCGGCCGGCGACGGTGGACTCGGTGGTCATCCCGGTGGCCTCCGGGCTGATCGCCGGCGAGAGCATCCTCGGCGTGGCCCTGGCGCTGCTCAGCGCCGGTGGGGTGGTGGGGTGAGGATGCTCAGCCTCGGTGGGTGGCGAGCACGAGGACGAGCGCCAGCGCCGCCGGGAGCGCCTGCCAGACGAGGATCGCCCGGCTGATGGTCGCCGCTCCGAAGATCCCCGCCACCACCACGCAGCCGAGGAAGAAGAGCTGGAGCGGATGGGCGAGGGCGCGTGGAGCGAACAGGCTCCAGATGAGCCCGGCGGCGAGGAAGCCGTTGTACAGGCCCTGGTTGGCCATCGCCGGCGCGGCCTGCCTGGCATAGGCCTCGGTCACCTGGAACGTCTTGAGCCCGGTCGGCTTGGTGAAGAGGAACATCTCCAGCACCAGGAACCACAGGTGCTCGAGGGCGACGAGAAGGACGAGAAGCTGGGCGGCGAGCCTCACCCTGGTCATCCAACCACGTTCCGGGGCGACGGCGAGGCTGTCCTTCCACACCTTCCCGCCGGGAGGCCGGGTCCCGGAAGCGAACGGGGGGCCAGGCCGCGCCTCGCGGCCCCCGGCGGACCCTCCGGACTGGCAAGGGACTTGCTCCCCTGACCGAGTTCGCACACAAGGGAGCCCGAGAGTGAGGCAACCCGCCGTCGCAACCCGAAGTCTGGCGCGCATCGTGGTCGGCCTTCCGGTCGATTGGACCGAGCACGAGCCGCTCGCCCCGAAGACCAGCATCCGCGCCGGAGGTGCGGCGGAGCTGTTCGTGCGGCCGCGCTCCCCGGGCGCCCTGGTGGAGCTCCTCGCCCGCGCACGGCAGGAGGGCGTGGGCGTCCACGTCCTCGG
>DASPUU010000333.1:0-2072 GCA_035622755.1 Myxococcaceae bacterium
GGCCTCAACCTCACCGCCGCGGACTACGTGCTCCACTTCGACCCGTGGTGGAACCCGGCGGTCGAGGACCAGGCCACCGACCGGACCCACCGCATCGGCCAGACGCGCGCGGTGATCAGCTACAAGCTCATCACGCAAGGGACGGTGGAGGAGAAGATCCTCCAGCTCCAGCGCCGGAAGCGCGAGCTCGTGGCCGGCGTCCTCGAGGGCGCACCGGGCGCGCTCTCGAAGCTCTCCGAGGCCGACATCGAGGAGCTCTTCCGGGAGGATTGACCGCGCGTCCCCCGCGCGCGGCGACGGCCGGCAGCTTGCAAGCAGTCCCGTCCCCTACTGAAAACTTGTCCAGTGTCGGGGATCCCCGCTAGGGTCTCCCTGGAACACGGGAGAACGCCCCCGGGACTCGCCATGTTGCTCGCGCTGCGCATCGAGAACTTCACCGTGGTCGAGGAGGTGGAGGTCGCCTTCGGCCCGGGACTGACGGTGCTCACCGGAGAGACGGGGGCAGGGAAGTCCATCCTCGTGGACGCCCTCGGGCTCCTGCTCGGCAGTCGGGCCGATGCCGGGCTGGTCCGTGCCGGGGCCGAGGAGGCGGTGGTGGAGGCGGTCCTCGAGCGCACGCCTGCGCTGGCGGCGCGGCTGGCCGAGCTCGGCTTCCCCGATCCGGGCGACGAGGTGGTGGTGCGCCGCGTGCTCGGGCCGGCCGGCCGCTCGCGCGTCCATGTCAACGGCGCCCTGGCCACGGTGACGCTCCTCGGCCGGCTCCTGCGCGGGCTTCTGGACGTCGCCGGGCAGCATGCGCACGTGGCGCTCTTCCAGCCGGCCTTCCAGCGCACGCTCCTCGACCGCCTGGGAGGCGTGCCGGCGGCCCGCGAGGCCTACGCCCGCATTCACCGGGAGCTCCTCGCCGCGGACGCCGAGCTGGCGGGTCTCGCCGCGGCCGGCGCCGGGGAGCGGCTCGACCTCCTCCGCTTCCAGCTCGCCGAGGTCGACCGTCTCGGGCCGCGGGCCGGGGAGGATGCGGCGCTCGACGAGGAGCGGCGCCGGCTGGCCTCGGTGGAGAAGCTCAGGGCGGCGGCGGAGGAGGCCGGGGCGCGCCTCGGCGGCGAGGGCGGGGCGGCGGAGGCGGCCGGGCGCGCGCTGGCGGCGGTCGAGGAGGCCCTCCGGCACGACACGAGGCTCGCCGGCGTGGCGTCCGTGCTCCGGGCGGCGACCGCCGGGCTCGACGAGGCGGTGTCCGGGCTGCGCCGATACGGCGCGGGCCTCGAGCCGGACCCGGAGCGGCTGGCGGAGGTGGAGGAGAGGCTCGACGCTCTGCGCCGGCTGTGCCGCCGCCACGGGTGCGACCTGGGCGCACTCCTCGAGCGGCTCGACGCTCTCCGGGCCGAGGAGGCGCTTCTCTCCGGTCGCGGAGAGGCCCTGGAGCGGCTCAGGGCGCGCCGCGAGGCGCTCGAGGCGCGGGCCTGGGAGGCGGCGCGCCTGCTCCGCTCCGAGCGCGAGCGGGCGGGGCTCGAGCTCGGGCGGTCGGTGCGCCAGGTGCTCGGCGAGCTCGCGCTCGGCGGGGCGCGCTTCTCGGTCCAGGTGGCGCCCGCCGATGGCCTCGGTGCGGAGGGCGCGGACGAGGTGGAGTTCCTCTTCGCCGCCGCCCCCGGAGAGCCGGAGCGGCCGCTGGCCCGCGTGGCCTCCGGCGGAGAGGCCTCGCGGGTGCTCCTCGCCCTGCGCCGGGTCTTCCTCGAGCGCGATGCCTGCGAGACGGTGGTCCTGGACGAGGCCGACGCCGGCGTGGGCGGCGCCGTGGCCGATGCGGTGGGGCGCCTGGTGCGCGAGGTGGCCCGCGGGCGGCAGGTCCTCTGCGTCACCCACCTCCCGCAGGTGGCGGCACACGCCGACATCCATCTCCTCGTCCACAAGACGCTGACCCGGGGTCGCGCGGCCACCGGCGTCAGCCAGCTTCCGGCGGGAACGCCGCGCGTGGAGGAGCTGGCGCGCATGCTCTCCGGGATGCAGGTGAGCGACGCGGCGGTGCAGGCAGCGGAGGCGCTGCTCCTCGGCGCCGAGCGCCGCGGTGCGGCGCA
>DASPUU010000334.1:0-19076 GCA_035622755.1 Myxococcaceae bacterium
GTCAGCTCCGTCCTCGTCGACCGGGATGGCAGCATCGTCGTGGCCGGCTACCACAAGACGTACCCGGGAACGAATCCGGCGCCTCCCGACTGGGGCGGCTTCGTCCTCAAGTATGACGCATCCGGCGTTCGGCTCTGGCAGCAGTTCATCGGCGCCCAGGACCAGGACCTGTTGCTCGGCGCGGCTCTCGGTCCCGCCGGCGAGATCTACGCCGTCGGAACGCACCTGACCGAGATCAGCGGCGCGGAGACCGGGTTCCTCGTGGCGCTCGACCGGGACGGCAACACCCTCTGGGAGAACGCCATCGACAGCGCCGCGCTCTGGGCCGATGCCGTCGCCGTCGGGCCGGACGGCGGCGTGGTCGTCACCGGGATCACCTACGGGACGGCGGATGCCCCGGCTCCGGGTGGAGGCGACATCTTCGTCACCACCTTCGACGCCAGCGGCGCGCCCGGATGGTGGACCCAGGTTGGAGGCGACGGGGTCGACGACGCCCAGGCCCTCACCGTCGACGCCCGCGGGGAGGTGACGGTGGCTGGCTCCACGTCAGGGTCGCTCGCCACCAGCAGCAGCGGCATGGACGATGTCCTGGTCGCACACCTCGACGCGACGGGGAGCGTTCTCTGGCTCCGGCAGTTCGGGACGGCGGAGAACGACCTGGCAGCGAGCGTCGCCAGCGACCCGGGCGACGGCACCCTCTACGTCACCGGCGCCGAGCATCAGATGACGGCGCCGCCCTGGGACGGCCCACCTGGCACGCTTCACGCCTTCCTCGTCCACCTCGACGCCGACGGGGGGACCCTGTGGCAGGTGGAGGCGGGAGCTCCCGCATACCAGGCGGGCCGGGCGATGGCCCTTCGTCCCCAGGGAGGAGTGTACGTGGGGAGCGGGCCGGATCCCGACGGAGGGGTTCTCTGGGCCTGGGATGCCAGCGGCACCCTCCTGTGGAGCGCATCGCCCACCGAGGTGATGGTCAGTAGCGCCATGGCCGTCGGGATGGACGGGAGCATCTACCTCGGCGGTTCGGACTTCGGGGCCGACGGGACCGCCGACGCCATCGTCGTCAAGCTCGATGCCAGCGGCGTCGAGCAGTGCCGCTGACGGCTGGTAGAGGACGCCTGACCGGAACCGTCACACCCGCGGCGTCGACCCGGTCGGCGTCCGGTGGTGGACCACCTCCGCCCAGATGCGCGTCTCGCGGCTCTCCCGGAGCCAGACCAGGCCGATGAGACCGCTCAGCGCCGCCACGGCGATGGGGAAGAGCAACCCGGCGTACATGTTCCCGGTGCGGAACACGAGGTAGGTGGCGATGAGGGGCACGCTCCCGCCGAACCAGCCGTTGCCCAGGTGGTAGGGCAGCGAGGCCGCCGTGTAGCGCACCCGGCCCGGGAACCGCTCCACCAGCAGCGCCGCCATCGGCCCGTAGACCAGCGTCACCAGGAGCACCATCAGGAAAACCAGGAACGTCAGCAGCACCGGGTTGAGCGGGTTGGCCGCGCCGGCCATCGCCCGGAAGAGCGGGAAGAAGCTCACCGCCGCGAGCAGGTTGCCGAAGACGACGAGCTTCTTCCGCCCGATGAGGTCGGAGAGCTGCCCGACGACGACGAAGAAGGGCATGGCGCAGAGCAGCGCCACCGCCACCACCACGCTGGCCGCCGGGCCGGGCACCTTGAGCGTGTTCTGCATCCAGACGTAGGCGTAGAACTGGCCCGTGTACCAGACCACCCCCTGACCGGCGGTGGCCCCGAAGAGCGCGATGAGCATCTCCCGGCCGTTGCCGCCGGTGAAGGACTCGAGAACCGGGTCGGGCGACAGCCGCCGCTCGGCCCGGAGCCGCTCCCAGAGAGGCGATTCCTTGAGACGGAGCCGGATGTACATCGACAGCCCGAGCAGGAACAGCGACGCCACCCAGGCGAAGCGCCAGCCCCACTCCCTGAAGGCCGCCTCCCCCATCCAGTTGCGGATGCCGAAGAGGACCACCAGGGTGAGGAAGAAGCCGAGCGTGGCCGTGACCTGCACGAAGCTGGTGTAGAAGCCGCGCTCCGGGTCGGGGACGTTCTCCGCCACGAAGATCGCCGCGCCGCCGTACTCGCCCCCCAGCGCGAATCCCTGCAGGAGCCGGAAGATGACCAAGAGGAGCGGGGCGGCCAGGCCGATCTGCTCGTAGGTGGGGAGGAAGGCGATGGCCGTGGTGGCCGCCCCCATGAGGAGCAGGGTGGCGAAGAAGGCGCGCTTCCGGCCCCGGAGGTCGCCCAGCCTCCCGAAGAAGAGCGCCCCCACCGGCCGGATGATGAAGCCGGTCACGTGCGCCGCCAGCACCGCCAGCAGGGCCGCCGCCGCGTCCCCCTTGGGGAAGAACTGGTCGGCCATGACGAAGAGCAGCGAGCTGTAGAGGTAGAAGTCGTACCACTCGATGGTCGTCCCGGTGACCACGGCGATGATGATCCGGTTCCGCTCGGCGCGGTTCCGGGTGTAGGGCACGGCCGCGGCGGTGGGCACCGGCGTGGGGATGGCCATGGCGGGCCGCCATGCTACGCCAAGCGTCCGGCCGTCAGGGCCGCAGCGCATCCTGGCGGACGTACCAGGGAGACATCCGATTGACTGACATGCCTTGGCCCCGGGACACTCGCCGGGCCGCCTCTCCCCGCGGGGAACCCGACATGGCCGTCGCTGGACATTTTCCCGAGGTCTCCTTCTCGGAACTCCTCCAGTTCTACTGCCTGAGCAAGAAGACGGTGGCCATCCGCGTCTCCACCCCGGACCTCCCGGAGGGGCGGGGGGAGTTCTTCGTCGCCGACGGAGAGCTGCTCGACGCGCGCTTCGGCGAGCGGGTGGGTGTGGATGCCTTCTACCGGGCGCTCGACATCCGGCGCGGCTCGTTCGAGGTGGAGGTGGACGTGCGCCCGCCGGCCCGGCGCATCCACGTGCCGCTCAACGAGGTCCTCCAGCAGGGCATGAACGGCGCTTCGGAGGCGAGCGCCCGGCCGAGCGAGGCGGTGACGCGGTCGGACGCCCTTCCCATCGTCGAGCCGCCCGCCGGGCGCCTCTGTCCGGAGTGCGGCACGTGGCATGCCGAGGATGCCTACTGCCCCGGACCAGCGACCCAGCCCGGGCAGGCCGGGCCGGCCCTGGAGGCGCTGGCACCGTCCCCCGAGCCGCCCGACCTCGGCGACGTCGAGGCGGGAGCACTGCCGGAGCCAAGCCGCAAGCTCGCCGGCGTGGCCATCCTGGGCGGCTTCCTGCTCCTCGGCATCGTCGCCCTCTTCCTCCTCTTCAGCCTCCGGCCCCGGGTGGCCACCGTGCCCGAGGCCCCTCCCCCCGCCGCCGCTCGGCCGGCCGCGCCCGAGGCAGCCCCCGCGGCAACACCCAGCGCCGCCCCGGCGACAGCGCAGCCCGCCGCCCCCGGCGTCCAGGGCGTCACCGCCGATTCCATCGTCGTCGGTCTGGCCGCGCCCTTCAGCGGCCCGTCCAAGGAGCTCGGCCGCCAGATGAAGGTCGGGCTCGAGGCGGCCTTCGCCCAGGCCAACGAGGCGGGCGGCGTCCATGGCCGGCGGCTGACGCTCGTTCCCGAGGACGACGGCGCGGACCCCTCCCGCATCCCGGGCGCCCTGCGCGTCCTGTGGGACAAGCGAAAGGTGTTCGCCCTGGTCGGAAACGTCGGAGCGTCGAATGCCCTGGCCTCCGTCCCCTTCGTGCTCGAGCGGCGGTCGCTGCTGTTCGGCGCCTTGAGCGGTGCCCAGGTTCTCCGCCGGGACCCGCCGGACCGCTACGTGTTCAACCTCCGGGCCAGCGACGCCGAGGAGACGGCGGCCATCGTGCGGTTCCTGCTCCGGCGCGGCATCCGCCCGGAGTCCATCGCCGTCTTCGGCGAGGAGGGCGCAGCGAGCGAGGCCGGCTACCAGGGCGTCGCCAAGCTGCTCCGCCGCGAGCGCAAGCTGCCCACCGTGCTGCGCGTCGGCTACGCGCGCAACACGCTCGACATCGAGGACGCCGTGCAGCGCATCCGCACCCGCGCTCCGTGGACCCGCGCGGTGGTGATGATCGGCAGCTACCGGGCATCGGCCCGGTTCATCGCCCGCATGCGGGCGGTGATGCCCGGGGTCACCTTCGCCTCGGTCTCCAGCGTCGGGGCCACGGCCTTCGCCGACGAGCTCCAGCAGCTCGGCGCCGGCACCGGCGATGGGGTCATCGTCACCCAGGTGGTCCCCCCGGTGGATTCGGGCGCCACGGCGGTGCTGACCTACAAGAAGCAGCTGGAGAAGCTCGCCCCGGACGAGAAGCCGGACGCGGTCAGCTTCGAGGGGTACCTGGTGGGGAGGCTCCTGGTGGAGGCCCTCCAGCGCGCCGGCCGCGACCTGGACAGCGAGAAGCTGGTCGACGCCCTGGAGTCCCTCCGCGACCTCGACCTGGGCACCGGGACCAAGCTGGCGTTCGGTCCGTCGGAGCACCAGGCGAGCCACCGGGTCTGGGGCACCCTCCTGGACGGGCGCGGCCGCTACCAGGTGTTCGACCTCGAATAGTCACCTCCGCTCGATGCGGCGCGTCAGCGGGCGCCTCCTCGACACTTGCTGATGGGTCGGATGAGCGCTCAGAGTCCCGGGCGCGAGGAGGTTGTCGCCGGGGCCACCATGCAGGTATTGCCGTCGGTGACGACCTCCAGGAGAGAGGACCGATGGCCAGCCAACCGAACGCGAACGGCGCTCCGACACGCAACACGACGCTCCTCAACTGGGTCCGGGAGATGTCCGGGCTCTGCCGGCCGGACCAGGTGGTCTGGTGCGACGGCTCGGAGGAGGAACGCGCGCGGCTGACCAGGACCGCCGTCGACGCGGGCGTGCTCATCCCGCTGAACCAGGAAAAGCGCCCGGGCTGCTACCTGCACCGGAGCAACCCCAACGACGTGGCCCGCGTCGAGCACCTGACGTTCATCTGCACCCCGACCCAGGAGGAGGCCGGGCCGACCAACAACTGGATGGCCCCGGCCGAGGCGTACGGCAAGCTGACCAAGCTCTTCGACGGCTCGATGCGGGGCCGGACGATGTACGTCGTGCCTTACGTCATGGGGCCGCTCGGCTCGCCGCTGGCCAAGGTGGGCATCGAGCTCACTGACAGCGTCTACGTGGTCCTGAACATGCGGATCATGACCCGCATGGGGAAGCAGGCCCTCGACCTGCTCGGGGCGGCCGGGGACTTCAACCGCGGGCTGCACTGCACCGGGGACGTCAATCCGGAGCGGCGCTTCATCTGCCACTTCCCCCAGGACAACACCATCTGGAGCTACGGCTCGGGCTACGGGGGCAACGCGCTGCTCGGAAAGAAGTGCCTGGCCCTGCGCATCGGCAGCTACCTGGGGAAGACCGAGGGCTGGCTGGCCGAGCACATGCTCATCCTCGGGGTGGAGAGCCCGGACGGGCAGACCACCTACGTCACCGGCGCCTTCCCCTCGGCGTGCGGCAAGACGAACTTCGCCATGCTCATCCCGCCCAAGCGCTTCGCCGGCTGGAAGGTATGGACGGTGGGCGACGACATCGCCTGGATGCGGGTGGGCAAGGACGGCCGCCTCTGGGCGGTCAACCCGGAGAACGGATACTTCGGCGTCGCCCCGGGGACGAACTTCGCCTCCAACCCCAACGCCATGGCCTCGGTGAGGAAGGACACCATCTTCACCAACGTGGCCATGACCAAGGACGGCGACGTGTGGTGGGAGGGGATGGACGGCCCGGTGCCGGACGAGCTCATCGACTGGCAGGGGCGGCCCTGGAAGAAGGGGGGCGGGGAGAAGGCGGCGCACCCCAACAGCCGGTTCACCGCCCCGATGACCAACAACCCGGCGCTCTCCCGCCACGTCAACGACCCGGAGGGCGTGCCCATCTCGGCCATCGTCTTCGGGGGCCGGCGGGCCACCACCGTGCCGCTGGTGCTGCAGAGCTTCAACTGGTCGCACGGGGTGTTCCTCGGCGCCACCCTGGGCTCGGAGACGACGGCCGCCGCCACCGGGAAGGTGGGCGTGGTGCGGCGCGACCCGATGGCCATGCTCCCCTTCGCCGGCTACAACATGGGCGACTACCTGCAGCACTGGCTGAAGATGCAGGCGCGGATCCCCTACCCGCCGAAGATCTTCCAGGTGAACTGGTTCCGGAAGAGCAAGGACGGCAAGTTCCTCTGGCCGGGCTTCGGGGAGAACATGCGTGTGCTGAAGTGGATCGTCGACCGCGCGCACGTCCGGGTCGGCGGCCAGGAGACCCTGCTCGGCTGGGTGCCCAAGGCGGGCGACCTGGACCTCTCCGGGCTGGACATCCCGCCGGAGATGGTCGACGAGGCGACCAACATCAACGCCGACGAGTGGCGCCAGGAGCTGCAGAGCCAGGGGGAGTTCTTCGAGATGCTGGGCAAGCACGCGCCGGAGGTGCTGCAGCTGCAGCGCAAGCTCCTGCTCGCCCGGCTGTCTTGACGGGGCGCGTCGCCTCGCGTCCCGGCGCCGGCCTGACCGCGGGCCTGGGCCTGCTCCTCCTCGGCTCGGCCGGCTGCACGCATGTCGAGGCGGCTCCCCCGGCCGCCGCCCCCAGGGCGCCGCTCACCTCGAGCGTCTCCTCGGCCACCGCCGAGCTGCAGAAGCGCTACGCCGGGACCTACCTCTACGCCGGGAGCGACGCCGAGCGCCGGGCGGTATCGGCGGCGGTGGAGCGCGCCATCTCCGGCCTCAGCTTCCTGGCCAAGCCGGTCGCCCGGCAGAGCGTCCGGCAGCACGCCGAGATCCGCGACAGCTACCAGCTCTTCTTCGACGGCCTGGGGAACCTCCAGATCAGCTCTCCCGGTTTCCCGGTGGAGCTCGGCCCGCTGGACGGGAGCCCCTTCGCCCTGGAGACGAAGTACGGCGACCAGACCCAGGTCTCGCAGAGCTTCGTGGACGGCGTCCTCATCCAGAAGGGCCACACCGACGAGGGCGGCGGCCGAACCGAGTTCCGTCTCGAGGACGACGGGGCGACGCTCCTCGTGCGCCGGGTGATGGAGAGCAGCCAGCTCTCGGCCCCGGTCGACTTCACCCTCACCTACCGGCGGCAATGAGCATGGGCCAGCGGAGCGCACTGGGGATGACCGTGGCGGCGGTGTTCTGGACGGCGGCCGCCCTCGCCGACGGGAGCGCGTCGGCCGAGTCCGGGGAGGCGGCCCGGCGGCGCCTGGCCGGCGATTACCTGTTCATCGGCGGGACGCGCGAGCGCTCGACCGTGCCGGCGGCGGTGGACCGGTCGGTGGACGGGATGTTCTTCCTCGTGCGCGGCATCGCCTACGACCGGCTGATGCGTTCCTGCGAGATCTGCAACACCTACACGGTCAGCTTCACCGACCAGGTGACGGTGGCCGGGCCCTGCCAGATTGCCGACGTCAGCCCGGCCGACGGGAGCGAGGTGGACCACCGGACCAAGTACGACGAGACGAGCAAGCTCAGCCAGCGCATCGTGGACGGCGCCCTGGTGCAGTACTTCCGGGGGGAGGAGGGCGCGCGGCGGGTGGTATGGACTCTCGACCCGGACGGCGCGACCCTGCACGTGCAGGTGGTCATCTCCAGCAAGCACCTGCCGCACCCGGTGGACTACACGCTCACCTACCGCCGGAAGGGCGGCGCCGCACCGGCCGGCGCCGGCGCGGACGGGGCGGACGCCGGCCAGGGCCCACCGGGCTGACACCGGCGCGGGAGTCCCCGCGCTGCCGGGCCAAGCTCTTCGGTGCCTCGAGGCGCCAGGCGCTCTCCAGGCGCCGGCGACATTCGGCGACAGGGAGCGCGTCGAGCCGCGCCAGGACCGCCGCGTAGCCTCGGTAATGGTCGGTGATGAAGTAGACGTGCGGTCGCGCGGCGACCAGGAACTCCTGCTCCTCGACGCTCTCCAGCCGGAAGACCACCGACCGGCCATCCTCCTTGAGGCGGCAGAAGAACTTGCCGCAGACGTGAAGGCCCGGCGTCCGGTACCAGGTGCCCTCGCCCACACCGGGGAGCTCCCGGCCGAGCTTCACCAGCTGCTCCCACCTCATCGGTCGACCTCGCGCGACGGGAGCTTCCCTGCTCGCTCTTCCGCCATCCTCGCCGGGTGCAGAATAGGTTTGCCTTGGGCTTCCGGCGACTGCGACCCTGGGGCGCAAAGGCGGGCCTTGGGCAGAGGTCGGACGAACGGGGGGAGACGGAACGGCTGGGCAGCGGTCCTGGTCATCGCCGCGCTCCTCCCGCGCGGAGGGCGGGGCCAGCCCGCGCCGCCCGAGAGCACACCGGCCGCCCCGGTCATCGCCCCGGCCGGGCAGACCGGGCAGCTCACCCGGCCGCCGGCGGTCGACCGCTTCGTGGAGGCCGAGTATCCGCCGGCGGCGCGCGCGGCCGGGCTGGAGGGCCGGGTCCTCCTCGAGGTGGACGTCTCGGTCCACGGCGACGTGACCCGGGCGGTGGTCGTCGGGCCGGCCGGCAACGGCTTCGACGAGGCGGCGCTGGCGGCGGTCCGGCAGTTCCACTTCACGCCGGCCGAGGTGGACGGGAAGCCCACGCCGGTGCGCATCAACTACGCCTACGACTTCGTGCTCGCCGCCCCGGCCACGGAGCAGGCCCGCGAGGGACCGGTCAACTTCAGCGGCACGGTGCTCGAGCGGGGGACGCGCCGGCCGCTGGCCGGCGCCGAGGTGGCCCTGCCCGACCTGAAGCTCGTCACCACCACCGATGCGCAAGGGGCCTTTCGCATGCGGGACGTCCCCGCCGGCACGCAGCGCATCGTCGTCGACGCCACCGGTCATGATCGCTTCGAGACCACCGAGAGCTTCTCCGCCGGCAAGGAGACGCGGGTGAGGTACTTCCTCCTCAAGCGCTACTTCAGCCCCTACGAGACGGTGGTCCGGGCCGAGCGCGAGAAGAAGGAGGTCACCGAGCTCTCCCTGTCGCTCCAGGAGGTCCAGCGCATCCCGGGGACGTACGGCGACGCGCTCAAGGTGGTGCAGAACCTGCCCGGGGTGGCCCGGGCGCCCTTCAACGGCGGCCTCATCGCCATCCGCGGCACGAGCCCGCAGGACTCGGGCATCTTCCTCGACGGCGAGCGGCTGCCCATCCTCTACCACTTCGGCGGGCTGACCGCGGTCTACAACAGCGAGCTCCTCCAGACGGTGGAGTACCTGCCCGGCAACTTTCCCGCCTACTACGGCGACATCGTCGGTGGCGTGGTCGACGTCCGGAGCCGGGACCCGAGGACGGACGGCTTCCACGGGGTGGTGGAGGTCAACGTCCTCGACGCCGACGTGGTGCTGGAGGCCCCCCTCGGAGACCAGCTCAGCTTCGCCATCGCCGGCCGCCGCTCCTACCTCGACGTCTTCCTTCCCCTGTTTCTCTCCAGCAGCTCGCCGAGCTTCACCGTGGCGCCGGCGTTCGACGACGCCCAGCTCAAGCTGGTCTGGCGCCCGAACCCGCACCACACCCTGAGCCTGCTCGCCCTGCACAGCCAGGACACGCTCCAGCTGGTCACCACCAGTACCCCCGCGCGCGACCCGACGGTGGGCCGCAACTTCAGCGATTCGACGGGCTTCAACCAGCTCCGGCTCCGCTACACCTACCTCGACGGACCGGTTCGCTGGGACACCATCGCCCTCTTCGGCGAGACGCACGTCAATCTGCAGATCGGCATCACCCGCGGCCTGGACGTGACCGTCAATCCCTCCGGCTTCCGCAGCACCCTCGAGTACGCGCTCTCCCCGGCGGTGACCCTGGCCGCCGGTGTGGACTGGCTCTACCAGTCGGGGAACCTCACCGCCGAGCTGCCCGAGCCCCCCCGCGAGGGCGAGCCGCGGCCGGGAGGCCCCCTCAATCCCATCCTCTACCAGAACGAGCACGCCTGGCAGGGCGACCTGGGCCTGTGGACGGAGGTCCGCTGGCGCCCGGTGCCCTCGCTGCTGGTCATCCCGGCGCTCCGCATCGACCAGTTCCAGTGGAACCTGCAGCCCGTCCCCCTGTGGACCGTCGACCCCCGGCTCGCCGTCCGCTGGACGGTCGCTCCGCCGGTCACCCTCAAGGCCGGCATCGGCCTCTACAGCGAGGCGCCGAACATCGCCGCTGGCGAGACGGACGCGGTCTTCGGCAACCCGGCGCTGAAGGCCAAGCAGAGCCTGCAGACCTCGGTGGGCGTGGAGTGGAACATCACCCGGAGCCTGCTCTTCACCTTCGAGACGTTCTACAACCGGCTGAGCGGCGTCATCTCCAGCTCGACGGCCACGGTGGAGCGCGACGGGGTGGCCGTCCCCCAGCAGCTGGCCAACACCGGCCAGGGGCGCATCTGGGGCTTCGAGGTCTTCCTCCGCCAGGCCCTCACCGAGCGCATCTTCGGCTGGCTGAGCTACAGCTTCTCCAAGAGCCAGCGCCTCGACGCGCCCGGTGACCAGTGGCGCCCGTTCGACTTCGACCAGACCCACGTGCTCACCGCCATCGTCAGCTACAAGCTCGGGGCGGGCTGGGAGCTCGGAGGCCGCTTCCGCTACGCCACCGGGAACCCGCGCACGCCCATCGTCGGCGCGGTGAAGGACGACAACACCGACTCCTTCGTCCCCATCTTCGGGCCGGTCAACTCCGCCCGGCTCCCGAACTTCGTCCAGCTCGACGTGCGGGTGGACAAGGTATGGGTGTTCGACACCTGGTCGCTGGACCTGTACCTGGACGTGCAGAACGTCACCGACTCCCGCGAGGTGGAGGGGGTGACCTACAACTTCAACTACACCCAGAGCGTCTACTTCGTGGGCTTGCCCATCGTGCCCGTGCTGGGCATCAAGGCCGTCTTCTGATGCATCGAGCGCTTCCCATCGCCGTCCTCACCGCCGCCCTGGCCGCCTGCGAGCCGAGCGTCATCTCCCAGAGCGAGCTGCTGAGCACCCGCGTGCTCGCCGTCCGCGCCGACCCGCCAGAGCTGGTCCTCCCCCCCGACGGCGGGGTGCCGCCCCCGGTCCACTTCACCGCGCTCGCCTTCGAGGTCGACGGCGGGACGCCCTCGGTGACCTTCGCTCTCTGCGCGCCGGGCGACCCCTACGCCGCCACCTTCCAGTGCCCGGGCGCGGACGGCTTCACCCTTCCCGGCGACACGCTCGACGTCTCCAGCCCGGAGATCCAGGAGTTCCTGGCCACGCTCCCGGCCGGCCAGCTTCCCGACGCCGGGCTCCCGGTGACCGAGCCGGGGGTCATCCAGGTGGCCATCGGCTACTTCGCCACCAACGGCGGGAGCGGACCGGGCGACACCGAGCGCGGCGTGTACCGGCTCGGCGTCCGCTTCTCGGGCAATCCGAACCACAACCCGCAGCTGCTCGGCGTCACCGTTCCGGACGGCGGCTCGCTCGACGGGGCCCTGTTACCCTGGAACGTCGAGGTCCGGCTCATGCCCGGCATCCCGGACGGGGGGCCGGACCCGGCCTGGCCGGCGGTGGGAGTCCCGGGCGGCATCGAGACGTACCCCAGCCTGGACGGCGGCCTCACCTACGAGAACCTCAACTACAGCTGGTACGCGACGCTGACCAACGTCGAGGACTTCCGCTCGCGCGAGCCGACGCCGGACGACACGGCGGAGACGTCCTACACCACCTTCCAGGGACAGGCGGACGGAGGGGTCACCTTCTACGTCGTCCTGCGCGACGGGCGCGGGGGAACGGACTGGAAGGTGTTCCAGGCGAACGTCGGCAGCGCGGTGGTTCCCTGACCGGGCACCCCCCGGGCGCGTGGCCCCTCCTCTGCTAGCGTGCCGCGGCGGATGGAGCAGGACACGCCAGCGCATGCCCGGGCGCGCTACCACGCCCACCTCCGGCGGATGAGTCCGTCGGCGCGGCTCCAGGCCGCCTCCGCCCTGAGCCAGGCCGTCCGCACGCTGGCGCTGGCCGGTCTCCGCCAACGGTACCCGCAGGCCGGAGCGGAGGAGCTCCGCGCTCGCCTGGTGGTCCGCCTCTACGGCCGGACCTTCGCCGCTCGGGTCCTCGGGGCGATTCCCCCGGACGCCGTCTGAGCGCGCATGGTGGTCGACGCCATCGACATCGCGCTCCGGGTCGCACGCGTCCTGGACCGGCTCGGCGTCGCCTACTTCCTCGGCGGCTCGCTGGCCAGCTCGCTGCAGGGGGAGCCCCGGGCGACGAACGACATCGACCTGGTGGTCGAGCTCGGCGAGGAGCAGGTGGAGGCGTTCGCCGCGGCGCTCGGGCCGGACTTCGAGGTGGACGAGCCGGCGCTCCGAGCGGCGGCACGCACCCGGAGCTCGGAGAACATCTTCTTCCTTCCCTGGGCGACCAAGATCGACCTCTTCGTCGCCGGTCCGGAGCCCTTCGACCGGAGCGAGCTCGGACGCCGGCGCTGGGTGGAGGTCCGCCCCGGCGAGGGCCTGTTCGTGAAGTCCCCGGAGGACTCCATCCTGCGCAAGCTCCTCTGGTTCCAGATGGGCGGTGAGGCGTCGACCCAGCAGTGGCGCGACGTGGTGGAGATGCTGCGGGTGGGCGAGGGAGCGCTCGACACCGGCTATCTCGGCGACTGGGCGCCGCGGCTCGGCGTCGAGGGGCTGCTCGCCCGGGCGAAGGGCGAGGCCGACGCGGGGTGAGCGGCGCGGACGGCCGCGGCGCCTCAGCGGAGCGTGCGGTCGAGGCAGCCCGCCAGTCGCTCGACCCCGGCGGCGAAGCGCTCCGGCTCGGGGAGCAGGGAGAGGACCAGGAACCGCCCCCGCGGGAAGTCGTAGAAGTGGCCGGGATGGACCTGGACCCCGGCCTCGAGCAGCTCGAGGCACACCGCCGTCTCGTCGACCGTGGCCGGCAGCCGGACCACCGCCGACCAGCCGGCCGCCGAGGGCAGGACGCTCCACGGCGCCCGCTCGGCACGGGCGCCGGAAAGCGTGCGCCGGTTGTCCTCCAGCCGGGCCAGGACGCGGCGGCGCCAGGGTGGGCCGAGGGCGAGCAGGCGCGGGAGGGCCCGCTGCACCGGCTCGCCGACGGAGAGGAACCCGTCGAGCAGCACCTCCAGCCGCCCGAGCGCCTCGTCCCGAAGAGGGGTGCTCCCGCCCACCGCCATCCAGGCGCACTTGAGCTGCGGCAGGCCCACCGATTTCGACAGCCCGTCGAGCACGAAGGTGAGCGCCTCGCCCTCGAAGGCGGCGGCGGTGGAGGGCGTGCGGCCACCGCGGACGAAGTGCGCGAACACCTCGTCCACCACCAGCGCCCAGTCGCGGCGGGCGCAGAGCGCATCCAGGCTGCGCCGCTCCTCGGCGCCGAGGACCTGCCCGGTGGGATTGGCCGGGCTGACCACCACCACCGCCCGGGTGTCCTCGTCGGCCAGCGTCTCGAGCGCGCCCACGTCGAGCGCGAACCCGGCCTCCAGCTCGAGCGGATAGGGGCGAAGCGCCACCGAGGCGCCGTCCGCCAGGTACGCGAGGAGCGGGTAGCTGGGCTGGGGAACGAGGACGTTGTCCCCCGGGTCGGCGAGGAGCTCGAGGAGCCGCGCGTAGGCCTCGCTCGTGCTCGCGGTGAGCGCCAGCTGCCCGGGGGCGACCCGGGCTCCCCGGAGCGAGAGCTCGGCCGCCGCCGCCTCGCGGGCGACGGGGAGCCCGAGCGGCTCCGGGGAGTAGCCGGCGAGCGGCGCGGCGAGGAGCGCCTCCCGGACGACGGGCTCCGGGTGGGCCAGCCCGGCCCGGGCGGCGCTGGGGACGGTGAGGTCGACCACGTCGGCGCCGCGCTGGCGGAGCATCTCGCGCCTCAGGGCGAGCAGGTTCTGGGTCCGGTCCCAGGCGGTGCGGGCGGAGAACACGGGGGCCAGGCTACCGCCTGCCAAGGGACGGCGGGTGTGTCAGGCTCGCCCGGTGACCGAGCAACGACTGGTGCGGTGCCCCTGGCCGGGCACCGACCCGCTCTACCTCGCCTACCACGACACCGAGTGGGGGGTCCCGGAGTGGGACGACCGGGCCCTCTTCGAGAAGCTGTCGCTGGACGGCTTCCAGGCCGGCCTCTCGTGGATCACCATCCTCCGCAAGCGGGAGAGCTTCCGGCGGGCCTTCGACGGCTTCGAGCCCGAGCGCATCGCGCGCTGGCGTCCGGCGCGGGTCGAGCGGCTGATGGCCGACCCGACCATCGTCCGCAACCGGGCGAAGATTTCCGGGACGGTGACCAACGCCCGCGCCTACCTCGCGCTGCGGAGCCAGCAGGGGAGCTTCGCGCGCTTCCTGTGGGGCTTCGTCGGGGGCGCTCCGCGGGTCAACCATCGGCGGGCGCTGCGCCAGCTCCCCGCCGAGACGACCGAGAGCCGGGCCATGTCCGCCGCGCTCCGCGAGGCCGGCTTCACCTTCGTCGGGCCGACCATCTGCTACGCCTTCATGCAGGCCACCGGGATGGTGGACGACCACCTGGTCAGCTGCTTCCGCCACACCGACCGGACGGGGGGCTTCTAGAAGCCGGTCCGGAGCATGGTCTGGACCACGCGGCGGATGAGCTCGCGGCGGATCTCCTGGCGGCAGTAGTCGATGGCCGGCAGGGGCGGCTTGGGCAGGTGACCGGGCCGGTTCCGCGCGGCGGTGCGGACGACCATCTCCACCTTGGACTGCTCGATGTGGAAGAGCCTCTGCCCGTCCTTGCGAAGAAAGTAGGAGAGCCCGCGGGCCTCGAGAAGCTTGAAGAAGAACCGCCTGGCGTCGGCGACGAGCGTGAGGTCGATGACGTCTGCCATGTGCCTTCGTTCATCGCGTGGATCACCGGAGCCGTCCAATTCCCGCTCGGCTGTGCCGGCGCGGCGCGCGCTACACCCACATAGCGGGTCGAAAAACGGGCGGCAGAAGAGTTGCGCTCAGCCTCGCCCCGGGGATCGCCGCCCGGTTTCGAGAAGCGGGCGCAGCGCTTTCAGAAAAACGCTCCGGCGCTCGGAGGCGTCGCGCACGAAGGGCACCGGCCCGAGGACCCGGGCGGCGAAGCGCCTCTCGATCCAGCGCGCGTTGTCGTGCAGGCTCGGATCGCGCGCCGGGGAGGAGCGCACCAGCACCACGGCGCGCACGCGGATGCGCCGGGCGCGGAGGGCGAGCAGCGAGAGCCCGGTGTGGTTCAGGGTCCCCAGCCCGGCGCGGGCGACGAGGACGACCGGCAGGCGCGTGGCGGCGACCAGGTCGATGACCAGGTGCCGGGCGTCCAGAGGGACGAGGAGGCCGCCGGCGCCCTCCACCACCAGCGCGCGCCCCTGGAAGGAGCGGAAGGCGCGCAGGGTCTCCGCCCAGGACGGATTGAGGCCCAGCCGCTCGGCGGCCACCCCGGGAGCGAGCGGGGCGTGAAAGCGATGGAGGGAGATTCGCCCCAGCGGGTCCTCGCTCCGGGCCGCGGCCCGCAGCGCCAGCGCGTCGGGGGGCCGCTCCACGTCGGCGCAGCCGCTCTCGTAGGGCTTGTACGCGCCCGGGGAGAGCCCGGCGTCGGCCATCCAGGAGAGGAGCGCCGCCGCCACCTCGGTCTTCCCCACCCCGGTATCCGTGCCGGTGACGAAGTACCGCGGCAGGTCCCTCATCGTCCGGTGACCTCGGTGATGGCCCGGAGCACCGCCTCCCCGGCCTGCATCGCCTCCGACGGGGTGAGGGAGAGCGGCGGCATGAGCACCACCACCGAGCCGAGCGGGCGGATGAGCAGGCCGTACTTGCGCGCCGCCAGGCACACCCGGTGCCCGGTCCGCTCCTGGACGCCGTAGGGCTCCTTCGTCCGCCGGTCGCGGACCAGCTCGATGCCGATCATCGCCCCGCGCTGCCGGACCTCGCCCACGTGCGGAAGCTCGGCGATGGAGGTGAGGTAGGGCTTGAGCGTGGCCAGGGTCAGGGCCATCCGCTCCAGGACGTGCTCCGTCTCGAAGAGCTTGAGGCTGGCCAGCGCGGCGGCGCAGCCGAGCGGGTTGCCGGTGAAGGTGTGCCCGTGGAAGAAGGTCCGCGCCGACGCCGGGCCCCCGAGGAAGGAGGCGTGGATCTCCTCGGTGGTGAGGGTCGCCGCCATCGGCAGGTAGCCTCCCGACAGACCCTTGGCCAGGCAGAGGAAGTCCGGGCGAACCGCCTCCTGCTCCACGGCGAACAGGGTGCCGGTGCGCCCGAAGCCGGTGGCCACCTCGTCGCAGATGAGGAGGACCTCGTGGGCCCGCGCCAGGTCGGCCAGCTTGCGCAGGAAGCCGGGAGGATGGGTGATCATCCCGGCGGCGCCCTGGACCAGCGGCTCGACCACCACCGCCGCCAGCTCCTCGCCCTTTCTCTGGAAGAGCCGCTCGGCGGCGGCGAGACAGGCTGCGCCGCAGTCGCCGGCGCCCTCCCACCGGTAGGCGTACGGCGTGGGGATGCGCTCCACCGGGAAGAGCAGCCCCCGGAACGTGCCGTGGAAGAGCTCGATCCCTCCCACCGAGACGCTGCCCACCGTGTCGCCGTGGTAGGACTGGTCGAGGGCGGCGAAGTGCGCCTTCTCCGGGCGGCCTCGCTGGCGCCAGCACTGGTAGGCCATCTTCAGGGCCACCTCGACGGCGGTGCTCCCCGAATCCGAGTAGAAGACGCGGGTCAGCCCCTGGGGCGCGACCCGCACCAGCTCCGCCGCCAGCTCGATGGACGGCACCGAGGCCAGTCCGAGGAGCGTGGTGTGGGCCACCCGGTCCAGCTGCTCCCGGACGGCGTCGTCGATCTCCCGCTTCCGGTGCCCGTGGACGTTGCACCACAGCGAGGACACCCCGTCCAGGTAGCGCCGTCCCAGGTCGTCGATGAGCGTGTTGCCCTCGGCGCGCTCGATGATCAGCGGCTCGTCAGCGGGCCACCCCTGCATCTGGGTGAAGGGGTGCCAGACGTGCGCCTGGTCGAGCGCCAGGAGGCGCTCATGCCGCTCGGAGGATTCCATGGGCCTTCATCTCCCGGAGCCCGTCGAGCGCCCGGTCCAGCTGCTCCGGGCCGTGGGCCGCGGAGAGGGAGAAGCGCAGCCGGCTCGTCCCGGCCGGCACCGTCGGCGGGCGGATGGGCTTGGCCAGGATGCCCCGGGCGCGGAGAAAGGCGGCCGCGGCCACGGCGCGCTCGGCCGAACCGAGGACGACAGGAAAGATGGCCGAGCTCGCGCGGGCCGGGTGCCCGAGCTCCTCGAGCCCCCGCGCGAAGTGACGGATGTTGCGCCACAGCCGCTCGCGCAGCGCGCTCCCCTGCTCGACCAGGTCGACCGCCGCCTCCGCGGCCGCACAGAGCGCCGGCGGGAGGGCGGTGGAGAAGACGAGCGACCGGGCGCGATGGAGGAGGAGCCTGGCCACCGGGTCGCTGGTGGCCAGGTAGGCGCCGAAGACGCCGAGCGCCTTGCCCAGGGTGCCCATGCGCAGGTCCACCTCGCGGGTCAGGCCGAGCGCCTCGGTCAATCCCGCTCCGCGCGCGCCGAGCACGCCGGTGGCATGGGCCTCGTCGACCATCAGCACCGCGCCGGCCCTCCGGCACACGGCGACCAGCTCGGCCAGGGGGGCGGCGTCTCCGTCCATGGAGAAGACGCCGTCCGTCACCACCAGCTTCCGGCGGGCGGCGGTGGCGGCCAGCCGGACGGCGAGCGCGTCCGCGTCGCGGTGCGGGTAGACCTGGACCAGGGCGCGGGAGAGCCGGCACCCGTCCACCAGGCTGGCGTGGTTGAGGGCATCGGAGAAGACCGCGTCGCCGGGCCCGACCAGCGCCGGGATGATTCCCAGGTTGGCCGCGAAGCCGCTGTTGAAGAGGAGCACCGCCTCGGCGTCCTCGAAGGCCCGGAGCCGGTCCTCGAGCGACCGGTGGGCCTCGCTGTCCCCCACCACCAGGCGGGAGGCTCCGGCGCCGGTCCCCCAGCGCTCGAGCGCGACGCGGGCGGCGCCGGCCACCGCCGGGTGCGCGGCCAGGCCGAGGTAGTCGTTGGAGGAGAAGTTGATCAGCGTCTCCTCGCCGATGCGGACCAGGGGGCCCTGCGGCGACCGGAGCGGCTCGAGCGAGCGGAGCAGCCCCTTCTCCGCCAGCGCGGCCAGCTCCTCCTCCGCCCAGGCGCGCGCCGTGCTGCTCATCGGGCGGCGTGCGGCTCGAGCGGCTCGACGCCGGCCGAGTCGAGGAGAGCCATGTCCTGGGCGAACTCGGGGTTCCCGGTGGTGAGCAGCCTCTCGCCGAAGAAGAGCGAGTTGGCGCCGGCCATCATGCACAGGAGCTGCGCCTCCTGGCTCATCGAGAGCCGGCCGGCGCTGAGCCGGACCATCGCCCGGGGCATGAGGATGCGCGCCGTGGCGATGGCGCGGACCATGTCCACCGGCGGCACCGGCTCCTGGCGCTCGAGCGGCGTCCCGGCCACCGCCACCAGGGCGTTGATCGGCACCGACTCGGGATGCGCCGGCTGGTTGGCCAGGGTGAGGAGCAGCCGGCATCGGTCGTCCACCGATTCGCCCATCCCGAGGATGCCGCCCGAGCACACCTGGATGCCCGCTTCTCGGACGCGGGCCAGCGTCTGGAGGCGGTCCTGGTAGGTGCGGGTGGTGATGATCTCCCCGTAGAACTCCGGGGAGGTGTCGAGGTTGTGGTTGTAGGCGGTGAGCCCGGCCTCGGCGAGCCGGTGCGCCTGCGCCTCGGTCAGCATCCCGAGCGTGCAGCAGGCCTCCATCCCCAGAGCGCGCACGCCGCGCACCATGGACAGGACCTCGTCGAACTGGGGGCCGTCCTTCACCTCGCGCCAGGCGGCTCCCATGCAGAACCGGGTGGCCCCGGCGTCCCTGGCCGCCCGGGCCGAGGTCAGGACCTGGTCGGTGGAGAGCAGCTTCTCGGCGGCGACGCCGGTGTGGTGCCGGGCGGACTGCGGACAGTAGGCGCAGTCCTCCGGGCAGCCTCCGGTCTTCACCGAGAGGAGCGAGCAGAGCTGGACCCGGTGGTCGCCGAAGGCCGCGCGGTGCACGGTCTGTGAGCGGTAGACGAGCTCCAGCAGCGGGAGGTCGTGCAGGGCACGCACCTCCTCGAGCGTCCAGTCGTGTCGGATGACCACGCCCTCGGACTGGGTGGGCGTGTCGGGCGAGTCGGCAGGGGCGTTCACGAGCGCCGAGGCTCGACCAGGCGTTTGCCCATTGTCAACCAGTGCTCGAGGGA
>DASPUU010000335.1:0-5951 GCA_035622755.1 Myxococcaceae bacterium
CGTCCAGGAAGTAGTGGCGCCAGTCGATGGACTCCGGATCCCAGGGGATGCGGGCCCGGTCCTCGGGGGTGAGCCGGGCGGTGACGGCCCGGGTGTTGTCGCAGCGAAAGACGTAGTGGTTGTCCCAGATGAAGGGGAGGAACAGCTCGGCCAGGGCAGAGAAGGAGCGGGCCTGCTCCTCCACGTCGGACAGCTTCTCCCGGGCGCGCTCGACCAGGGCCGATACGCGCGGCGCGCCCCAGGTGGGCTGCAGCTCGTCCAGGGCGGTCCGGAGCAGCTTGGCGCCGCGGGCGAGCAAGGGCGTGGAGCGGAGCTGGAAGGCACGCTTGCTGACCGGGACCGGCTCGATCCGGCTCTGCAGCTCGTTCCACAGGCGACTTCCGGTCGACTTGGTCCGGAAGAACCGCCGGCGGTAGAGCCCGACCAGCTCGGAGGAGCGGGCGGCGTAGAGCGGGTTCACGTCCCCCGAGACCTGGTGGTAGACGCGCCGCTCGCGGGTGGTGAGCGCCTGGGCGGTGATGGCGATGAGCGAGCCGGCCGCCAGGTCCACCGGCACGATGTCGAGGATGTTCCGCTCGCCGGCGGGCAGGCTCCGCTGGCCCTTCAGGCCGGCATAGGCCAGCGGCGCCGAGGTGGTGAAGCCCTCGTTCCAGCCCGGGAAGGGATAGCGCAGCGCGCTCTCCACCACGCTCGGCCGGACGATGGCGTAGGACAGCCCGGGGTTGCCGGCCATCACCTGCTCGCCGAGCGACTTGGTGTAGGTGTAGGTGTTGGGCCAGCCCCAGGCCCGGGCGCGCTCCATGCCCGCGTCGACCAGCTTCTGGGTGAGCCACAGCTTGCGCTCGCGCCCCACCGCCAGGCGGAGCGCCTTCTCGTCGAGCGGGTCACGCCCCTCCTGCTCCAGGCGCTCGGTGGCCCGCTTGCGGAACACCGCGGTCAGCGCCGCGTCCTCCGCCTTGCCCCGGAGCCGGGCCACCTCCTCGCGGCAGTCGGCCAGCTCGCGCTGCAGCGAGAAGTCCCGTCCGTCGAGCTCCCCGCGCTTGGGGAAGTAGCCGGCGATCTCCTCGTCCTCGAACACCAGCCCGGACCGGTTCCCGGCCACGAAGGCCGTCGAGACGTGGACCAGCGGGGCGTCGAAGAGGAGGGCGAGGTCCACCGCGTGCTGGACGCCGTAGGTGTTGACCTTGAGGCCGACCTCCAGCGAGGGGTTGAAGGAGACCAGGCCGGCGCAGTTGATGATGCAGGACACCGACCCGCGGAGCGCGGCCAGGCTGGCCTCGGGGAGGCCGAAAGCGGGCTCGGTGACGTCCCCGTCGAGGACCTCCACCCGGGAACGGACGAAGGCGGCGGCGCCCTCCTCCCCCAGCTCGTCCCGCAGCGGCCGGAAGGGCTCGCCGGGGAGGATGCGGTCGAAGAAGCGCGCCGCGGCGGAGGCGGACGAGCCGCGCCGCACGACCACCGAGATGCGGGCCAGCTCCCGCCCGTAGCGGTGGAGGAGCATGGACAGCGTCACCTTCCCCACGAAGCCGGTGCCTCCGACCAGGAGCAGGTGCCGGCCGGCGAGGGTCCGGGCGACGTCGAGGGGGGCGGGGTCGGCCATGTCCTTGCGGGGGGTCTCCCGTCGGCAGTCTAGAGGCGGACGTCGGTCTGGAGGATGGGGGCGGACTTGACCACGGTGATCGACGCGCTGCGCCCCATGGCGCCGCGCGCCATGTCGATGGCCTCGGCGAGCGTGTCCGCGCGCTCCCAGCCGAGCAGCTCGGGCACGTGGTTGTTCTCCGCTCCGGCGACGATGACCTTGCCCACGTGCTGCCGGCCGTTCTCGCCCCAGTACCACATGTAGAAGGGGTGGGCCCCGTGGTAGGCGTGTCCCTTGCGGTAGAGATGGACGTAGGAGGGGTTGGTGGCGAACTCCCGCTCGTACTTGTGCTCGAGCACCATCGCGTCGCGCGTCTCGGGGAGGAGCCGGTTGAAGAACTCGATGTAGCTCGGGTGGTGCTCGGGGTCGAACTCGTCGTAGGCCGGGTGGCAGAGGATGACCACCCCGCCCTTCTTCACCAGCGGAACGCCCCGGTTGAGGTTGAACAGGTAACCGAGCCCCATCACCTGGACGAGCAGCGGATTGAGGATGGAGTTGACGTTGTAGGGGGAGATGTAGGGGACGCCCCAGACGACGATGTCGCTCTGCCCCTCCACCGGCACGCTGTACTGGCGCCAGCAGACCTCGAGCGTCTTCTCGTGGCACGGCTCGGTGGCCCCGGCGTGCACGCCGATGACGTCGTAGGGCGCGGGGATGGCCATGAACAGCTTGCGCTTGGCCACCCGGGGCAGCTTGGAGAGCGTGTAGCGCAGCCCCTGGAACTTGAGCCGGTCGAGCTCGGTGAAGTCCTCCTCGCGCTTGCCGAGGAAGCCGGTGGGCCCGTCGAACATCCGGTTGTTGAGCACCGTCTCGATGTGGAACACCTTGAGGTGCTGGTCGATGACCCGCCCGATGCGCTCCGTGCTCCGGTGCAGCGCGCTCCGGCTCGGCTCCATGTAGCTCTCGGACTCGCGGATGGTCTTCGGGTTGTGGTGGGCGCGCAGGGACTGGTAGTTGGCCAGACCCGTCCCCACCGACTTGTGCCCGCCGTCCATGGGGACGAGGTTGATGTTGACGTAGACGAGAAGGTCGCTCTCGGCGGCGCGGCGGTTGATGGCCACCACCTCACCGTGGCCGGTCCGGTCCAGCTCCACCATCCCCTCCGGGTCCTCGGCGTCGTGGTTGTAGTACCGGTCCGGGTGGTAGGCGTCGAAGATGCGGGCGCCCACCATGCGCTTCATCTCCGCCTCGGTCATGCGCCGGTGCAGCGCGTTGGCGATGATCAGGTGCACGTCGTCGACGCCCGAGTCGGCGAGCAGCTCGAGGACGATCTCCAGCACCGTCTGCCGGACGTCGGGCGTGACCATCGGCGGCAGCGGGAGCGAGATGTCGTCCAGGGCGATGGTCACCTTCATGCCCGGCCGGAGGAGGGCGTGCAGGGGGTCCATCCCCTCGGGGTGGTTGAGGGCCCAGCGGATGGCCGCCTTGGGGTTGGGCACGCCCTGCAGCGGGGCGCGGGCGAACACCACCCGCGTGCCGAGGGGGAGGTCCTCGAGCAGGAAGTCCTCGCCGTGGAAGAGGATGCGGGGCGGGCTTCCCTTCTCGGTGATCACCACCTGGTTCTGCTCGTCGTAGAGGCGCCTCAGCGTCTTGAGCGGTCGCATGTCACCTCAGGTCGAGCACCGGCCAGTGGTAGGCGCGGGCGAGCGAGCGGAGCCGGACATCCGGGTTCACCGCCGTGGGCCGCCCCACCATGGCCAGCATGGCGTAGTCGGAGAAGCTGTCCGAGTAGGCGAAGCTCTGGTCCAGCGCCAGACCGTGCTTGACGCAGTAGTCGCGGATGGCGTGGGCCTTGTTCGCCCCCTCGATGATGGGAGGGATGACCTTGCCGGTGGCGAAACCGCCCACGAACTGCATCTTGTTGGCGATGACGTCGTCGGCACCGAGCATGCGGGCCAGCGGCCAGACGGTGAAGTCGAGCGCTCCGGTGATGAAGACGATGCGGCACCCCGAGCGGCGCGCCTCGTCGATCAGGTCCTGGGCCTTGGGGAAGAGGGCCGGCCGGAGCACGTCCTCGAGCATCTCCTCGCCGAGGACGATGAGCCGGTCCTCGCTCAGCCCGGAGTAGGCCCGGTAGAAGTATTCGTTGAACCACTTGCGGTTGATCAGGTCCAGCGCCAGGTAGGCCGGCACCTGGGCGATGGTGGCCAGGGTGCGGCCGGCGATTCCGGAGAACGTTCCCCGGTTCATCGCGTAGTAGGCATAGGTGTGGACGATGTTCGTCTTCACCAGCGTTCCGTCCACGTCGTAGAAAGCGGCCTTCTGGACGCTCATAGCCAGCCCTCGGCCTGATACCACGCGGCGCTCCGGGCAATCGAGTCGCGCACGCCCACCCGGGGCGTCCAGCCCAGCGTCGACCGGGCCTTCTCCCCGCTGCACGTCCACGCCGGCGCGAGGAGCTGCCGCGCCAGCTTCCGGTTGAGCGGGAGGTGGCGCCCGGTGGCGCGCGAGACGGCGTCGGCGGCGGTGGCCAGGGCCCGCAGCACGCGAGGAGAGACCCGGACGGTGCGCGGCGTGACGCCCAGGACGCGGGCCCCCTCGTCCTGGATCTCCTCCAGGGTGGTCGTCTCGGGCCCGGGACAGAAGAAGGCCTCTCCCGCCGCGCGGGGATGGACGCCCAGGACGAGGAGGAGTTCCACCACGTCGTCCACGTCCACCACCGAGAGAGGGCGCGGGCCTCCTCCGATGACCAGCCGGATGCCCCGTCGGATGAGCTTGAAAAACACGAGGTTTTCGCGGTCTCCGGGGCCGAGGATGCGCGGAGGCCGGGCCACCGAGACCTCCAGCTGCCCGGAGTGAGCCAGAGCGATGCGCTCGGCCTCGGCCTTGCTTTCGCCGTACCACTCCTCGGGGGCGAACGGGTCCGCCTCGACGTGGGGGCGGTCCGGGCGGGAGGGGCCCACCGCCGCCAGGGAGCCGGCGAGCACCAGCCTGCGGACCCCCGACCGCCACGACGCGTCACACACCTGGCGCGTGCCCTCGGCATTGACGCGGAGAAAGGCCTCGCGCACCGGCGCCCGCCGGATTCCGGCGAGATGGAAGACCACGTCGACGCCGGAAACGGCCCGGGACGTGGACGCCGCGTCGTTGACGTCCCCCTGGACCCATTCCACCCCGGGAACCGGCGGCGCCGCCGGGAGCCGGCCACGGACCATGCCACGGACGCGGTGTCCGGCGGCGGCGAGCGCCCTCACCAGCGCCGATCCGAGAAACCCACCTGCACCGGTGATCAGCGCATGCACCCGCGCGAACCCGCCTTCCTCGACCAGGACCCTCCGGGAAGCTACCTCTGTCGCGCGTGTTTTCCCCTCTGAAACCTGATAGTCACCGCCGCTGGCTTCGGGCACGAAGCCCTAACGCCCCCGGAGCGGGGAGGAGATTGCGAACGAATGGCCGCTAAGAAGCCCGCGAAGAAGAAGAAGGCCTCTGGCTCGAAGCGCAAGCCGAACGCCGCCTTCATGAAGGAGCTCAACCCGTCCAAGGACCTGGCCGAGGTGGTTGGCAGCAAGCCGATTCCGCGCACCGAGGTGGTGAAGAAGCTCTGGGCTTACATCCGCAAGAACAATCTCCAGGACGCGAAGGAGAGGCGGATGATCAACGCCGACGACAAGCTGAGGGTCGTCTTCGGCGGCAAGAGGCAGGTCTCGATGTTCGAGATGACCAAGCTGGTCAACAAGCACCTCAGCTGACACCGGCCGGTCGCTGAAGCATTTCCGACGGGGCTCGCCACGAGGACGGCGGCGGGCCCCGTCGCCGTTCCGGGGAGTCGCCGGGCCGGGACGGCGGCCATCCCGCCGACGGCACGTGCGAGAGGGTGCACGTGCCGGGACCCCGAGCTGGCCGGTTCCATGCAGGCTCCCCCCGGGGCCATGGCCATCGCCGCGCTCCCCGGTCCCGAGCAGCTCCCGTCCCGTCGCCAGGCCGAGGATGGCCCGCTCCACCGCGTGGTCCGGGGCGACACGCTCTGGGGCATCGCCGAGGCGCTTCACCGGTCGGGCGCGGGGCGCTCCACCCGCGAGGTGCTCTCGGCCATCCTCGAGCTGAACCCGGAGATCCGGAACCCGGACCGGATCGACGTCGGTCAGGAGGTTCTGCTCCCGGCCGAGCTGCCTCCGGGCGCGCTCGGCTCCCGGGCCCGGCGCTGGCCGGCGCGAGGAGCCGGCACGGACGCGCGCCGCTCGCCGGACGGGACACCCTGCTTCCGCCAGGCAGACGGCGCCTGGCGCGACGTGCGGCTCGCCGAGGGCGGGCCCACCCTGGCCGGTGCCGGATGCGCGGTCACCTCCTGCGCCATGGCGCTGAGCAAGCTCAC